>JAGRFM010000004.1 GCA_020446045.1 Nitrosomonas sp.
TATTGAAATCGACAGTGAAAGTTACAGGAGGAAAAACCAGAAAAAAACATGACATCATAAAAACAAACTCAACCGGCCATCATAATTGTCGCCAAACCGGACAAGATAGTTGACGCGAGACAGTTGCGACACCTAAGCGTTTAATCCTTTCATGTAGAGGACTTTTTTCATCCGCATCAAGTGCCACAGCAATAAAATGACAGGTTTTATGGGGGCTACGAATTTTTGACAATTCTTCAAGGTCATAAACCAAGCTTTTATTCACTTTGGTTTGTGCTAAATTTACGGTAGCAAAGATGTTAGCTTGTTCTGAAACGTCAATACCAACAAAAATAGAAACGTTCAATTCAAAAACTCTGTCGATATCAAAGCTATAGTTATCATTATCATCTAAAAAACCAGCAATTCTATGTTGCCCATCCAAAACTTTTGCAATTTTTTTAAAATCAATTGATTCTTCGCTATTTTCTTCATCAGCAACATATGGATAAAGGGTTAATAGCTGACTTTCTTCATTATATTCTGCGCATTTCTCATCAACCGCTAAAATAATAGAAGTTGGAAATGTAGCATCCCTTCCTTGAATATATTCTTTTATCTGTTTGACTCTGGTTTTATTTAAAGGTCTTTGAATTCCAAGATGTTTCTCAATATCTCTTTCTTCAATCCTACGAATGTCTGCATAGGAAATATCCACTAATTCATTTGGTTTCATTGATGCTACAAAAAATTCACCAATAGGCTGTTTAGCCTTAAGGACATTAATTTCAATTTTAGAATTTTCTGGCATCTTTCTTTATCCACGCGTTACTTTATTGATAAAACTATCTTCTTGTTCACGAGCACTTGAGACGAAATCAAACTCAGCATTGCAACTATCTGCTATTGTCAAGAACCAAAAATATACTGATAAAAAATAAATTGTTAGAGTTATTTTCTGCGAAAATTCATCTGAACTAAATTTCGAATTTCCAAAACCCCAAGCAGCAGATGAAAATATTAAGAAGATAATAGCTACTAAAAAGATCCAATTAATACCCGGAAAGACCTTCTGTGTTTTTGGATATATGACTCTGTCAACGCATAACCAAATCACAGGTGCTAAAAATGCGGCGGTATATATAAATAATATAGTTATATTCAAAGTGCTTAATAAAGCCATATCGAAAGGCTTATCTTCAAAAAAAACTGCCCCGAATATAGTAAAAATAATAGGGAGAGAAGAAAGAACCCACACAAAAATTAATTGTGAGAAAGCTTTTCTAAGTACCGCAAATCGAAAAGCAAAAACAGAGCCAAACAATGGTATGTGTTGGATAAAATATAAAATTTGTCTATTCATCTTATTCCACATCGAATTACCAATTCACTACAAACGCCCCTATCTTTTACATTTCCGGCAATCACACTAGCCCGATTAACTTCTATTAACTCCCCCAAGCCATCATAAAGTTCTTTAATAGATTGATGGTTAGCATTTGTTATTATTAACTGCACACCTCTTGACACAGCTCTGGTCGAACAGTGCCTCAAGCGTATTTGGTCATCCCAACTAAATATCTTATTATTATATTTAATGAACCCGTTTAAATTATGTTTTACAGTATAAGGTGGGTCAATAAAAATGAAATCGCCTTCTTTAGCATTGTCAATTATTTTTTCAAAATCAGAAGTTATTAATTCCGCTTCATGCAATAACTGAGATATGTAAGAAAAATTATCTGTGTCCATGATAACGGAATCTTTTGTTCCTATAGGAACATTAAATTGACCATTTTGATTTACCCTATATAAGCCATTCCAGCAGGTTCTGTTTAAATAAATAAATTGGGCAGCCTTTTCTGATTTAGAATTAAATGATCTGGATCTAATATCATAGTAGAAATCCACTGAATGTTTGTTTTGGTACTTATTCAATATGCGCCATACACCTTCCCAATCATTCTTTAAAGCCTTGTAAGTTTCAATCAGCTCGCTGTTTAAATCCGCCAACACAGCCTTGCAAGGTTGAAAATGAAAAAATACTGCGCCACCACCTAAAAAAGGTTCAATATAGCGTTCACAATTAGAAGGGAAAATATCTGGATATTTAGATACAAGCCAGCGTTTGCCCCCAGCCCATTTCAAGAATGGAGAAATTGGTATTGTTTTATCAACATCGCTAAGCTTTACCTTCTGTTCTTTTAAAGAAATGATTTTATTTTCTAGCGAAGGGCGTGTCTGAGAGCATTTATTTATATAATATGCCACATATTATCCTTTCTCTTCCTTTGTTTTCAATTAGTAATGCCATATTTAGTAAGCAGTTATTTTCTATCGGCATTATTAAAATGGACTGTGCAAGTAATTTTCAGTTAAAACGTAAATTGAGGGAATATCAAAAGCAAAATCATTCTATTGGAGAAACATAGCTTTGTCGATAATCCCCCTTTGAAAAACAAACCATGCTATTAAAGAGATATTGATGGCTACGATTCAAATTTTGAATCGTAGGTAAATTATCTCTGATGCGCATCCAATCTGCATAGGGTTAGTCATGGGGGTGTCGGGGGTAGCGCAGAATGCTCCCCTGACTGGCGGTCAATCGGACAGACGATTGTGCATGGTTCGGTGCTGGTGGAGAAAGCATATCTCCAAGCCTTGCGAGTGATAAAACGGTGATACGTTTTGATGGTGTAGTGAAGGTTGGAACGGATTGTTGTTCCCGTAAACACACCATCGGCGAGAGGGATGCAACGGGAGAGTGCAGACACGTAGTGTCGGAACGTCTCCCTTGCCAAGCGTTTTGTATTACAAAACACAGCTTGCATATCGCGGTAATTGTCCATTTTGCAGGTGAAACCAAAAGCGGGACTATTTGGGTCGTGGTCAAACACCGAAAACAGCCTCAACGTTGAATACAATTTTCCTTAACCCTCATGCTGAGCAAAAATTCTGTCGTGTCTGTAAAACTCAAGGATGTATGCGCAGCAGACACCCGAAGGGTTTATCCTTGAATTTTACAGGGACAGAAGAAAAAATCATTCCATGAGGGTGTTATTAAAATTTTCACCCAATAAAAGCGGCTAGAACACTTATGCAAGCAATCAAGGGATGGATAAATTTTTCTTTTATTTACCTGCATTATCCGATATATTACGATAATATCGTATATTTTTATAAAGGTATAACGCTATGGCAATGATTAAGAAAACCATTACCGTGACAGATCAGCAGGAAGAATGGATTAAATTGCAAATAGCCAGTGGTCACTATGGCAATGACAGCGAATTGTTGCGTGATTTGATAAGGCGGGAACAGTTCCGGAATTCCGAGATTGAGATCATTCGTGAAGCACTGATCAAAGCGGAAGGAAGCGGTTTTAGCGATCGCACCCCTGACGAAATCAGAAAGGCTGTAAAGAAACGGTTAAAAGATAATGGCAAGCTATAGGCTAAGCCAGACAGCAGATGAAGATTTAGATCGTCTTTATGAATATGGTGTCCTGACTTTCGGCTTGGAACAAGCCGACCGATATTATGACGGGTTAATTCAGAGGTTTCAGGAATTGGTGGAAGCACCGCGTCTCTGGCAAGCGGTTGACCATATTTGCGCCGGATATCGCCGCAGCGTCTACGGTAGTCATTCCATTTATTACCGTATTGATGGTGATGCTATTGAAATTATGCGTATCTTGGGACATGAAGATACCAAAACTCAGCTTTAACCATACTCTTGTATTCAATGTGTTGATGGTAGGAATATTTTCTCGCATTTAAGAAAGATATTTGCTACAGCTTCATCAGCGTGACCACAGCAGGCCGTGGATGAGAAAAACCGAAAATCTTTGCAAGGGCAAAACCTCGTGATAGATTCTAAAGATCGCAACAGTCAGAACAATTAAGGAGCCCCGATCATGACATAACAGGCCGTTATTTATTGCCGCGTTTCCAGTCCTAAACAAGTAGAAACGCAAGGCCGATAAGCCGATTGTTATTATTGACGATATCAGCCGTCTGGCGCGAAATATCGAGACCCATATTCATTTACGTACTGCAATTAACGATGCGGGTGGTAAGCTGGAAAGTCCGTCGATTGAGTTCGGTGATGATTCCGACAGTCGTTTGGTCGAACATTTATTAGCCTTTGTTGCAGCCCATCAGCGCGAGAAAAATGCCGAGCAGGTATATAACCGAATGCGAGCGCGGATGATGAATGGTTATAACGTGTTTAATGCGCCCATCGGTTATCGCTATGACAAGGTGGGTAAGCACGGTAAATTACTCGTACCCGATCAACCCTGCGCGTCAGTGATTACCGAGGCTTTGGAAAGTTTTGCGTCCGGGCATTTTGAAACGCAAGGCGAAGTAAAACGGTTTTTTGAGAATTCACTGCACTTTCCAAAGAATAAAAGAGGCGAAGTGCATCTGCAACGGGTTAAGGATATTCTCACTCATGTCCTTTATGCCGGGTATCTGGATAAGCCGGAATGGGGTATTCATCTGGTCAAGGGGCACCACGAACCGCTGATTAGTTTCGAAACGTTTCAGAAAATACAGCAACGCCTGAACGGACAGGCCAAGGCACCGGTGCGTGAAGACATTAATGAAGATTTTCCGCTACGGGGTTTTGTGGCGTGTGTCTCTTGCGGTACGCCCATGACATCCTGCTGGTCGCGCGGTGTTGGCGGGCTTTATCCTATTATCTGTGTCACGGCAAGAATGATGACGGGACGCGGTGCGACCTGTACGGCAAATCCATTCGCCGTGAACAGGTGGAAGGTGATTTTGAAAAGTTGCTCGGTGACATGAAACCGTCGAAGGAATTGTTTTTTCTGGCGGCGGATATTTTTACCGATTTGTGGAATGCAAAACACGAAACGGCCAAGCAGGAAGCCGAACATATTCGCCGGGATATCATCATGATTGAGCGTAAGACGGAGCAGTTTTTTGACCGGATTACGGAGACGGACAGTGAAACACTGATCACGGCTTACGAGAAAAAAATCCGAAAACTGGAAGAGGAGAAGATCGTGCTGGATGAGAAAATCGCCAAATGTGGTCGTCCACTGCATTCTTTTGACGAAACCTATCGAACTGCGTTTACGTTTCTCTCAAACCCGCAGAAACTCTGGGCTTCCAACAGGTTGGAACATAAAAGAGCCGCCCTGAAACTGGCTTTTAGCGAACCGCTGCATACTGCAAAAAACGGGGTTATCGAACTCCCCAAAAGTCGCTTCCATTCACGCTTTTGGAGGAAAATGGTATGGGTAAGTATGATATGGTGCCGAGGGGGGGGATCGAACCCCCATGATGTTACCATCGCTGGATTTTGAATCCAGTGCGTCTACCAATTCCGCCACCTCGGCCTATTGATCGTATTCAGGTGTGTTTATTACCTGATACGGAAAGACCGCCATTATCACTGAATTTGTTGGCTTCTTCAAGCGGCAATGCAATAAATCGGGTTCAACAGTATATAATGCAGCGTTTTTTAATGAGTTGCACAAACAGTGGGCGCATGAAAACGCAGGAATTTGATTTTGATCTGCCGTCCGAGTTGATTGCGCAGTACCCGGCGCAGCAGCGTGCCAGTAGCCGGTTGTTATATCTGGATGGTATTCGGAACCGATTGCTTGACGAGCAATTTGTTGACGTTGAATGTCATGTAGAGCCGGGCGATGTGATGGTTTTTAACGATACGCGGGTGATCAAGGCGCGCCTGTTTGGCAAGAAAGAATCCGGTGGCAAGGTGGAAGTGATGGTCGAGCGCGTGCTGGATGATCATCATGTGCTGGCGGTGATTCGAGCAAGCCATGCGCCAAAACCCGGTGGGAAATTGCTGCTGGAAGAGTGCATACCGGTAGCGGTTGTGAGCAGGGATGCATCATTTTATACCTTGTATTTTGCCCATGATTTGCCGGTTTACATGCTGCTCGATCAGTATGGTCATTTGCCGTTGCCGCCATATATCGGCCGGAAGGCGGGTTCATCCGATGATGCGCGGTATCAGACGGTTTATGCCAGGCACCCTGGCGCTGTTGCTGCGCCGACAGCCGGTCTGCATTTTGATGATGCGCTGCTCGATCGGTTGCGTGCTAAAGGCATAGAGATGGCTTATGTCACTTTGCATGTTGGTGCGGGGACATTTCAACCGGTACGCGTGGATAACATTACAGACCATGTCATGCATTGTGAGCGTTACACGATTCCGGTTGAAACTGTCCGGGCGATTGAAAAGGCTAAAGCAAGGGGAGGGCGTATTATGGCGGTCGGTACAACGACATTACGCGCCTTGGAAGCATCTGCAGCGCAGCATAGTGACCGATTAACCGCCGGTTACGGTGAAACGGATATATTTATCACGCCGGGTTTCCGGTTCCGGGTGGTTGAGCGATTGTTAACCAACTTTCATTTGCCGCGGTCAACACTGCTTATGCTTGTTTCCGCGTTTGGCGGCGTCGAAGAAATCCGTCAGGCATACCGCCATGCCATTGCCGGTAATTACCGTTTTTTCAGCTACGGCGACGCCATGTTGATTGAGAAAAAATCATGAAATTCGAATTGAACCATACGGATGGGCCAGCACGCCGTGGAACGTTGACACTGGCGCATGGCCGGCTGGAAACACCGGCTTTTATGCCGGTCGGCACTTACGGGGCGGTCAAGGGCATGTCGCCGGAGATGCTGCAAACGATTCAAGCGCAGATTGTTCTGGGTAACACCTTTCATTTATGGCTGCGCCCTGGTCTTGAAGTGATTGCTGCACATGGCGGATTACACGGATTTATGGGCTGGAACGGACCGATTCTGACTGATTCGGGTGGTTTTCAGGTCTACAGTCTTGGCGATTTGCGCAAAATTACCGAAGAAGGCGTTAAATTCAGTTCGCCGGTAAATGGCGATCGTTGTTTTCTCACGCCGGAAGAGTCGATGCGTATCCAGCGGGTGTTAAATTCGGATATCGTGATGATTTTCGATGAATGTACGCCTTATCCTGCGGATGAGGCTGCCACGCGCGATTCGATGCAGTTGAGCCTGCGCTGGGCGGAACGTTCCAAACAAGCGCATGGTGATAATCCCAATGCGTTGTTCGGTATCGTTCAAGGCGGCATGTACGAAAATCTGCGTGAGGAATCGCTTGCCGGCCTGGTGTCGATCGGGTTTGACGGTTATGCCATCGGTGGGCTGTCAGTGGGTGAACCCAAAGATGAAATGCGGCGCATTCTCGAATATACCGCGCCGTTGTTGCCGGTTGATAAACCGCATTATTTGATGGGTGTCGGAACACCGGCGGATATCGTTCATGCGGTTGCACAGGGAATCGACATGTTCGACTGCGTGTTGCCGACTCGAAACGCCCGCAATGGATGGCTTTACACCCGCAAAGGCATCATCAAACTGCGCAACAGCCGATACCGCCTGGATTTATCGCCGCCGGATGAAGACTGTGCGTGTTATACCTGCCGGCATTTTACCCGTGCTTATTTGCATCATTTACAGCGTATCAACGAAATGCTGGGGGCGCATTTGAATACGGTGCATAACCTGTTTTATTACCAGCAATTGATGAACGATATCCGATACGCAATCGAACAGGGACAATTTAATGAATTCGTGGAAAAATTCTCAAGTGAGTTTCAAGCATAAGCCTGCATCATGATACTATACAAGTTTTTTATCAATTGATCCTGGAGATAAATCATGTTGATTAGTGAAGCTTTCGCGCAAACTGCAGAATCCGGACAGGCTGAGGCAGGTTGGGCGAATCTTATTCTGTTGGTCGGTATCTTTATTATTTTCTGGTTATTGTTAATTCGGCCACAAGCTAAGCGTGCCAAAGAACATAAGAAAATGGTTGAAACCCTGCAACGTGGTGATGAGGTCATCACCGCCGGTGGTATTATCGGGTTGATCCTGAATGTCAGTGAAAGTTATGTGGTCATTGAAATTGCACAAGGTGTTGAAGTGATTTCATTAAAATCATCAGTTCAAACGTTGTTACCGAAAGGAACGCTGAAAAGCATTGAGCCGTCCAAGGCGAGTGGTAAACAGCAGAAGAAAGGCGTTAAGAGTGCTCCCACCCAGGAAGAAGCTGCGCCTGTTGCCAATAGTGATGAATCAAAAGACGAGTCCGGCAGCAGCACAAAAGAGGACACCGACAAGTCCGGTGAGAAGAACTAGATTTACATCATAGCTATTTATAAATGGCTGGATACAGCACAGCCATTTTTCTACCAGTTTTTTACATTTACACTTAATATTACTGAATAATCATGAACCGCTACGCACTTTGGAAATATCTGATTATTGCGGTTTCCTTGTTTCTTGGACTGCTTTATACACTGCCGAATTTTTTTGGCGAGTCGCCTGCGATACAAATTTCACCGTTAAGGGTGACCCATCAGGCGGATACCGCTTTACTGCAACGGGTTGAAGAAACACTAAATAGGGCAAATATCGCGATTGACGGTCTTTTCCTCGAAGAAGGCAGTATCAAAGTACGTTTTGTCGATACCGATACCCAGATGAAAGCCAAAGATGTCTTGGAATCATCACTGGGTCAGGATGAATACATGGTTGCGCTCAATCTGTTGCCGAATTCTCCGCAATGGTTGACCGATTTGGGTGCATTGCCGATGTATCTTGGGCTGGATCTGCGAGGTGGCGTGCATTTCATGCTTGAAGTCGACATGGAGGGCGCAATCAACACGGCGCTGAACCGGCACAGTTCTGACATTCGTTCTACCATGCGTGAGCACCGTATTCCCTACGCCGGAGTTGACCGGTTGGGCGATACGTTGACGGTAAAATTTCGTGATGCCGAATCGCGTGCTCAGGCGTTGGATGTAATGAAATCCGGTTATGAAGATTTAAATTTCCGGGAAGAACGGACGGATAATCGCTTTAACCTGGTTGCGACTATCAAACAGGATGCACTGGTGCAAATGCAGGATTCAACCGTACAGCAGAATATCACCACGCTGAGAAACCGGGTCAACGAACTTGGGGTTGCCGAACCGATTATTCAGAAAGCCGGGGCCGATCGTGTGATCGTTCAATTGCCGGGTGTTCAGGATACCGCTAAAGCAAAAGAAATTTTAGGTCGAACCGCAACACTGGAAATCCGTATGGTCGATGAAGAACGCGATCTGGATGCAGCTTTGCGCGGCCAGGTACCGTTTGGTTCGGAATTATACGAAGAACGCGGCGGTGGACCAATACTGGTTAAAAAACAGGTGCTGCTGACCGGTGATCGTATTACCGACGCGCAGCCCGGTTTTACCGAGGACAATCAGGCGGCTGTTCATATCCGCTTGGATAATAACGGATCACAGATTTTCAAGAACCTGACGCGTGAAAATGTCGGCCGCCGTATGGCTATCTTACTGATTGAACGGAATCAAATCGAAGTGGTTACCGCTCCGGTCATTCGCGAGGAAATCGGCGGTGGGCGCGTCCAGATCAGTGGTTCGATGAATACGCTGGAAGCGCGTGATGTGGCATTGCTGCTGCGTGCCGGCGCATTGGCCGCCCCGATGGATATTATCGAAGAGCGGACGGTCGGTCCCAGTCTCGGTAAGGAGAATATCGAACGCGGTTTCAATTCGACATTGTACGGTTTTCTCGCAGTGGCGATTTTCATCATGATGTACTACCGGTCGATTGGTGTGATTTCCGTGCTGGCACTGAGCATGAATCTGTTGTTGCTGGTTGGCCTGCTATCGATCTTGCAGGCAACGTTGACTTTGCCGGGCATGGCCGCGCTGGCGCTGACTGTCGGTATGGCCATTGATGCTAACGTGTTGATTAACGAACGAATACGAGACGAGTTGCGAGAGGGCGTTTCACCGCAATTGGCGATTAATGCCGGGTACGAGCGAGCGACCGGAACCATTCTCGACTCGAACATTACTACGTTGATCGCCGGTATTGCGCTGTTTGCGTTTGGGTCAGGGCCGGTTAAGGGGTTTGCCGTGGTGCTTTGCCTGGGTATTCTGACATCGGTATTCACAGCGGTGTTTGTATCGCGCGGTATGGTGAACTTTATGTATGGCAGCCGCCGAAAACTGGAAACAGTGCCCATTGGTACGATCTGGATTCCCGAAGCCAACCGGAACAAAAAGAAATTCCGCTATGAGATGCCGGCCACACCGGTTAATGCAGCTTATGCACCGCCAGGGCCATCAACCGAATCACCCGAACCGGCAGAAACAACCGATGCACAAACCGCTTCAACCCATGAACCGGTTGCGAATGAAGTGACTGCATCAGACGCCGCACAGGAAACGCAAGCATCGCAGGAATCGGAGAAAACGCCGGAAGCCGCTATGACCGATAAGGTGGAACGGAAAACAACCAGGACGCGCAGCCGGAAAAAATCCGCTGGCAGCGGTGGGCGTAAATCCAGAAAGAAATAATATTCGGATAGATTGATCAAGAGATTTAGCAAAGGAATTAACCATGGAGTTTTTTAGATTTAGCCGCGATATCCCCTTTATGAGCTGGCGCCGGGGGGCGGCTATTTTATCAATTGTGGCATTTGTTCTTTCCGTATTCTTTTTGGCCACAAGAGGTTTGAATTTGGGCGTTGACTTTACAGGCGGTACGGTGCTTGAAGTTGGTTATGAACAACCGGCAGATTTGAACAAAATCCGGGAAGTGTTGACAGGCTTGAATTTTACTGACGTCACCGTACTAAATTTTGGTACGTCGCGCGATGTCATGATACGTCTGCCTGTCATGCCGGAGTTTTCAAGTGCGCAATTATCCGAAACGGTACTGGATGCTTTGAGGGAAGCGGACAGTTCCGTTGAAATGCGGCGTGTTGAATTTGTCGGCCCGCAGGTCGGAAAAGAATTACTCGAGAACGGTGCGTTGGCGTTACTGTTTGTTTCCCTGGGTATCGTGGCGTATCTGGCGGTACGATTTGAGTGGAAATTCGGTGTTGCCGGAATTCTTGCCAATATGCATGATGTGATCATTATTCTGGGCTTTTTTGCATTTTTTCAGTGGGAGTTCTCGTTAACGGTTTTAGCCGCAGTACTTGCCATACTGGGCTATTCGGTCAACGAGTCGGTGGTTATTTTTGACCGGATTCGTGAAAATTTCCGTAAGCTTCGCAAGGTGCCGGTAGAAAAAGTCATTAATAATGCCATTACCCGCACCATGGCACGGACAATTATCACGCATGGTAGCACCCAGATGGTCGTTATAACCATGCTGTTGTTTGGTGGTGAAGTATTATTTTATTTTGCTTTGGCTTTAACTATCGGCATATGGTTTGGCATTTATTCATCCATCATGGTTGCCAGCTCGACTTTGATGCTGTTTGGCGTCAAGCGTGAAGATCTGGTGAGACCGGAAGAAAAGAAACCGGAAAACGATGGCGCTGTAGTATAAAAACAGCTGTTGGGATCAACTGTCTACGGAATACCTTGACATGATTGCAGAGATTATTGAATGGATCGTCAGTACCGTAGGCAGTCTGGGTTATCCGGGTATTTTTATCCTCATGCTGCTGGAATCCAGTTTTGTACCCTTCCCCAGTGAAGTGATCATGATACCGGCCGGATACCTGGCATCAAAAGGGGAAATGCATATTCTGGTTGTCGTCTTGTGCGGTGTCTTCGGCAGTCTGTTTGGTGCGCTGATTAATTATTATCTGGCGGTTTGGCTCGGGCGTCCGTTTTTATTGCATTACGGCAAGTATGTCATGTTCAATGAAATACACTTGCAGAAAATGGAAATCTTTTTTCAGCGTCACGGCCATATTTCCACATTTACCGGGCGTTTGATTCCCATGGTGCGGCAGTATATTTCTATTCCTGCCGGTCTGGCGCGCATGAAAATCGCCATGTTCTGTTTTTATACCAGTCTCGGTGCAGGGATCTGGGTGGTCATTCTGACCTTGTTGGGTTATTTCATTGGTGAAAACGAAGCGCTGATTAAGGAATACCTGCGCGACATCATTGCCGTGCTGTTCGTCTGTTGCGTGATTGGGGTAGGGATTTACTGGCAGGTTCAGCGCCGTTCCAATGGAGCATCATCGTAATCCAACTGGAATAACCATGAAACCCGTTGCTCCTCAATCCAAAATCAGGAAAAAATCCGGGCGTTTGACGATACGCAATGCCACGCAAAAAGATATTCCAGCGCTGGTAGCATTGATTAAGCGGGTTTATCAGGAAACAGACATTCCGGCTTATTCCGAAGGCGCTTTGAAGGGGCAGGTCAATAATTTTCCTGATGGCCAGCTGGTGGCGGTTTATGACCAGGAGATTGTGGGGTATTGCGCCAGTTTTCGTATAACAGGAAAAATTGCCTTGAAGCCGCATACCTGGGTTGAAATCACCGGTAATGGGTACGCCTCGCGACACAATCCAGACGGTGAATATTTATACGGTATGGAAGTCTGCGTCGATCCGGGTTATCGCGGTTACCGCATCGGTCAGCGGTTTTACAATACGCGTAAGCAGCTATGCCAGGAAAGTGGATTAAAAGGCATTATTTTTGCGGGCCGTTTACCCAGTTATGCCAAGCGGGCAAAACGTTTTCCCGATGTGGAAGACTATGTACAGCAGATTGCCCAGAAAAAACTGCGCGACCCTGTACTGTCGTTTCAACTGCACAATAATTTTGAAGTCCTGGGTGTTATTAAGGACTATTTGCCCGGCGATCGTGAATCCATGGGCTGCGGGGTGCACCTGATATGGCGTAATCCAAGTGTGCCTGAGGAAGCAGAAATCAAACGGCACAAGAATTATGGCGGCCGCGTGCAGGAATCTGTCCGTGTAGGTACGGTGCAATACAAAATGCGCAAGGTCAGTTCATTTGAGGAATTTGTCAGTTTCGTCGAATATTTTGTCGATGTGATGGCGGAATACAACGGGGATTTTGTATTGTTTCCCGAGTTGTTCACCTTGCAACTGCTATCGATCGAAGATCAAAGGCTCTCGCCGGCTGAATCAATCGAGGCACTGACCAAATATACCGATCGTTTTACCAAAGCCATGCGTGATCTGGCGTTGCGTTACAATATCAATATTATCGGTGGATCGCACCCGACGCGTATGCCGTCCGGGCGTGTGGAAAACGTTTCGTATATTTTTCTAAGAGATGGATCTGTACATAAGCAGCCTAAGATTCATCCGACGCCGGATGAAGTTTACTGGTGGAATATCGAAGGCGGCGACACATTGAGTACGATCGAGACGGACTGCGGCCCGATTGGCGTGCTGATTTGTTACGATGCCGAGTTTCCGGAACTGTCGCGCCATCTTGTCGATCAGGGTGTTTATATTATCTTCGTGCCGTTTTGCACGGCCGTGCGTCAGGGGTATCTGCGTGTCCGGTATTGCAGTCAGGCGCGCACCGTGGAAAATCAGGTTTATGTGGTCATGTCCGGTAATGTCGGTAATCTGCCCAATGTGGCCAATATGGACGTTCAATACGCGCAAAGCTGCATTCTGACGCCTTGTGATTTTCCGTTTGACCGGGATGGCATTGCAGCCGATACGACGCCGAATGTAGAAACAATCGCGATTGCCGATTTGCGTTTCGATTCATTGCGTACTGCACGCAATGCGGGAACCGTCCAGAACCTGAAAGACAGACGGCATGACCTGTATTCGGTACACTGGCGCGGAAAATAATACCCAAAATCCTGGCATGAAATCTTCGTTTCAATTTGACAAAATAAGTGTGCGGCTGGCGATAGGTGCGGGACTGTTTGCCGGACTGTCTGTTGTGCTGTTTAGAATGGAACTGATTGATTTCCGGTTCGCCGTATCGGGACTTGCTATTTCAGCACTATCCGGGACTTTGGCAGCACTATTGGGTGTTATTGCCATGATCAAGGCAATGATGCAGCGGAAAAGCGCCCTATCGGCTTTAATTGGATCATTGCTGGGATTTGTTGTCGCCATGCCTGTTTTATTTTCGGTGCTGGGCAGCTCCGGGTTACCGCATATTCATGATATTACAACCGATTTAGACAATCCGCCGGTTTTTTCCGTAATACCGAGTTTACGTATTGAAACTGATAATCCATTGGATCGTCAATTCCCTGATCTTGCGCAATTGCAGCGGGAAGGTTATCCTGATCTGAAACCATTGCAATTCAACCGTTCGCCGGAAGCGGTATTTGAACGGGCGTTGCAGTTAATCAAATCCCGTGGCTGGCAAATCGCAGCATCTGCGTCTTCGGCAGAAAAGGGCATTATAGAAGCAACGGCGGTTACACCGGTAATGGGATTCAAGGACGATGTAATCATACGTATTCAAAATACCGGTGAGAAAGTGCAAGTGGATATGCGTTCGGTTTCAAGAGTCGGCCTTAGCGACCTGGGCGCTAACGCGAAACGCATCAGGCAGTTTCTGAACGATCTGGAAAACGATCAATCGGATCCATAACATGTTCTCGAAGAAAAAAGTGATGAAAAAAATCCTGATTATTATAGTTTTGACATTCCTGAGTACAAACCTGGCGGCCGAATGGACAAAAATGGGCGAACGGGAAGAACAGGGCGAGAGCGGAGGCTATACGGTTTATGCCGATCTTGAGACGCTGGTCCAGATCAAGGATGAAGCCAAAATGTGGACTTTGATCGATTTTCAGGTCGAGCAGGAAGAAACGGGCGCTCGCTTTTTATCCAAAAAGGTTCGCCGCAAATATGATTGCCAGGGAAAACATGTCCGTGTTCTGGCGTATAAATTATATAGCTGGGGAATGGGGCGGGGCGAACTTGTTCGCGCATACAGCCAGCCCCAGAAATGGGAACAAGTGCAACCTGGGAGCATGGAAGAACAGGAATGGAAGATTGCATGCGGGCAATAAGAACATCTCTAAAAATCCAAACTTCTTTACAACACTTTGTTGCTCACAAAAAATGTCTCCTTACATATCAAATATATGCAGCGTATCCATTTTTTGTTCGCGCCTCGTTTTGTTTAAAATTTTGAATTTTTAGAGTCGCCCATGTGAATAAAATAGCCGCTGTTTTTTATTCTACAGGCATTCCGGGTTGATTTTCCATATAGCGGATATCGATAATAACATAACCAATCAGTCCCGCTGGACGTTCGACCGTAACTTCATCATCGAGATGCTTGCCCATCAGGGCGCGGCCAACCGGTGAATCCATGCTGATCCAGCCTTTTTCAACATCAAATTCATCGGGACCGACAATGCGGTATGTCACAGTCTCACCGGCTTCATCTTCAAGCTCTACCCAGGCGCCGAAAAAAATCTGTTGCAGATTGGCGGGCGGTTGATCGACCACGATGAGTTCATCCAGGCGTTTTTGCAAATAACGAATCCGGCGGTCTATTTCGCGCAGCTGTTTTTTGCGGTAAATATATTCGGCATTTTCGGATCGGTCGCCCTCAGCCGCAGCAGCGGATAATGCCGCAGTCACTTCCCGCCGCGTTACCCAGATATCCTTCAACTCCTGACTCAGTCTGTCATGACCGGGCTTGGTAATATAGGCCGAGCTTTTGGGTTGGGGAGGGCGGTACCGAGGCATACAATGGATTGTATAGGTTTAATATTGAGAAATTTCTGGTAATTTTGAAAAAACTATAAAAAGCTTAATTTAAGGGTGTCTCTAAAAATTCAAAGTTTTAAACAAAACGAGGCGCGAACAAAAAATGGATACGCTGCATATATTTGATATGTAAGGAGACATTTTTTGTGAGTAACAAAGTGTTGTAACAAAAGGGGTAAGCAGGTAATCTGTGGAACAGATGCTCGCAAAATTTGGATTTTTAGATGTGTCCTTTAAGCAAGGGTGACCTCTTTGGATAAATAAACATCCTGAATCGCATTCAAAAGTTTCACCCCTTCAGCAAACGGTTTTTGGAATGCTTTACGTCCGGAAATCAGTCCCATTCCACCTGCGCGTTTGTTGATAACAGCTGTGCGAACAGCCTGATGTAAATCGTCTTTACCACCTGACGGACCACCTGAATTAATCATGCCGATCCGTCCCATATAACAATTGGCAACCTGGTAACGTACCAGGTCAATTGGGTGATCTGTCGTTAATTCGCTATAGACCTTGGGACTGGTTTTGCCAAACTTAAGCGCCGTGTAGCCGCCGTTATTCTCAGCCATTTTTTGCTTAATGATATCGGCGCCTATGGTTGCTGCCAGGTGATTGGCCTGTCCGGTAAGATCTGCGCTGACATGATAATCTTTTTCATTTGTTTTAAACGCGGAATTTCTGGTGTACGCCCATAAAATGGTTGCCATACCCAGACTGTGCGCATGTTCAAAGGCTTCGGTAACTTCCTGAATCTGACGGCGCGACTCTTCCGAACCAAAAAAAACCGTAGCGCCAACAGCACAAACACCCATGTCAAAAGCCTGATCCACACTGGCAAATAAAGTTTGATCAAATTTATTGGGGTAGGTGAGTAATTCGTTGTGGTTTATTTTTAGAATCATCGGGATTTTGTGCGCATATTGCCGCGAGACGCTACTCAAAACCCCTAATGTTGAAGCTACACCGTTACAACCCCCTTCAATCGCCAATTCACAAATACTTTTTGGATCAAAAAACATCGGATTCGGTGCGAAGGACGCTCCTGCGGAATGTTCAACGCCTTGATCGACCGGTAACAACGATAAATACCCGCTACCCGCCAAACGGCCATGATTAATTAGTGATTGCAGATTGCGTAAGACACTGGGTTTGCGGTTACTGTGTGAAGCTACCCGATCTATAAAATCCGGCCCAGGGGCATGCAGTGTGTTTTTAGGAATACCCTCACAGTGATGGTTGAGCAGCGTATCGCTTTCATCTGCCAGAATTGCAGCAATATCAGTCATTTTTAATACCCCTGAAAAAGATTTGTTTAGTTATAAATTAAATAAAACAGTATGACAATCGAAGGTGGACAATGATTCATTACAAGTCTTATTAATAATTTAGGGTTGAAAAATTGAACTATAACCTAAATAATAAAAAGAAGGAGTTGGTTGTTGATTTATTCTTGCGAGAAAATATGGTTTTACATTTTCCGCGATATCTTAAAAAATTCTAACGTTTCTCAATCTCAATTGCACTATCGGCAATGATTCCTAGAAATCCGGATTTCTGCTCAGAAAATAAAAATTAATAATCTGGTCTTGGTTTCGCGTTTTTTTACACACCCTGACAGGAGATGTAACGGTGAACCAGAATACAAAACCACAATTATTAAGCTTTCGCGCTGTTATTTTTGATATGGATGGCGTTGTCACCAATACCGCAAAACTACATGCTGTGGCGTGGAAAGATTTGTTTGATGATTATCTGCAAAAGCGCGCAAAAAATGGCAAAGCGGACTTTGTTCCTTTTGACAAGAAAGAAGATTATTTGTCATACGTCGACGGAAAACCACGTTACGAAGGTGCGCGCAGTTTTCTTGAATCGAGAAGCATCAGACTACCCTATGGTAATCCTTCAGACAGCGCTGATATGGAAACTATATGTGGACTTGGAAATTCCAAGGACCGTTTTTTCGAACATTTATTACATGAAAAAGGACCGGAACTCTTTGATTCCACTATCAGGTTAATTAAGCAACTTAAGCAACTGGGTATTGCTGTAGCCATAGTTTCATCAAGCAGGCATTGCCAGGTTGTATTAGAAATGGCTGGCATCACGTCGCTGTTTGAAGCGCGTGTTGACGGTAAAACTTCGGCTGCCTTGGGGCTCAAGGGTAAACCCAGTCCCGATATTTTTTGCAAAGCAGCTAAGTTGCTCGGTGTTGCTAATCGGGATTGTGTCGTGGTCGAGGATGCCGTGTCAGGTGTGCAAGCTGGACGTAAAGGTAGCTTTGGCTTGGTTGTCGGCCTCAATCGCGGACATAACCGTGATGCGCTTGAATCAAACGGGGCTGATATCGTACTCAATGATTTATCAGAAATTTCTGTTTCTGACATTGACGCCTTGTTTAGAAAAAAGGTGTTACCCATCGCCCTGGATTATAAGGATCAAATTGCCGAACGTATCCAAGAGCGGGAAGCCGTCATTTTTCTCGATTATGACGGCACATTAACACCGATTGTCGCCCGGCCAGAACTTGCTGTGCTGTCGGATAAGATGCGTGCAACTATTCGCAAACTGGGCGAGATGTGTCCAACAGCTATTGTCAGTGGACGTGCATTGTCGAATGTTAAAAACCTTGTGCAAATTGATGAACTGTACTATGCCGGTAATCATGGTTTTGAAATTGCCAGCCCACATGATTCAACGATTTTGTATGAGAAGGGTAAAGAATTTGTTACTGCGGTAAAAGATGCGTGCCAGCGCATTGAGCTGCAGATTGCCGGTATTGACGGCGCTTTTGTTGAAAATAAAATCTATTCGCTGTCCGTTCATTACCGTCTGGCTGCGCCTGAAAGTGTGGCTGAAATAGAGCGCATAGTGGACGAACAACTCGGAAACTATCCTAATTTACAAAAGCATGAAGGAAAGAAAGTATTTGAATTAAGACCTAAAATGGATTGGAACAAAGGTAAGGCCGTGCTATGGCTGCTGCAAGCACTCCATTTGGATCACCCTGAAACTTTTCCAATTTATATTGGAGACGATCGTACCGATGAAGACGCTTTCCGCGTATTTAAAGGCCGGGGAATGGGGATTCTCGTGAGTGATATCCGGCAGGATTCTTATGCGGATTATGTTTTGCGCGATACGGACGAAACCCGTCAATTTCTCATGATGCTAACGACAATGCTCGAAGAGGTGCATGCATGACACACTGGTCACTGATTTACGAAACATTTGACCCGAAAGAAGAATCGCTGCGCGAAGCGTTGTGTACATTGGGTAATGGCTGCTTTGCCACCCGTGGTGCCGCCGAAGAGTCTCAGGCTGATGAAATTCATTACCCCGGAACTTATCTGGCTGGTGGATACAATCGTCTGGATAGCTGTATTGCCGGGCGGACTATTACCAATGAAGATCTCGTCAATTTTCCCAATTGGCTGCTGCTGAAGTTTCGTCCGGAAGATGGTGATTGGTTTAACCTGATGGCCGTAGACATTATCACCTATCGTCAAGAACTGGACCTTAAAAAAGGGCTGCTGAAGCGTCTGGTTCGTTTCCGAGATCATAACCAGAGAGAATTTACTGTTGAGAGCCGGCGTTTTGTGCACATGGCCAATCAGAATCTTGCGGCGATAGAATATTCGATCACAGCAGAAAACTGGTCGGGCCGTATTATTGTACGGTCTGCACTCGATGGTTCAGTTATTAACGCAGGGGTTGCAAGATACCGGGAACTTAACTCAACGCATCTCGAAACACTAAGCTTATGTGAAGGGTCTGGCCCGGATATTGTATGCCTGCTGACAAGAACCAATCAATCTCACATACATTTTGCTGAAGCCGCGCGAACCCGGATTTATAAAGGCGAACAACAATTCGAGCCCGAACGAAAAACCTATAAAGAAGAAGCCATTATCGGACAGGAACTCTCCTTTGAGTTAGAACAAGGAAAAACCATAACAGTAGAAAAAATAGTGTCAATTTACAGTTCACGTGATCGGGCAATCAGTGAGCCGTCTCTTGAAGCACGGTATACCCTGCAACAGTGTGAACGTTTTAGCGATCTCCTTGTTTCGCATGAATCTGCCTGGAAGTATTTATGGCGCAAAAGTGATGTTGTCATGAAACCCAGCGATTCCAATCAAATGATTGTGCGATTGCACATTTTTCATTTATTGCAATCGGTTTCACCGAATACCGTAGGCCTGGACAGCGGAGTTCCCGCCCGTGGATTTCATGGTGAAGGCTATCGAGGGCATATTTTTTGGGACGAACTTTTTATCTTTCCTTTTTACACTTATCGCTTACCGCATATTACGCGCAGTCTGCTGTTATATCGCTATCGACGCCTTAATATGGCGCGCCATTTGGCATCTGCAGAAGGATATAAAGGCGCCATGTATCCGTGGCAAAGTGGCAGTAATGGACGAGAGGAAACACAAATCGTTCATTTGAATCCACGTTCTGGTACCTGGGGGCCCGATTACAGCCGATATCAGCGCCATGTCAATATCGCGATTGTTTATAACGCCTGGCAATATTATATGCTGACTGGTGATCAAGAATTCATGGCGTTATATGGCGCAGAAATGATTCTGGAAATCGCTCGTTTTTTGGCGAATATAACGCATTACAATAAAACAACCCAACGTTATGAAATCATTGGGGTTATGGGGCCAGATGAATATCATGAAAAATATCCGGATGAAGAAGCTCCGGGGCTGCGTAATAACGCTTACACGAATGTTATGACGGTTTGGGTGCTCGAACGTGCACTGGAATTATTAGGTCAATTGTCACTGGAAAATCAGCGGGAGCTAAAAGAAAAATTATCCTTGCATGCTGAAGAACTGGAACACTGGCGGAATATAACGCATAAAATGACCGTGCCATTTCACGAAAACGGTATTATCAGCCAGTTCGAGGGTTACGAGAACCTGCAGGAGTTTGATTGGGAATATTACCGCGGAAAATATGGCGATATCAAACGGTTGGATCGTATTTTAAAGGCTGAAGGCGATAATTGCGACCGTTACAAGGTTTCCAAACAGGCCGATGTGTTAATGCTGTTTTACTTGCTGCCGCCAAAAGAATTAAGAAGTATTTTTCAGCAGTTAGGTTATGAATTTGACGATGATATGGTCAAGCGAAATACCGATTATTATCTGGCCCGTACTTCGCATGGTTCAACGCTAAGCCGGGTCGTACATGCTTCTGTGCTGGATCGTATCGATAGAACCGAAGCCTGGGAAATGTTTTGTGCCGCACTGAAAAATGATCTGTTAGATGTGCAAGGCCCCACACCCGAAGGCATTCATCTTGGCGCTATGGCAGGAACCGTGGATATTGTATTACGCCATTATGGCGGTATAGATACCAGCGAAGAAATTATTGCATTCCATCCGCGACTTCCGGAAACCTTGCATGGATTGCATTTTAGACTCCGCTTCAGGAACTACTGGTTTGAGCTGGACATTAATAAACAGACATTTACATTGATTGTTGAGGCCGATGGAATGGATAGCGTTGTTGCGAATGTCAATGGTACACTACACAAATTGATTCCAGGAGAGCCGCACGAGTTTCCGTTGAAGGCTTAAGTTGAAGGAGTGCTGGTGCAACAGTACAATTAAAGTTATAGATTACAGAACATAATCTAATGTAGATTAAATGGCATTGATTTATAAACATTAATTTATAAATATATTTATGGCTACACAATTAGCTACACATATTTAAGATGGTGCTAGAGTTTTCTGTAAGCCACATAAATCTGCCATTCAAAGACAGGATAAGCTGATACGGGGGCTATGATTTGAAACTACAACCTTCGGGTTATGAGTCCAGTTTTGACACCTATGTAAGCACAAATGTACACCACCATGTTCAAAGAATCAATAGGTTAATTTGTGTCTGACATTTCCCGTTTGTGTGAATTTGGGCTCGTTAGTGTGATGAAATTGTGATGCCATTTGAGATACGTTCAAATTTGCAGATTAGACTTTAAGCTACAGTCTCACTAATTACTTGTTTAAAATTTTCGTGCGTCTCTTTAATTTGATCTCTAAAATACAAAGCCATCGGGGTAAACATGTAAGCAAGTGTATAGTCCATATGAAATTCCTGATCATTATGGTCATCATGACAAAAATATTTATGTTGAAATATGCTCATATGAGAACGACTTGTTCTATCGACCAGATTTGCTGAGCTTTCGAGAGATTCCCCCAAACGCAAATAGATATATTCATAATCAAAATAAGAAGGCGGAATTCTATCATGTGGCGCTAGTTTTTTATCTAAACTGATGAGCTTTCTTTGTAATGCAAATGAGATATTGCGTATAGAATAAAATTCTCTGGTAGTATTTAAAGAATCTTTTGTATTGATTCGTACTAGGATGGCTGCTATCAGATTCGTTAGCAACTTCCATTGAATATGGTAAATCTGGGATAGACGTGGAAAAATGAGGTCTATGTTCTTGCGTGAGATAATGCGGCTCTGGTGAACAGAGAAATAAAGAAGTCTTGAAATTTCGTATACTTTTTTAAAAATTTCAGGAGGGGCTTCTGAATTGTCTATTTCTTCTTCTCGCAGTAGATAATCAACAAGATTGCTTCCCGCATCAGTCAAACTCAGATTACTTCTTTTTTTCTCTTCATACTCTTTGTTTATTATTGATAAAATATCATCCACATCACATTTTTCGAAATCTTCATTGAATACTAATTTTTTTTCAATATGTTGATTTAGCATGAGACGTGCATGAGTCCAGCGAATTTGAATTGCTGGTCTTATAGCTATAAAACTCAAATCTGGAAGGTAGTTTTCTTTAACTTCGGATTCATAGTTTGTTTCTTGTTTGCATAATTTTTTTCTGACATAGTCAAACCATAATAATGCTGATGCCAGTTTGTGTGTCCATAATGAATGTTGCCAAAAAATATTCTCATGGATTGGAATAATTTCTTTTTTTGAATGAAAACTTAAGAGCCAATCAATTAACTTAGTAAAATCTTTTTCAACTTCATCAATTAGGCCATTAAAATCATAAACCATTAATGTCTTAATGCTCTGTGAAGATTCAAGCTGGCGTGCTTTATCAATGCAACGCACCGCATTTTTAGCCATCTCAGCGACTAGTTCGCTTATCCTATCAACCAGTTTATCTAATTTATCTAATTTTTCAGGTTGTTCAGCAAACGTACAATTGTCAAATGAATCCAGTATTGTTGTGAAATAGCTAATGGTTTTTATGCAAGTGATTACAGTGCTGATATATAAACGATTATTTTCATAATCGCTTGCAGAAACCTTTAAGATTTTACTTATTTTCGTATCAACAGGATTTTCTAGCGACAAGACTTCTTCTTTCAGAGCAAGATTGAGTAAACTATCTAAGAAAACAGAAAGTTTTTTTTTGTTATTCGTCGCCTGATCAGACAAATAACACTCAAAAAGCTTTCGTGAGCGATAAATTAAAGTGCTTTCGACAATTCCCACTATTGCATAGTTACGCAAGAAGCTGGTTCGTTCATCGAAAAACATATTAGCAACTTGATTGGTGAATCTAATTGTAGTGTTGTAGGCATTTGCAGCTGACTTAGCATCCCCCATAAAGAAAAATAAACAAGCGGCAAAATTATAAAATCTCGGGTCGTTATCACGATACAAATATACGGGCCTGTTAGGTCGTCTGACTTCATCGAGGTCGCCTTTAAATGGGCGGGGGCTGCGCTTCAATGATAAATATCGATTAGCCCAAAAGGGTTGTTTCAGTAAATCCCACTTTGAATCACCTTTCTTAAGACGATCTGATAATTGAAAATCGTCAATGTGTTTTTTTACAATACTTTCTGCCTCAGAATAAAGTGCTGCGGCACGACCATAATTATGCCTGTGTTCTGCAAGATCGCCCTGCTTTAAAAGTACTTCAATATAATTAATTAAATTTACCCGACTTGCAACGGATTTTTTCTTTTTTAAGACTTTACGCAAAATGCGAGTTGCAATACTGTAATGTTCAGAAGCTGCATTATATGATTGCTCAATAGAACTCATATCTCCCAAGATTATATGGGTTCTGGATATAACACCAATTTCTTCGTCGTTGGTATTAGTCAGCACGTCATTGAAAAACCGCTTGACGTGCTTCATTGAATTGAGTGAAAAATTGTAAGAAGCCGACTCCAATTCAAACACATGACTGATATATCGAAGTTCTTGTTCAAAACCACTATGGAAGCGGTATCTATACATTCCATTTCTTATCCTTCTTATGTAGGGCTTGAACACATTCGTTAATAAATCATCAACTATTGTATTGAGCTCAGGAGAACGATAAATATTAATAGTTTCGGACATCCGATGCAGTGTCTCGCGTGAAAAGCCATACGAATGTAATTTCAGGATAAAATGTAGAGATGAAAAAGCAGAAACAGTAAGTTTGTCACTGATTCTTGTTACTTCGCGGCTAAGTTGATGTTGGAAAAGTGTTGTGATTTCAGATGTTAATGCAAAGCTGTATTTATCGCTGTTATTGAAAAGAAGCCAATATTTAGGACATTCATCTTTTTCTTTTTTAGTCCAGCATTCTTCTACAAGTGTCCTGACTTCACCTTTTGCAAACTTATTGCTCAGGGTATCTCTTGGGACAATAAAGCTTTCAAATATTGTATTGAGTCGTTTAGGATTCCCCCAGGAATGAAATGTAAGAAAATGAATAAAACTCCTTAAGAAGCTAATATAAAAACGGATCTCTAATTCCTCTTCTGTGTGTAATGATCCTTTTTTTATTTCATTGGTTTTACTTTGTTCATCCTGGAACAAACACTGTAGAGTGTATTTTTTTTCGTTTTTACAGTAATCTGTATTACTCAGAGTAAATTTTCTTTCATTTTCACAACAATTTCCTTTTTTAATTCGCCTACAAACATATTCTTCGATTAGTGAAGTAAGTTGCGTGCCTCTGGGAATCTCTCCTTCATCAGTCAGTAAGCTGGGAACTTCAAAGACCTGGTCAAACAGGCTTTCATATAGAGAATTTGGACTTCCTTTCTCGGAATAATATCTATCCAAAGTTTCTCGTCCTGATATAAAGAAAAAAGTCGCGTGAGCTGTTGTAACAAAGTTTTTTAATGATCCAAGTAAAGTGTTAATCCGATTAATTTTGTCATCACCTTCAATGTTTGAGGTATTATTGTAGTGAATTTCTGAAAGTTCTTCATGATCTGAAAGCTTATCAATTTCATCCAGGACAAAAATTACTTTTATTCCCTTTTTATTTAATCGATCAAGAATTCTCGAAAGCTGATCCTCGGCTTCCCTAGCATTGATGGGTAGTTTTGTTTTGTGTTTATACCAACCAATGCCTGAATAGTGATAATTCAAACCTGTGCTACGTGCTTCGCTAATTTCGTTACTCATTCTTTCATTTAATTCGTCTATTTCCCTTAAAAAACCAAATTTAGGGTGTTTGCTAAGTGAAAACTTCCATATCCCTGCTACTAACAAGATCGGTACAAAAAATAAAATAAACAACCACCAAATAAATTCAGGCTCAGAAGAATTTAAACGATACATCTGGTCTAGTATTAAATTGGTCACAGGCCCTGATTTTTCTGCTATTTTTAGGAATCCTATCTCTAGGAATCCTACTAATGTTAGGAATGTAATAGTGAGTACCGCTATATTTTGTAGTGATATAGTAGGTTTGGAAAAACGTAAAAATAACCGTTTTAGTAAACGTAGGAACGGACTTTTTTTGTTAGAAGACTGATCTTCTTTGCAATTTTCTTGTGAAATAGTGAGTTTAGATGAAGGTATAATTAACTGCTTTAGTGAATATCGGAACGGATTCTTGCTAAAAGACTGGTCTTCTTTGCAAATTTCATTACGCAGAATATTGACAATCGTAAAGTAGATATTTAACGGAGTTAAGCGACTGTTATCACCCAGGTTAATACGTACGACTAGTGGTTTTTCCCCATTCTCATTTTCTTGCTCATTTTGGTATTGATTTAATGCTTTATTAATAACACTCGTCTTTCCGACACCTCGATACCCGGTAATTAGATAACTTCCTCTTTTTCGATTTTCACTGTTCAGTAACGATAACAGTTTTTCTATGATTCTTTTGCGTCCAACAAATAAGTGCTTGGATTGTTCATTTTCATCATGTGTAGCGTGAACATATTCGAATTTTTCATTGAGCGGAATTGCAATGGGGCGATATACAGATTTGTTATTCATGTGGTGGTTTGAAGATTAGTTAAATTATTTTTTCCGAATTAACAGGCAAATTTACCCGCACTGGAGTGTCTAACAAAAATTTCATATCCGTCTTTCCCGCAACATTTCATAAAGCCTCCCCGGCCCAAGCAGCGTTTCTTTTAATCCATTCCTCACCCGTTCCGAATCTAATGCCTGCTTGCTCATGGTGCTGTGAGCTGCCAGTGCATCCATGATGGCATTCATGAGTTCTTCAGAAAGATCGGGGGAATTTGCAAACTGCTCTTTGGAATTATTCGCCGCCTGCTGAACAAGTATGTCTGATTCCAGCAGTTTTCCTTTGATGACATTATTCACGTAGATTAGACGGTCGTTTTCGGTTATGTCACCTTCAAACAGGTCATTCACTCTGGCAATAATCTCGTAGAGGTAAGCTTTCTCCTTCTCCTGTACAGAACCGCTGCCTGATTCGCTTAGTGGTTTCAGCTTGGGATAGTCACCATCGTTTAACGGAAGTGCTCTTTTACCTTGATTCTTCAGCGTATGGTGGGTGAGTATCACTTTCGAAAGATCAATGCCTTCACGTTCACGCCCAAATTCCAGCAACGGCAACAGGCGTTTGTAGAAAATGAAACGTTTTTCAATAGCGGTGTTGCCATAGTCAAATATCTGTGACAGAAATGCATACATTCTTTGGAATGCCGTCATATCATGCTTGAATAAAATGAGCGCATTTAATTCGTTCTGAGCTTCTTCAATAGCCTTGGGGTCATCTTTACCCTTGGCAGCTTTTAGTTTTTGCTGAGCAGCTCTGTAGTGATTCAGAAGGCGGTATACTACGGGTTCCAAAGCTGCTGCCAGATCGCTTTGTCTGGATTTTGGATTAAGCTCGACTTCAACAACACGATTCACCTCAAAGTCATCGTAATAGCCAGCCGCATCCAGTTTCATGCGTAAATCGTACACAAGATGGGGATCAGTTACGTTCGAGAGTTCTGCAGTATCGTAGTAGGTTCTGAATGCCCCCAATATTTCTTCCGGGTCGTTCACGAAATCCACCACATAAGTGGTATCTTTGCCGGGATGAGCACGGTTCAATCTGGATAAAGTCTGTACCGCCGCAATACCCGCCAAACGCTTATCGACATACATGCCACACAGCAAGGGTTGGTCGAATCCGGTTTGAAACTTGTTGGCAACCAGCAAGATTTGATATTCGTCCGTAGCAAAGGCTTCCCGGATGTCCCGCTTCCTTAAATCGGGGTTCAGGTGATGACTGGTTTCGGTGAAGGAATCAGGGCCGGATTGTGAATCGTTGACTTCCCCCGAAAAAGCAACCAGCGTCTTGATGCTGTAGCCTTGTGATTTAATTTAGCTGTCGATGGCCAGTTGCCAGCGAACGGCTTCAAGGCGGCTGGATACGACCACCATGGCTTTGCCTCGTCCATCCAGTAGCGGTGCCACATTATCACGGAAATGTTCCACGACCACCTGAACTTTCTGACTGATATTGTATGGATGCAGTTTGACCCATCGCATAATGCCTTTGAGTGCTTCGCTGCGTTCCACTTCCTTTTCATCGAATTCCTTACCGTCATGGGCCAGCTTGAATGCCAGCTTATACGGCGTGTAGTTCTGCAATACATCTAGAATAAAACCTTCTTCAATCGCCTGACGCATGGAATAGACATGAAACGGGGCTGGAAGGTTATCATCACTGGCGGGCAAATCGGGATTGGGTCGTCTGCCAAACAATTCCAGTGTTTTTGCCTTGGGAGTGGCGGTAAAGGCCACATAACTAATGCAATTGTCTTCAGTCCGTGCCGCCATTTGTGCAGCCAGTAAATCTTCAGTACTGATTTCCCCGCCATCGTTGAGTTCTTCAAGTTCCTGAGCTGATAAAACCGCTTTGAGCTTGGCTGCAGCTTCCCCCGTTTGTGAAGAATGAGCTTCATCGGCGATTACGGCAAAACGTTTGCCTTGTGTCGCTGCCAGTTCCTGCACTGCTTTTAATGCAAAAGGAAAGGTTTGGATAGTACAAACCACTATTTTCTTGCCACTGGATAAAGCTGTTGCCAGTTCTCCACTTTTACTGACACCTTCGCCTTTGATAGTCGCCACAACTCCGGCGGTGCGTTCAAAATCAAAAATGGCTTCCTGCAGTTGGCTGTCGAGCACATTACGATCCGATACCACCAACACGGTATCAAACAGTTTTCGGTGGTGTTCATCATGCAAATCAGCCAGAAAATGCGCCGTCCATGCAATCGAATTGGTTTTGCCGGAACCGGCTGAGTGTTGTATCAGATATTTTCCACCGGGGCCTTCTTCTAGTGCTGCCGCCAATAGCTTTCGGGTGGCGTCGAGTTGGTGATAACGTGGAAAAATAATGCTCTTGATCTGCTTTTTGTCATCCTTACGGGTGACCAGATAACGCCCCAGAATTTCCAGCCAGCTATCCCGTGCCCAGACCTCTTCCCACAAGTATGCAGTACGGTGGCCGCCTCGTTCATTGGGTGGATTGCCTGCTGCACCCTGATTCCCACGATTAAATGGCAGAAAAGTCGTGTGTGGGCCTTCCAGTTTGGTGGTCATGCGTACTTCGCTATTGCTGACCGCAAAATGTACCAAGGCACCATTCGGAAAAGACAGTAATGGTTCAGCAGCACTCTGGCCTTTGGAGCGGGGCAGGCGGTCAAAACGGTATTGATCGACGGCATCATCCACCGATTGCGTAAAGTCGCTCTTGAGTTCTACCGTTGCAACTGGTAGACCATTCAGAAACAACACCAGATCAATGGCATTCTCGTTATGCAGCGAATAACGCAGCTGACGCACCACCCGCAGCCGGTTTGCAGCATAGCGGGTCAGAATATCGGGATTCATTGCCAAGGCCGGTTTGAATTGGGCCAATTTAAGCGGTTGCCGTAAACCGATCATTTCAATGCCATGACGCAACACATTCAGTGTGCCCCGTTGATTGAGGGAGTCACGTAATCGCTCCAATAACACATCTGCTGCCTGTATGCCGTGATTCTTTTGCAGCATTTCCCAGGCTTTGGGTTGAGTGGTTTTTACCCACTCTAATATATCTATTGGGAATAATGCACTTGCCCGGTCGTAGGCTTGTGCATCGCCTTGCCCATAAAGCCAGCCGTGATCAGCAAGATAGTCACAGATTTCAGTTTCTAAGTTGATTTCTTTATGCAGGTCGCTCATGAGATTTCGGGTTATTGCGATACATGTAGTCAATCAAATCACGCACAATTTCGAGAAGACCTGACCAAGGTAAAGCGTCAAATGGATCGCCGTGGGCTAAAGAATTTCTAATGCCCACGAGCGTTCCAGTCTGATCTATTTTACCTTCTTGATTAATCTGTCTAACACGATACAAGTTTGAAACAACAGGGCCACCATACTTTTGAAAAATTGGGAGCTTTTCATCTACAAGCTCATCATGCTTAACCATATATTCTAGGCCTTGCTTCAAAAATGCATGTATTTGTTTTCTGGGATTTTTATCTTTATAGGCATTCATATAAATATCCTTAAGTGCTAGCTCCAATGCTGCTAAAGCAGTCAGTTCTCCAGCCTTAATAATATCCATATCAAACCATGACAAAAAATATAGTCGCATTGCTCTTTCATATTTTTGTGCAACAACTTGAGGTACTTGGCGGTTCAATGATAATTTAGCCACAAAGTTACACCATTCGTTTATCTCATAGAAAATATGTGGCTCTACTACACTTTTTGTACCAGGCCAGAATATTTGTAATGGGTTAGCGGATCGGTCTATAGAAGTGCTGAAAATATCGTTATTATCGCTTTTCATACTGTTGCGCCTCTGATATCGATTTTACCTGTAACAGCGGCTGAAATTAGAGCAGTACGGCGTTCCTTGAGTAATTCGATGGCTTGTTTGGCTTCAGTAATCAATTCCTCAATTTTGGTGGTTTCTCTGTCTAGGAAAGTTGCGATGGATTGTTGCTCTGTGAATGGTGGTACAGGGAATGGAAGATTGGAAACTATCTCAACGGAAAGACCAGGTTGTGCTGCAGATACGGAATATTGGTTTAAATTCATTGCTCGAAGTGTTTCTCCTAGCCATTTTATGATCAATGGTTTGATTAGTGACACAACAACAGCATGTTCTGATGCCCAGAATTTCCCTTTAGCATAATTAATGTTGCCACAAAGAGCTCCTTGACGACCAATCAACGGATATTCTCCATCATGAGTATATCTGGACGTGTAGCCACGCAAGCCATTACCTCCATAAACAGGGTATTCTCCAGTTTCTTCAATATGGTTTGATGTGATTGTCTCCCCACTTTTAAGAGAAGCAATTCTTTTTAATGCCATTACGTTCCAATGCTCCGGCACCTCACCCAGCCATTGAATTCCAGAATCCTTCATAGGCACATCAGGATTCAGTCCTTTGGTAACCGCATGAGAAATAACCGCCTGCCGTTTTTCTTTCAGTAGTTCGATAAGCCGTTGCTGTTCGCCAATCAGTTCATCAATTTTGGTGGTTTCACAATCAAGGAAGGAAGCGATTATTTTTTGTTCTGGAACAGGTGGTGCTGTCAAAAGAATAGACAATATAGCTTCTTGATCTATAGTGGTCATCGTAGTGATTTTAGCTCGAGCAATCAATTGATAACGATACAGAGCAGAGTTTAAAAGATAGCTTCCATATCGAGCATCTAGTAGCGTTTTATCTGGCCTAACACGAATCAAATGACATTCGAAAACAACAGGTTCTATATGATCTCCAGCTACTGCAACTACTGCGACTCCTTCTTGTTTTAAAGATGAACGGACAAAAAATAAATCTCCAGATAACACTTGGTAAGTGTTTATTTCATTTGCCTCACACCTTACACGATCAAGATTGTCAGGTTTGATCTTAAAATCGTCTTGATAAATATCGAAAACATTTACTAACAATACACCTTTTCCAAATTCTCTTTTTTTCTTAAAAATTCCGTTAATTAGTGGAGCTGATATAACTCGACGTATTTTTTTTATTTCCCAATGCTCCGGCAATTCCCCCAACCATTCCACACCACTATCCTTGTAGCTTTCATACCGTGGAAAACTCATGCCGACAAGCCTTTGATCATGGTCAGGATGCGGTCGGTGCATTGTTTTAGATCGGCATCAATTTCAGCCAAGGGGCGGGGTGGTTCAAACACATAGAAATGCCTGTTGAACGGGATTTCATAGCCGACTTTGGTTTTGTTATGATCAATCCAGGCATCGGGTACATGTGGCAGTACTTCCCGTTTGAAATAGTCTTCTATGTCTTCACTCAGTGGCACATTCTCGGTATCCCGTAAACTGCTGTCCGGTTGCGGTTTGCCTTTTTGCTTGCCTTTGGTGGCTAGCACGATTTGTCCGTTTTCGTCCCGCAATGGCCGTTCCACGGTAATGGTATGGTAACCAAAATCGGTATTCTTGAAGATTCTTGATATTGGTTTTTTTCCTTCACTGGCTTCAATAAATTGCCCAAACAGGCGGGTGATTTCGGTGATATGTTCGTCGGACAGTTCCTTACGCTTGGAACCGAGGCTTTTACGCATTTTTTGCCAATAACCTGACGCATCGATCAACTGTACCAGTCCTTTGCGATGTTCCGGCTTGCGGTTGGACAGTATCCAGATATAAGTGGAAATACCGGTGTTATAGAACATGTCCGTCGGTAGTCCGATAATGGCTTCCAGCAGATCATTTTCCAGCACATAGCGACGTATTTCACTTTCCCCCGAACCTGCCGCACCGGTAAACAGGGGTGAGCCGTTCAATACGATACCAAAGCGACTACCGCCATCGACAGCGGGGCGCATTTTGCTGATCAGGTGCAGCAGGAACAATAACGAACCATCCGAGACACGGGGCAGACCGGGGCCAAATCGGCCACTGTAGCCTTGTGTTTCATGTTCCTTGCGAACTTCCTTCTCAACTTTCTTCCATTCCACACCAAACGGTGGGTTGGACAGCATATAGTCGAATTTTTTGTGCAGGTGTCCGTCATCGGAAAACGTATTGCCAAACGTGATATTGGCAACATCCTGCCCCTTGATCAGCATGTCGGCTTTACAAATCGCATAGGATTCGGGGTTGAGTTCCTGACCGAACATGGTCAAACGGGCATCGGGATTGTGCTCATGCAGGTATTCCCCCGCCACGGACAACATGCCACCAGTTCCTGCCGTTGGATCATAAATGGTACGCACTACACCGGGTTTGGCCAGCACATCGTCATCTTCGATAAACAACAAGTTGACCATGAGGCGAATCACTTCACGAGGGGTGAAGTGTTCACCGGCGGTTTCATTGGAAATCTCGGCAAACTTACGAATCAGTTCCTCGAATACCAATCCCATCTGGCTGTTACTGACTTTGTCCGGGTGCAGATCGACATTGGCAAAGCGTTCGGTGACTTGATATAGCAATCCGGCTTTGGATAGCCGTTCAACCTGGGTATAAAAATCGAAACGCTCAAAAATATCCCGCACCGCTTCAGAGAATCCCTGAATATAGGCAAACAGATTTTCCCTGATGTGATCCTGATCCCCCATGAGTTTTTTCATATCCAGCGGCGATATGTTGTAGAAGCTCTGTCCGGCTTTACGCAACAAGAAGGGTTCGGGATTGATGTCGGCTTTCAGTTTGTTGGCATGTTCAGCCAGTACTGCTTCCTTGGTGGTTTCCAGTACACAGTCCAGGCGGCGTAAGACAGTGAACGGTAAAATAACCTTGCCGTATTCCGATTGCTTGTAATCGCCACGTAGCAGGTCGGCAACCGACCAGATAAAGGCGGAAAGGGATTGATGATTCATGCTTTCTTAGTTTTTATTGTTGCTATTGATTGATTTTCTATTTAACCAGAATGGTATAGATAACATGAAAACACTGAAATATGAAGCTATAAGAGAACAACGAGTCTAATATTTTTCTAAAGCGTTACACCAGTGGTTATGGTCTTGGGCGTGCCGATGGATCGGTTAAACTTTCCGCGTCCATACGTAGCTTTGCAAACCATTCTTCGCCTATTTTTCTATGGTAGGGTCTGAGCTTTCGTAGAATGGTTTGTTGTCCACGTTCTAATGCAGTTTGAAGCTGGATCTAGACATGCCGCTTTAGCGGCTAGCAAGCAGCCCCTTTGAGGGGCTCAAGCAATAAGCCTCCGGCTCTGCCGGAGGTCATTTAACTTCTTTTTGTGATTTAGCGCCCGAAGTTCTATAACGCAATACCCATGATGAAGTTCCTTTAGCTGACAAAGTAAAAGTTAATCCATCCCCATCTGATCTGATTATGGGTTTTCCAGTTTTAATCCAATTGGATATTTGAAGATTAGTTAATTTTCCCATATGCATCCTCTCTTGACTGAGTAGCTAGATAATGAATTCCTGCCAATGGATATTCTAGCTACTCATGTAGCTACTCAAAAAAGTGAGATTTAATGATGCAACAAGGAATAATATGAAATAAACAATATTTATAATATATTGTAATCAAGGTATATTTGTTGTCGTTTTGGGGTGTTGTGGGATAATATAAGACTATATTATAGATTACAGAACGTCAGCTCAAATGCCACATCTTTTTCATAAACTTTCACGCGCTGGCCGGATTGTGACGGGATGAAGCGTATATTCAAGGCGTATTTGTTTGCGCTGATTTCTGGCACGCATGGGAAGTCTTCGCTGAGGCTGACACGTAACATTTGTGCCATATAGTCGGCGCCAGGCTGTTGAAAAATACCGTGTCGGGCGATATGTTGAACAGTTTTACCGCTGCTTCTGAGTAAATACAGCACAATACCGAAAGCATTACGGATAGGTAGCAGCGGCGCCAGCCACTCATTGAAATCCTTGCGCCGCAAAGCCGGGTCAAGATTAAGCCAGTAATGATACGAAGGCAGATCGAATTCGCAAACTCCGCCAGGGATGTTTGCGCGCTGTTTGATAGTCATGAGCCATTCAGTGTCACGCAAATGTTCTCCCACTTTGCCGGAAATTTCCAACATGGACCGAAACGTGGTCTGAATATTTTCCAGCACATTATCCAATGCTGATTCAGAAATATTCGGGTTCCTGCGCATACCTTCAAGAATTTGTTTTTGGCGTTCCAGTTCCTGAAGTAGATCCGATTTGATATCCGCACGGCCGGTAATTTCCAGAATCTCAAACAGGGTTAATAAAGACGCATGGTGCTGCATCGGGGAGTCTTTCGCAGAAAAAAAATCGATTTTTTTAAACAAATCCTCAAGCCGCAACAGAGTGCGAATACGTTCATTAAGCGGGTGTTCGTAACTGATCACGATGGCTTTTTTCAATCAAGAGTAGAAAAATACAATGTTGCCTTAAGCCGACAAAATATACAAATGAAAAATCATGGTGATTGACGAAATTAAAGGGCAATTTTATGCAAAATACAATAAATAAACAGTCGATGAATTTTGGAAGGAGTAAAAATCGATGTCATGTAATACTCAGCGCAATGGACTTCACCTTGCCTGCATTGCTTTCATCGCTTATTTCAACCTAAAAACCTCAGTTGGATGGTATTTAGAGTGCTTTGTTTTTTATTTTTGGCAAGGCACAATGAGGTTGTAATAACCAGTTATTACAACGAATTGCAACACCGCAAAAGGTAAAAAACAATGTGCTATAAATAGCATAGTGTTGCACACCATTCAGGTTAAGGAATTTTCCTGAAATGTATATTTTAATTCATCAAGTTTGTACTTCTTTCTAACGGTCAACTGAGGTTTTTAGGTTCAATCAATTACTACCGCTATCTGCCGCAGTGACTTCAGTATATGATTAAAACCGATCCGTTCCTGCTCGAGCCGGATTTGATCACCGAAAGTATTGTTGCCTAACATTTCATAAAGCTGCCGTTCGGTGCCGGTGAGGCGGGCTAGGGGACGGGTTTCGGGTTTCATTTCATGCGTCCAGAACGACTGGTGCGCTAACAACGTGTGTTTATCCATCAGCAGGCTGCGCACCTGTGGCTGATGGTTACGCAGTTGGTCGAGTATGGCGAATCCGTGCGTGTCGATGTCACCCCAGTAATGAATTTCCGGACGTGCTAACCAAGGTATGCCGGATAGGGCGTCAAACCCGTAACCAGCACCAAACAAAACCAGACTGTTGCAGATTTGCGGAAAGGCGAGGAAGTTGGTTTCGTTTTCGGTGATGAAGATATACTCAATCCGACTGGCTATTTCCGGGTGGTGGCCCAGGTCATGAAATCCCTGTTGTGTCAGCGAGATATCGCTGTTGCTACCCGGAAGCAGGTTAAAATCAGGGTCGAGGATTCTGAATCGTACACGTAGCGGTTTTTGGCGGAAACCGTAGCGTGCTTCGAACTGATTGACGCCGGTAGCGTCAGGGTTGATACTGTTGTCTGGTAGGCAACGATCCAGCAGGGTAATCAGAACGCTGCGGTAGTGTTCGATAAATTTGGTGTCGACACCGAGTATGTCGGCTTGCCGCAGATAAATGGCGGGCTTCGGGTGCGCCTGCAGCCATTCGATTACCGCCAGCAATTGCCGCCATTGTCCGGCCAGTTCAAGTGCTTTTAAAGGGTGTGAACCGAGCCAGGGCAAAAGGGCGGGTTGCTGTTGCCGGGTTTGTTCGATCAGATCGACAAACTGCCGGTATGGTTTCTGCTTTCCGATGATTTGTACGGCATTGTCCAGGTTGTCCAGCCATACGGCGTGCGGGACGGTATTTTCACCCAACACGGGATGCCGGACAGTGCGTGTTTCGATGCGAAAATTATTTGTTTTATATAGTCCGGCAATCCAGTCGCGGACTTCGGCGAATCGTTCGGACATTTCCTTACTGGTTGGTGTTTTGAATTTCAGCCGGTACGGAAAAAATGCTTCATTGTTCAGCAGCGAGGCGAGCAAGCGGCCTTTGTCCCATAATTGCTGCACCTGTTGGCGTAAATTCGTGTGAGTTGTCCAGTTCACTGGCTGGTTTGTGTGGTTTGCGCTGTGGAACCCAGTAACTGGGTTTTTTCTTCGCGGTAGGTTTCGATGCTCAGGTTGCGGATTTTTGAGACGCGTCCGTCTTCGTTATGCACAAAGCCGACATGAGAAACATATGGTTCAATAATGTGGATTTTCTGCAAGGGTGTGACAATCAGCAATTGCAGATTGAGTTGCTCGAACAGTTTCAACCCGTATTCGGCCGATTCGTCGGAGCCGCGCCCAAAGGCTTCGTCAATCACGACAAAACGAAACGAACGCGAACGGGCTTCACCCCATTCGAGACCGAACTGATATGCCAGACTGGCTGCCAAGATGGTGTACGCGAGTTTTTCCTTCTGACCGCCGGATTTTCCACCTGAATCGGAATAATGTTCATATTCGCTGTTATCCTCGCGCCAGCGTTCCGATGCGCCGAAAATAAACCAGTTGCGTACATCGCAGACTTTGTTGGTCCAGCGTTTGTCGAGTTCGGACAGTCCTTCACGGCCGCGGAAGCGCTCAATAATTTTTTTGACCTGAAGGAATTTGGATTCGGAATACTGTTCGTCCTCTGAGCCGGTCAGGGCGCCTTCGGTACACGCACGCAGTTCAGTCTGGAAATCACGGATATCGGCATCCTGGGTGATTTGCGCTTCGAGCTGGATATAGCGCCCGCTGTTGTAGTCGATATTGTTTAGCGAATGATTGATTTGTTCGATACGGTCGCGGATGGTTTCGCGCTCGCGGTGCAGCTGCGATTGAAAGTTGGCCACTTCGCGGATGGTGTTTTCGTTGAGCAGCTCCTTGAAACGCGCTTCGAAGCGCGGCAGGCCGTCAGCCAGTAATTCATTCAGCATTTCGCGGTAATTATTTGCCGATTCAACGGCGGCGTCGACTTCCTTGGTGTCGAGCGGATAGTTGTTGTTGTAATTACTCATGTCGCGGATGATACGTTCATGCAGCGATCTGATTTTACGGTCTTCCGCGTCAATTTTGTCCTGCAGCCATTTACGCAATTCCTGTTCGCGGTTGTCGCACGATTCCACAGTGAGTGTATGTTCGCCCAGCGCTTGTGTGCGTAGCGATTCAATGGTGTTGAAATGTTCCTGGTGCGGTTCATTCTCCGGCATGGCCAGAAAATCCTGGGTTTCACCATGCAGGCTTTGTGCCTGTTCGATTTTTAACTCGGTGCGATTGAGTTCTTTTTTGATGTCGTCAAAACGCAGTTCATTGGATTCACGATCCGTTTCAATTGTGTGCAGCTTTTGCGTCAATGTTTGCAGCAGATCGGAAGCCGATTTCAGTTTGTTCAATTCGTCGTGCAATGCTTCGATGCGCTGGATTAGCGGCTGCCAGTTGATGTCATTGTAATCCTGATAGACTTCAAGTTTGTTCAGCGCCTGTAGGGAAACGGTGATTTGTTTGAGCGTTTTGTCGATTTCGCTGATTGAACCGGCCAGGTCGGCAATTGCAGTTTCCAGTAGGCGGGCCTGATTTTCCAGTACGGTGATTTTGTCTTTATTGTCCCATCCCAGTACATAGCGGCTACGATCGTGAATAGCATGCCGGTCGTCCTTTTCATGCCGCTCTCCGGCTGCCTTGATTTGACCGCTGCGGGTAATGGCGCGTTTTTCACGACGAAACTGCTCCTGATTTTCACAGCAGGCCAGATCGAACCGATGCGCCAGTTCGGATTCAAGCCAGGCATAAAAGGGTGAATCGGGTTTAATGGACAGTTTGCGGGTTAACGAATGCGCATGTACTTCGGGCAGTGGGCGTACTTTATTTTGCCATACCCGGTAATATACCAGGCGGCCCTTTAGATGCGTGGCATCCACCCAGGCAGCGATTTTGCCGTAATACCCATCGGGTACCAGCAGCGATAGGCCGAAATTGCGCAGCAGGCGTTCGGCGGCGCCTTCCCAGTCTTTTTCTGCTTCATGCACCTGAATGAGTTCGCCGGCAAAGGGAAATTCAGTCTCATCGACTGCCAGTGCCTGGCACAATGCGCTGCGGATGTTGACCTGCATTTGTTCGATATTGCTGCGGCGTTTTTTCAACGCGTCCAGTGTCTGTGTTAATTGCTGATGTTCTTCGCGTTTGATTCGGAATTGATAGTTGATTTCCTGGTGACGGTTTTGCAGTTCAGCTTGTTGTTGGTCCAATTGGCTTTGCCGGGTTTGCAATTCAGTTTTCAGGTTGAGAAACGCATCTTCGCTATCCGGGAAAACCGCTTCAACAGTTTGCAGCAATTGAGCATAACTTTGCGCATTTAGCCGGCGCTTGGCGCTGTCCTGTCGGAGTTGTTCAATTTCATGTTGTAATCGGTCGATCCGGTCTCCGCCATTGTCGGCAATCTGCTGTTTCAGTTCGGATTCCTGTGAACGTTGACTGCGTATGGTTTCATCCAGACGGGTAACTTTGGCTTGTTGTTTGACGAGTTCATTGTGCAACCGGTTAATCCGGTCGGTCACCAATGCCAGTTTTTGTGTGGAAAAATACGGTTTCAACGCTTCCCGGCAATGACGCAGGTTCAGTACTTGCGTACTGAGTACTGTATGTTGATCGCATTGGTCGACCAGCGGGGTGAGCCGTTCGATTTGCTGCTTGGCTTTCAGGACGGCCTCATGTGCACGGTTCAAATCGTCGAAGTGATCGATCAATGCCTTGATACGCGGTGCGGTATCAAAAGGTTCGAGCATATGACTGCGCACGAAATCGGTAAGATTACCCACCGATTTCATTGAAACGGTCTGGTGGAACAGATCAAGCGCCTGTTCATTCGCGATACCGAAACGGCGGCGGAACCAGGCGCCATACGGCGGAAAACGGTCGAATACTTCAATACCCTGGCTGCGCAGACGTTTGCGCAGGGTATTCATGTCGCTGCCAAATTTGGAGAAATCATCGACAATCGTTAATGCCTGTTCCGCGCAGACGAAAAAACGTTCGGGTTGCCCTTGTATATCCTTGTGCCAGAAAACCTGCGCCAGCGTTACGGTTTGCCGGTAGCCCTGATTGTGAAATACGCCGAGAATGACCGAGTAACTGTTCTGGTCGCGCAAAGGAACCGGTTTGGCTTTGCCGGCAAGATCGTTACGTTCGGATTTGTAATAACCTTGCACATATGAGCGCAACGAGCGCTCCCTGTTCTCGGCGCCGGCCGCTTTGTTATAGGCCACGCGATGCGCCGGCACCAGCAGTGTGGTAATCGCATCGACCAGTGTTGATTTGCCGGAACCGATGTCGCCGGTCAACAGCGCATTTTTGCCGTCCAGTTGCAACGTCCATACCTGTTTGTCAAAAGTACCCCAGTTAAGCACTTCAAGGCGCTGCAGCCGAAATCCCGATAAATGTTCAGGATTGAAAATCAACGGTAGTGTGGGTTGCGCTTCAGTGTCCTGCATTCGATTGTGATTCGGCCAGATGAGTTTGATAGTGTTCCAGTCTTTTATCAAGATCAGCAAGCCACTGTGCGTCGACAAACGATTTGATAATACGACGGACTTCGTAATGTGGTGGGCCTGAATGATTGTCGGCATTCAGTTTGCGCAGAAACCCCAGTTCAATGACTTTATTGATATGCCTGTCCACCTGATCGGTGAGTTTTGCTTCATTACTGGTATTGGGCATAAATACCCGGATCAATTCGAGCATATCGTCACGGCTTAGAATCAGGCGTGTATCGCCGCCGCCGGCATCGGTCTCTGCCAGTTTTTTGCGTAGCAGGGCAAGCAGCAGGCTGACCGGAAACGATAAGGGGCGGCGAGCGACCAGGCGTGGCAGGGTTTGGGTTGTGCCGGATGAACCACTTGAATCGCCTGAATTCCCATCATTCACGGATTCCAGCTGTCGGCTGCGCAAGAATGCATAGCCTTCCGCTTCGTCAAGGATCAGTTCCAGTCCCAATACGGCGACATAATCACGCACGCTGCTTTGCTGTGTGAGTAATTGATTCCAACGGCTGGTATCATCTTCCCGGTAAACCACGGTTTTGAGTAATGTAATCAGCAAAATGGACAGTCCGTCCTGCAATGTAGCGCTATCTTCAGATATATCCATGGTTTTCATCCGGATAGATGACGCAAATAAATGATGCGGGGCAGGCTGGCGCTACGGAATTGACGAATACCGTCTTCTGCATGGCATTGCCAGCTTATTTTTTCTTCGACAGTCTCGTCAACATGTATTGTAAACCCTTTGTTGACGGGTAATTCCAGATAAGCAATTAATTCTGCGAGTCCTTGCGTCAACGGGCGGATAATACACAACTCTCGCAATGTAACCTGGTTTTTTTTCTGTAAGGACTGTCGGATATGGCGCGCAATCGCGGCTTTATCGATGACAAACTGGGTAAAAAGTTTGCTGGAATCCAACGATTCATCTCCTTGTATTAATGCGATCTGGGCAATCCTGGTTTTGATGGGCGGCTGATATAGGGTGCGTTCCATGGGCAAATCGATGTTAACTTTCAGATCGTCAATAACACCGAATTCAGCGGGTACGGCGCTTGAAAAGAGTTGTTCGCGCATTGTCAGTGTCCGGTTTTCTATGTTGTGCAGCAAACCCATGATGCGCTTGTTTTCAAGCCAGGCCTGGTCGTCCAGAAATCTTCTGAGTTGTTGCGACAGCTGTGCAACCGTTCGTTGCGTATGCTCGCCAGCTTCAAGCCAGTCATAGTGAATACGGCGTGTGCGGCGATCCGGATTTAAAGCATCGACTGCGGGGATCGCCATGACTTGTTCGAGCATCTGGCTGAATTCGGATTGCCGTTGCTGAGACATCAAAAAATCCCAGAATGCCCGGAAGCTGCTGCCCTGATCGGAATCCGCAATGGCATCGCGTTCACCCATAATGGTTTCCAGCAGATCGCCCTTGTTGCCACTCCACTGGGTGATTTGCTCCCGGACGCTACGATCCAGCTGGCGGAAATTGTATTCCACCTCGCGAAAATCGGATAGCAGTTCACGGGCTTGCTGACTGAATTGCATAAAACGGTCTTTGAGGGCGGTGTCATCGAGCAGGCTGACATTGCCCTGTGCCACCTGAGCAATTTCAGCGTCGATTTCTGCGCGGCGTTTTTGCAGTTCCTGCAGGCGCTGTTCAGGATTAGTGGTACTGCCCTGGCTGATCTGGCGCAACAGATCAAAGAGGATGAGTAGGCGCGATTCGGTTCCGACAAAACTGCGTTGGCTCAGGGATTCCAGCCAGGTAATGGTTTTCTCGCTGGCCGGAGTCAGGTCAAAATAAGCCTCATCCGAATCCTGACGGTAGAATTTTCGTAACCAGCCTTTTTCAGGGGCTGCCCAATCGTTCAAATATTCAAGTGCAGATTTAGGGAATCTATTGTCCTCGTCGGTTTCCCGGATTGAGAAGAGTTCATCTTCCAGCGCTTCGACCAGATCGGCTTGAGCTATGATGCGTACATTGCTTTCGATAAAGGTTTGATAAAAAAAGCTGACAATCAACGGCGCATACGGACTGTTAAGCAGACGCCAGGCGGGGTGTCTTTGACGTAAGATGTCCAGTGTTTGAAAGTTTAGCGCCATAAAATTGCAAAACCAATAAAGAATACTATGATGATGCAAAAGTAACCGAAGATGAACAGTTTTTTTACTTGGATTGATGAATATACTCTATACCCTGATAACCGATGTCATGGCGCATGTGAGCACCTCGAAATTCGATTTGTCCGGCTATTTCATACGCATTTTGCTGGGCAATTTTCAAACTGTCGCCTAAAGCGGTAACGCAAAGCACTCGCCCGCCGGAAGTGACCAATTTGTGAGCTTGTTCATTATTTTCATCAGTCAAGACGGTTCCTGAATGAAAAATATGAAAATCTTCACCGGCATTATGATGTTCCATCAATTCAGCCAGTCCGGTAATGGCATCGCCTTTGACCGGACTCTCAGGATACCCCTCGGCGGCCATAACAACACCGAGTGCAATACGCCGGTCCCATTCGGTTTCACTTTGATCCAAAGTGCCGTTCAGGGCATGTTCTATCAGTACCGATAAATCACTTTTCAGCCGCAGCATGATGGGCTGCGTTTCCGGGTCGCCCATGCGGCAATTGAATTCCAGTACTTTCACCTGCCTATCCGGCGTTATCATTAAGCCGGCGTAGAGGAAGCCGGTATACGGCGTATCTTCTTGTGTCATGCCTTGAATAACCGGATAAATGACTTCACGCATGATTTGCGCATGCTGACCGGGTGATATAAACGGTGTCGGTGAATAAGCGCCCATGCCGCCGGTATTGGGGCCGGTATCGCCGTCGTTCAGACGTTTGTGATCCTGGCTGGTAGCGAGCGGTAAAACATGTTGCCCGTCGGACATGACGATAAAGCTGACTTCGATACCTTGCAGAAATTCCTCAATAATGACTTCGGATCCGGCAGTGCCAAAACGGTGTTCGACCAGGATATCGTCAATCGCAGCATGGGCTTCTGCTAAAGACATGGCAACGATGACGCCTTTACCCGCAGCCAAACCACTGGCTTTGATGACAATCGGCGCGCCTTGCTGGTCAATATACTGATGCGCTGCTTCCGCCTCGGTGAAGCTTGCATAAGCTGCAGTCGGAATGTTATGCCGCTGCATGAAGTCTTTGGCAAAACTTTTGGAGATTTCCAGTTGTGCCGCTTTCTGACCGGGGCCGAAGATTTTCAGTTCATGAGCTTGAAAAGCATCAACAATACCTTCTGCTAGTGGCGCTTCCGGCCCAACCACAGTAAATGCGATGGTTTCTTTTTTTACAAATTCAATCAGGTCGGGAATAGCGGTAATAGCAATATTTTCCAGGCCATGTTCTTGTGCCGTTCCGGCATTGCCGGGCGCGACAAAAACTTTTTGAACACGCGGTGACTGGATAAGTTTCCAGGCTATGGCATGTTCTCTGCCGCCGCTACCGATAACCAATAATTTCATCGTCAATCTAAAATCAGTGTCTGAAATGCCGTACGCCGGTGAAGACCATAGTCACATCCTGTTCGTCTGCGGCGGCTATGACTTCAGCGTCGCGTATACTGCCGCCGGGCTGAATGACAGCCCGTGCACCGGCTTGTACAACAACGTCAAGTCCGTCGCGGAACGGGAAAAAAGCATCCGATGCCACCACAGAATCCGTTAAATCAAATCCGGCTTCCTTGGCTTTAATTGTTGCAATTTTAGCACTGTCGACACGGCTCATTTGACCGGCGCCAATACCTAAGGTCTGATTGTTACGGCAAAACACAATCGTGTTGGATTTGACAAATTTCGCCACACGCCAGGCAAACAGCAGATCCTCCATTTGTTGTCCGGTTGGCTTTTTCTGCGTGACTACCTTGAGTTCGTTGCGGGCAATATTGTAATGGTCCGGTGTTTGTACCAGCAAACCGCCACCGATGCGTTTCAGATCAAATGCGTTGCTGCCTTGTTCCAGTGGCAGAGCCAGAACCCGGATATTGCGCTTTTGTGCGAGTAAAGTCTGGGCTTCATCAGAAATATCGGGAGCGATGATCACTTCAACAAACTGATTCAGTACCGCAGCAGCCGTTTCGGCATCGAGTATCCTGTTAAACGCGATAATACCGCCGAATGCAGAGGTTGAGTCGGTTGCAAATGCACGTTGATACGCATCGTGTATCGTATCAGCAGCGGCAACACCACAGGGGTTGGCGTGTTTGATAATAACGCAGGCCGGATTTTCGAAAGACTTGACACATTCCCAGGCAGCGTCGGTATCGGCAATGTTGTTGTACGACAGTTCTTTGCCCTGAATTTGCCGGTAATTCGCCAGGCCACCCGGAACGGATTCAATATCGCGGTAAAATGCCGCTTTCTGGTGCGGGTTTTCACCATAGCGCAAGTGTTGCAACAGATTGAAATTAGCATTGAATACTGTCGGAAAGTCATCGCGGTTGCCATCATCGTTAATTGCAGTTAAATAATTGCTAATGGCACTGTCATAAACCGCAGTATGCGAAAATGCTTTACAGGCAAATTTGAAACGGTTGGCCAGACTGACTTTTCCCTGATTGGCGGTAATTTCATCGAGCAGCTGCGGGTAATCTGTCGGATCGGTGATGACAGTGACTTTTTTATAGTTTTTGGCAGCGGCGCGCACCATGGTAGGGCCACCGATATCAATATTTTCTATGGCTTCTTCCAGACTGCAATCCGGTTTGGCGACAGTCTGTGAGAAAGGGTAGAGATTGACGACAACCAATTCGATATCGTTGATGCCGGCTTTTTCCATTGCAGCGGTGTGTTTGGGTGAGTCGTTGCGTGCCAGAATTCCGGCATGTACTTTCGGGTGCAGCGTTTTGACGCGCCCGTCGAGCATTTCGGGAAAACCGGTGTAATCGCTGATTTCTATTACCGGAATTGCGTTTTGTTGCAGTAAACGGGCTGTGCCGCCTGTCGAGATAATGGTGATGCCGGATTGATGCAGCGCTTGTGCCAGATCTATTACCCCGGTTTTATCGGAAACACTGATTAGTGCCTGTTTAATGGCCATACTATTCCTTATTGATTTGATACCGTTTTATTTTCTGCCGTAATGTGTTTCGGTTGATGCCAAGCAGTTCGGCTGCCAGCGTCTGATTACCTTGTGTATGTTGTAAAACGACTTCGATGAGTGGTTTTTCAACGCTGAGAATAACCATATCATGGATGCAGACTGGTTTTTCACCGTCCAGATCATTCAAATATTTGTTGACGGAGTTACGTACACAGCATGCAATTTCATTTTCATTGATTGTATTCATACAGTAACAACCTTCTCTTCCTGAATGTAATGTAAATGTGGGTTGTAATCAGCCAGCTGAGTAAAGAAATCATGGGTTGCATCAAGCTGTTCTTCACACGCTTGCAACTGGTTCATTCTGTGCCGGAATCCGGCCGAGCCTGCCAACCCTTTGGTGTACCACGAGATATGCTTGCGTGCGATGCGTACACCAGAATATTCTCCATAAAATGCATATAAATCATGTAAATGATCGACTAGTACAGTATGTATTTCGCGCACTTCAGGTGGTGGCAGATGGCTGCCGGTATTCAGATAATGCTCGATTTCTCTGAAAATCCAGGGCCTGCCTTGTGCAGCGCGGCCTATCATGACGGCATCGGCATTGGTGTAGTCTAACACCTGTTTGGCTCTTTCAGGCGTAGTAATGTCGCCATTGGCAATGACCGGAATACTAACGGCGGCTTTAACGCTGGCGATAGTCTCGTATTCGGCTTCGCCGCGATAAGCACAGGCACGTGTGCGGCCATGAATGGCTAATGCTTTTATTCCTGAATTTTCGGCAATTCTGGCAACGGTTAAGGCATTTTTGTTTTGTTGATCCCAACCGGTTCTGATTTTAAGCGTTACGGGCGTATCGACAGCGCTGACCACGGAAGTGAGTATCTTTTCAACCAGTCTTTCATTCTTTAATAATGCTGAGCCGGCCATGACATTGCATATTTTTTTGGCTGGACACCCCATGTTGATATCGATAATCTGAGCGCCCTGATCTACATTGTGCCTGGCAGCAGCTGCTAGCATGTTTGGATCAGCGCCTGCTATCTGAACGGATATGGGCGATACTTCGCCATCATGGTTGGCGCGGCGCTGTGTTTTTTTCGAACCCCAAAGTAGTGAGTTGCTGGCAACCATTTCTGAAACGGCCATACCTGCTCCCATTTTTTTGCATAACTGTCTGAAGGTGCGGTCGGTAACACCGGCCATGGGGGCGACGATCAGTTTGTTTTTTAGCGTGTGATTACCGATTTGCATGTAAATCTGTTGTTTTCAGGATAAAAAATAACAATTGAAGATGATGCGCAAAACTGATTCAGGAAAATTAAGTACGATCCAGGTCTCTTATTTCCATGCTGCTGAAGTGCTTTATATTTCCTAGACTGCAAAAGACATATTATATAAAGATAATTTTTATATGCGTAAGAAATTTGTGTAATTATTAATTAGGGGGTGTTAACAATGACTGAACTGTTGCTACTGAAACTCATTTCAGGAGCAACCAAAATAAATCACTCATTGTTCACACTTCCTAGCCTCTTGCGCCAAAAATCATACGCCGCGCTACAAACCGTTTGATGGGCGGTAAGTTATCCAGAAGTGTAAGTCCGGTGCCGCAGAGATGTTGCAATAGTGGATTATCGTTGGAAAACAATTTGATGAGTGAATCGGTAAAGAGTCGTCCACCATTACTGTCCATGCGGCGATTTTCCCGGTAGCGTTGCAACATCGCTGGTGTGCCAATTTCTTTGTTTTCAGTTAAGGTATCCTGAATGATTTGTGCGAGCTCGTAGGTGTCTCTGAGTCCAAGATTAAAGCCCTGACCTGCAACAGGGTGCAGGGTTTGAGCAGCATTGCCAATCAATGCAATGCGTTGCGATGTAGTGGGTTTTGCGTATTTGAGTGCTAAAGGAAAACCGGAGCGTTTTCCCGCATGAACGAATTGACCTAACCGGTCTCCAAAGTGACTATGCAGCCGCGTGAGAAATTGCTCTTCGTTTAACGCGAGAATTTCTTTGGCTGCCTCGGCGGGGGCTGTCCATACCAAGGCAAAATGATTGCCGGATGGGAGTAAAGCGATCGGCCCTTCCGATGTAAAACGTTCATAAGCGATCCCCGTTTGTTGTGTTTCAGCCTGTACATTGGCGGCAATCGCCCATTGATTGTATTCGTTGATATGGTAAGTGATATCTTCAATCTGGCTGCCGAGTCGACCCCCATCGGAAAGGACTAGCAATTTGGCCGAAATCTTTTTTTCTGTACCGTGATGGGTGTAGCTGACATGACCCAATTGTTCATCCGTTGAAAAATGTTGAACAACTGCACCGGTTTGATAATCGATGTCGCTTTCCACCGTGACATCGTAAAGTGCCCGAAACAGATCATGATAGTTGACGACGTAGCCCAAAACAGGAACGCCTGCATCTTTGGTGGTCAATACGGAACGTCCGAAGTAGCCCTTGTTTGAAATATGGATGGTTTTGATTGGCGTGAATTGTGGAAGTCTTTGCCAAGCGCCCAGGCGGTTCAAAATAAGGTGACTGCCATGCGATAAAGCCAGTGGTCGAATATCGTCCACTTTGTCAGGTAAACCACGTGCTTCAAGCAGAAGAACTGACAGATTATTGTCGCGAAGGGCAAGTGCCAACGCCATACCGACCGGACCGCCACCTATAATTGCTATGTCGTAATTTACTGCGTTCATGGATAGTGTTTATCAAAATTTCAGTCAGTATTTGGCAAAGTGCTTTTTGTGCCGACCTGAAATTAGAACTTTGTCAACTTGAAATTGTCACCTACAACGTTGCGCCTTTTGGTAATAGAACAACTGTTTCCTGCGAGACATACCTTGCCATGCATACTGACAAACTCATTAAACCCGGCAATATCAAATTGATAAAGTATCAGGTTGCCCATCATTGTATCAAAATGTAAACCGGTTTCATGTGCGCGGTTGCAAAGTAATTATTTTTCTCCATTACGGTCGCAAATTAATCGGTATCGTTCCGGTTTTCATTTGAAGACATTTAATTGCATTATAACTTGAAATATTAAGTTGCAGGTTGGACATATCCGGCTATGCGCGTCAGAATAATAACGAAAGTAATATTGGCGCAATTTAAGATAATCTGCTTGGAAGACCAAGGTTTTGCAAGGGTTATCTTGAATAAACAAATGTTTTTAAGATTGAACACCGAAATTTTCCCGGTAGCATGGAGAAATTCATGCAGAATCTATCTTAAAATGCGTGTTGTTAATTCAATAAAGAAATTTTGAGGAACAGGTGATGACAGGGTTACAATTAAAGAGCCGAATTAATTTAAAATGTTTGTGCGTTTTGCTTATGTTGATGCTTTATGGTGCGTTTGTTCATGCAGAAAGCGTTGAAACAATTGACGAACAATTAATTGCTGGTGCGGAAAAGGGGAATTTACCATTGGTGAGGCGCATTCTTGAGGCAGAACCCGAATTGTCTCCAGAAACCATTAATACGGCACTGTTTGCGGGTGTCAGAAAGGGCAGTAAACCTATTGTTCAATTGTTGCTGGATAGAGGGGGCGATGTAAATTATCGCGGAGACAATGGGTATACCGTATTAATACAGGCTGCAAGGGATGGCCGTGCACATCTAGTTGCGCTATTATTGCCGCTTGGTGCGGATGTGAACGCAACCGCAAGCGAGACAAATGAAACAGCGTTGATTCTGGCCGCAAAACGCAACCGGCGTGAGGTGATTGATCTGCTGTTGGCGGCCAATGCAGATATACATGCCAGAAGAAGCGATGGGATGACGGCTTTAATGCTTGCCTCGCGCGGTGGACATCAGCAATCGGTGCTTAAATTAATCGAGGCGGGAGCCGAGATTAATGCGCAGCTTGAGAACGGAGCGACACCGCTAATGCTTGCTGCTCAACATGGTCACATTGGTGTGATTTATGTGTTGTTACAGGCTAATGCGGATCTGGATATCAAAGCGAGTAATGGTGCTACAGCCCTGACACTGGCCAATGTATACCGGCATACTGAGGCAGCAGAAATGCTTAAAAAGGCTGGGGCGCGATGAAGATCAAAAAGAATATTAATGTTATAGATTTTAAAGGAAAAATGATTAAATGAAAGGGAAAACTGTTTTATTGCTTGCTGTTCCATTGATGTTTCTGTATGGGTGTGGCGAAGATACATCGAGTGATAATGCAGCGACGGGTTCAAAGTCGCAGACAATGAACGAGGTCACAAGAGTCGATGAATTGCCATCTTTTTTAAGTGAAGGTATGTCTGAGGAAGAAATGGCCGAGCTTAGAGAACAGATCATGCCAGGCAGTTCGGATGGGCCGACACCGGGCGAAAAATTTCAGGCTTTGCTTGAACGAGCTCAAGAAGGCGACCCTGAGGCTCAGACCAATCTGGGTGTCATGTATTACACCGGAGAAGCGGTATCTAAAACAGCAACGGGCCAGGTGCTCGATAATGATCCGGGACTGGCTGCAGGATGGTTTTATCGTGCGGCTGAGCAAGGCTATGCAGATGCACAGTTTAATCTCGGATTATTGTATGCCAATGGTGAAGGTGTAGCCCAGGATATGACTGAAGCTGTGTCTTTATTCAAACTGGCTGCCGAGCAAGGGCATGTTGATGCACAAAACAATCTGGGTGCGCTTTATTATATGGGTGAAGGCGTAGAACGGGATGAACAGGAAGCAATAGAATGGTTTGAGAAAGCTGCTGCTCAGGGTAATGAAGAAGCGATTACCAATCTTGAAGCTATCAGGGCCGCTCAACACTGATCGTCAGAATGTGACAAATTTTGTTCGCCCCAGCGTGGCATTAATTGATGATCAATCTTAAGATGATCGAGTATGCGTGCCACAATAAAGTCAATGATTTGTTGCAGGGTTTGCGGATGGTGGTAGAAACCGGGATTAGCTGGCAAAATAACGGCTCCCATTCTGGATAATCTGAGCATATTTTCCAGATGAAGGGTTGAAAGGGGTGTTTCGCGCGGGACCAGTATAAGCTGCCGTTGTTCTTTCAGCATCACATCGGCTGCACGTTCGATCAGGTTTTGACTCATGCCGGTAGAAACTGCGGCGAGTGTGCCCATGGTGCAAGGACAAATAATCATGGCGTCGGCAGCATTTGTGCCGGATGCAACCGGGGAGAACCAGGCTTCACGCCCAAAAACCTGCAGTGACGCATCAGGAATCTGGAAATGGTGTTTAAAAAAGGATTCCGCTTCTTTGGGTTGAGATGGAAGCGGTAGATCCATTTCCTGCTGTGCGACAATCTGTGCGACTTTGGAATAAAGCAAATAAACCGTGTGGTTACTACGCAGTAACATTTCCAGTAATCGCATGCCGTACGGCATACCTGATGCGCCTGTAAATGCCAGCGTTATCGTTTTGGGTTTACTCATTGGCGATATGTAACGCTATTGGCCACATAATAAATTGGAATCTTTTTCTTTAATTTCAGGGTGTCGCTAGAAATCCGTCAGTTGCGTATACCCGTTTCACTGATTGCCTGCTTGCCCTGTTCCGTTACAATGCTTTGTTGTTCAAATTGAAATGGCACTAGTAAAAAATCATAAAACATCTTTATTTTATTGATTGCTGGCATTTAAATTATTCATTTTTAAGATTGGGGGGTTGATTTAACATTTCCTGTTCGTGCCGTTCAATAAACTCTTTTGTACTGTCAATGCCGCGTAATTGAAGCACATAATTCCTGACTGCCGCTTCAACCAGAACAGCGAGGTTGCGGCCAGCAGCAACGGGGATAATGACTTTGGGAATGTCGACATTGATGATTGTTTCAGTCAAGTTGCTGATCGGAAGCCGTTCCATTTGATAAATGTCCGAAGTGGCCGTATTCTGTAAATGTACGATCAGCTTCATGTTTTTGTAGCGGCGTACAGCGGTTTCACCAAAAATGGTGCGGATATTCAACATGCCTAACCCGCGTACTTCCAGGTAATCACGCAGAATCGGCGGACATCTGCCTTCCAGAGTTTCAGGCGCAATACGACGTAACTCCACAACATCATCGGCGACCAGTCCATGTCCTCTGCTGATGAGTTCGAGTGCAAGTTCACTTTTTCCAACACCACTTTCACCCGTGATCATAACACCCATACCGAGAACATCCAGTAATACGCCATGAAGTGAACACGAAGGCGCCAAAACACGTCCAAGATGAGAGCGGAATAACCAGATCACTTCCAGGCTCGGAAAAGGAGAACTCAAGAGTGGTGTGCAGGTTTCGTCCGCCATGGCGCATAGTGTTTTGGGAGGTTGAGCGCCATCGGCAACGATGAGACATGCAAGGTTACTTTGTTTTAATAGATTGAAATTTTTTTCAAGAATGCCTTGATTTAGATTGTTGATATAGTTGACTTCATTACTACTGAGTACCTGAATCCAATTCGGATGGATAAAATTGAGGTGGCCGATCATTCCCTGATTGGATTGCGCAATACGGTCATCGCTAAGTACTTTATTTTCTTTATCTTGACCGGCAATCCAGGTCAGTTTCAGCTTTTCTTTTTTGTCTTCAAACAGTTCGCTAATGCTAATTTGAGACATTCGGTGTCCACTCGGTAATCAACTGATGGATTTCTTCCGCATTTTTACTGTTTAGAATACTGTCCCTAAATTTTTTGTCACTGAACATCTGTGCCAATTCACTTAAAATCTGTAAGTGCTGATCGGTTGCTTTTTCGGGAACCAGCAGTATGCAGGCAATATTGACGGGTTGCCCATCGGGTGCATCAAAGGGAATAGCTTCTTTCATTCTGACCAGGGCTGCAACTGCTTCTCGTAATCCTTTAATACGCCCATGCGGTATAGCGACACCTTGTCCTAGCCCTGTTGACCCTAGTTTTTCCCTGGCAAACAGGCTGTCAAAAACTTGATTGCGTGCTATCTGGATTGTATTTTCAAACAGTAATCCGGCTTGTTCGAAAACACGTTTTTTACTAGCCACATCAAGATCAACAATAACATTTGATGGTGGCAGTAGTTGTGAAATGAGATTCATGATGATACTTTCAAATAGTAAATGCCTGATAAAGACAGACAACGATCATATTATTCAAACTCCTGATCCTTTAATGAACCATGGTTTCTTTTTTCAAGATTTTTTTCTTTATGTTTGAGTACTTGACGATCTAACTTGTCAACCAGGCTGTCTATCGAAGCATACATGTCTGTGCCATTTGCTTCAACGAAAATATCCTTGCCGCGAATATGCAGGTTAGCTTCGGCTTTTTGTTTGTGTTTTTCAACAGATAGAATCACACTAACATCGATAACGTGATCGAAGTGACGCGTAATTTTATTAATTTTTGTGGTGACATAATCGCGCATGGCTGGCGTGACTTCTACATGGTTACCGGTAAGTTTTAAATTCATGTTCATTCCTTTTTTATAAGTTATAAAGTTTTTCGTAGATTGGCGGGGGGGATCTGTAATAATTCTCTATATTTGGCGATTGTTCTGCGCGCTACAACAATACCTTGTTCTTCCAGAATACCGGCGATTTTGCTATCGCTCAACGGTTTTTTGGAGTTTTCTTTTTGGATGAGCTGTTTGATTAATGCGCGAATAGCTGTTGCTGAACATGCGCCGCCTGTATCTGTTGTTACATGGCTGCCAAAGAAATATTTGAGTTCAAAGATGCCGCGTGGTGTGTGCATATATTTTTGAGTGGTGACACGCGATACGGTCGATTCGTGTAACCCGATCGTTTCTGCAATTTCACGTAATACCAATGGCCGCATAGCGACTTCACCATGTTCAAAAAACTGTTGTTGACGCTCAACGATCGCGTTCGATACGCTCAAAATGGTGCTGGCACGCTGATGTAAATTTTTAATCAGCCATTTTGCTTCATTCAGTTGATGGGACAATTCTTCTGTTGTCTCGACATTTTTCTGTTTAAGTATATTCGCGTAGAATTGATTGATATTCAGACGGGGTAGTGCATCCTGATTTAATCTTGCCTTCCAGGTTCCATTTATTTTGCTGACGATAATGTCCGGTATGACATAACGCGTTTTTGTCGAATTGAATGCTGAGCCGGGGCGGGGATTCAGGTTGACGATCAATTTCTGAACGGCTCGTAAGCCATGATCATCACATTTTAAAATCCGCTTGATAGCTGTATATTCATGAGATGCCAGAACATCAAGATATTGTGTTACCACTTTGATAGCGCGTTCCCGATGCGGCGTATCGACAGGTAATGCTTGTAACTGCAATACAAGGCATTCTTGCAGATTTCGCGCGCCTATGCCGGGGGGATCAAGATGCTGCAAAATGACTAGTGCACGTTGAAGATCCTCAATCTTTAATTCCAGTTCCTTGGGTAATATTTCTAATAATTCCTCAAGATCCTGCGTTAAATATCCGTCATCATCCAGACTATCAATGAGCAGACTTATGATTTTTTTCTCTTTATCGGTTGTTTGACTCAGACTGATTTGCTGATTAAGGTATGTTCTTAAATTGAGTGGTTCAGCGGCCAGTTGCGGCATGTCATACTCATCATCGTGCGAATCATATGTTGAAAATCCACTGTCCTGATACCACTCTAAATTTTCACCCGTTTCCATCTGCAAGGCTTCATTTTCTTGCCCCGTTACATCTTTTTCATTGTTTTGTGCTGAATCTGAATTTTTTTGCGGGTCATGGGATTTTGGATCCCATTGATCATAGATTTCCAATAATGGGTTTTCTTGGATAATACGTTCAATTTCCTGATTCAGATCGACAGAAGATAACTGCAATAACCGGATGGATTGCTGCAATTGAGGTGTGAGGTTGAGTTGTTGTGTTAGTTTTAACTGGAGCGTCGGTTTCATCGTTTCAAGAAACAGAAAACGGGTTGTTTAAAAGCAAAAAACTCAATTCTACTTTTCACAACTGGAAATGCTCTCCTAAATAAACCTTCCTGACATGCTCATTATAAATGATTTCGTCAGGAATGCCTTGCGCTAATACAATACCGTCACTGATAATGTAAGCATGATCGCAGATACCTAATGTTTCACGAACATTATGATCGGTAATGAGAACACCTATGTTTCTTTCCTTTAAAAAAGTTATCACACGTTGTATATCCATGACAGCAATAGGGTCTACTCCTGCAAACGGTTCATCCAGCAAAATAAAGCGAGGCCTTGTGGCAAGTGCGCGCGCGATTTCAACACGCCGCCGTTCTCCTCCCGATAGACTAATCGCAAGGTTGTTGCGTAAATGGCTGATTTGTAAATCATGTAACAAGTCATCGAGCAATCGCTGCTGTTCATCATTGTCTTTGCAATGCAGTTCTAGTATGGCCAGTATATTATCTTCAACGGATAATCTACGGAAGATTGAAGCTTCCTGCGGTAAATAACTTAATCCCATTTGTGCTCTTTGATGCATAGGTAATCTGCTTAATTCATGTTCATCCATGAAAATATTACCTTGATCCAATGGAACTAAACCAACAACCATATAAAAACAAGTTGTTTTTCCTGCGCCATTGGGGCCCAGCAAACCAATAACCTCACCGCTTTTCAATGAAAAAGACACATCGTGTACTACAGTACGCGATTTATAGCGTTTTTTCAGATTCTGGGCTTTTAATACACTCATAAGAGCTTGGTTATTCTGAGATAGATGGGTCGGTATTGTCGTTGCCGTTTGATTTGTTCTTGGGCTGAAAAATGATTCTGACGCGATTATCGTCACTGGTTTCCCCACCGCTGTCATGACTGCCGATCACCTGAAAAAACTCAGTAGTTATGTTGTAGGAAATATAATCACCTTTTACTTCGTCTTCACCGCGTTTCAAGCGTGCCTGTTTAAATAATTCTATTTTTTCTAATTTGTTGTCGTATTCGGCACGTTCACTCCAGCCTTCAATGTATTCATCAACGCCGTCGCGTTTCTGCCGAAAAGTTACCAGATTGCCGGTAGCTGTTGCATAGCGAAAACCGTCAACATCTTCTTTTAAGATAACCTTGTCCGCAGTAATCCGAAGTGTCCCTTGCGTCATAATGACATTACCGGTAAATATACTGACACGTATCGAATCTTTTCTTTTGACATCTTCAACTGTCGCACGGTCTGCCTCAAGATAAATGGGTTGATCACGATCCGCGCGTTCAGCATATGCAGAACCAATGAGAAGACAAGTCAGTGCACTAAAAAGTATTGCTTTCATGGGTTTTGATTAATAGCGCGTACATGTGATAACAATTCGACCATGCCGGTATCATTGTTCAGTTCCAGTCCGACGGCCTGTATTGTTGTATTAAGCCTAGTGATTTTGACAACTTTATCTGTTTTGACTAAATTTTCGTCAGGTATCAGATGCAATTTATCGGTTTTTAATGTGATTTTACGTTCGTCGGTATTAAGCCCACGGATTGCAGTAACATCGCCAGTGAGAAAAATTTCTTCTCCACTGTTCATGATTTTAGCGTTATTGGCAAAAACCTCCAGAGGTGGATTTTTCGGGTCGGTATTGACAAACTGTATATCTTCCAATTGTGTTAGATCCTGATTGGTGTAATGGAGCAGTTTCCTGGCATGAAAAAAGCGGTGCACCGATTTGTCGTGTTCTACACGAAAACCTGAGATATTCTCAATGATATAATCGGGTTCATGAAAGAAATCGAAGTTGTCTGTGCCAGATATCGGTTGTGTTATTTTATCTAACCAGATTGTTACCGCAATGAGGCTGGTTAATAAAATAAAGATCATACTGAAATATGAGCGGTGAATCATCGGAAATAGAGCGCAGTTCGCGATTGTCAAAAAAGCATAAAAGTGGTTACGTATCAAAAATGGTTATTTGTGCTTCAATGTCGGTATTGCTTGATAATCTGTGGATCAGTAATGAAAATGTCCTGCGAACATTATGAATACCCGTGGCATGTTAAGTTATGAATTGTACGTTCGCCCATTATAGCAGAACTTACTTCTTCGATTGCATATCCAGTCATTATGATTTGTTAAGGAGATTTGCAATCATGTTTTGGATTTTATCAACAGAGTGCTGAATTAGTTGAAGTGAAATGTTTAAACGATCACAATTATATTTCTCATAATCAGATTTTAAATGGAAGTGACATCGAGAATGCGTGCAGAAGCAATAGATTTTGGATATTTTAATCAAATACGGGACGAAGACTGTGTAGAGCGTATACAGGCAGCCAAGGAAACGCTAGGAAGACGTGCGACTATTTTGGCACACCATTACCAACGTGCTGATGTTTATCGACATGCCGATTTGACGGGTGATTCGCTGAAGCTTGCATTTCAGGCGGCACAAACGGATGCAGATTACCTGGTGTTTTGCGGCGTCCATTTCATGGCAGAAGTGGCGGATATTCTGTCAAGTGACGAACAAACTGTAATTTTGCCCGATATGGCGGCAGGTTGTTCGATGGCGGACATGGCCAGCCTCGCCAATGTTGAGCGCGCTTGGCGCGAGTTGAGGAAAATATTGAATCCGGACGAAGTGGTAACGCCGGTTACCTATATCAATTCTGCTGCGGATTTGAAGGCGTTCTGCGGTGAACACGGTGGTATAGTATGCACTTCAAGTAATGCGGGAAAAATCCTCGAATGGTCGTTTCAGCAGCGAGAAAAAATTCTGTTTTTTCCGGATCAGCATCTTGGACGATGGAGTGGCTATCAGCTCGGCATCCCCCTTGATGAAATGGTGGTTTGGGATTTTGACGAGCCGATGGGTGGCTTGACACCTGAACAAATCAAAAAAGCAAAAATACTGTTATGGAAAGGGCACTGCTCGGTGCATCAGATGTTTCAGGCCCAGCATATTATCCGATTTCGTAATAAATACCCTGAAGGCATTGTCATCTCACACCCTGAATGCAGCTTTGAAGTTTGTAATGCATCGGACTATGTTGGGTCTACGGAATATATTATTCGCACCATTGCCGATGCAGATGAGGGTTCACGCTGGCTGGTAGGTACCGAACTGAACCTTGTCAGCAGAATAGCCGAGGAATTCAGATCGCAAGGAAAATTTGTTCATTTCATGTCGCCCCTGGTTTGTATGTGTTCTACCATGGCGCGTATCGATCCTCAGCATCTGACTTGGGCGATGGAAAATCTTGCTAATGGCACCACGGTCAATCGGATTCAGGTTCCAAAACATGAAGCAGAACTTGCTAAACTTGCATTGGATCGAATGCTCGATGTTTCAAAATAAGCGTGTTGTGCAATGTGATTCGGCATTACGCATTGAGTCGTGATTTATGAATGAACGTGCTGAAATTAATGAACTCTCAGCCCTGTTTCGGGCCAGAGTGCCGTTGATTTTAATAGAAACGCATGAAGAACCCCGTATTCTGAAATTGCTGACCCAAGCTTCTACCCTTGAGAATCAACTAATGATGCGCTGGAGTATAGTCGATGGGTTGGGGCGTGTTATGGGCACAGGCGGTGGTTTATCAGGTGGGTTGCATGATGCCTATTCAGGAGACGAACATGGTAAAGGAATTTATCAGACCAACGATTTGATTGATTGTCTGAGACACATCGATAAATCTTCGCAGAACGGTATTTATGTGTTGTGTGATGCACATCCCGGATTTAAAGATGCCATCTCGGTCAGACTGATTCGTGAAATTGCGATGGATCATGCAAAATGCGCACGTACATTGGTTTTTGTCAGCCCTATAATGGAAGATGTTCCTTCCGAATTATTACGTTTGGCCGCACATTTCAAACCGCGCTTGCCCACACGTAGTGATATCCGGTCGATCGTCATCAATGAAGCGCAACTGTATCAAACGCAGAATGGCGATAAAGTACGCGGAGATCGGCGTACAGTTGATTTGCTGATCATGCATTTGATGGGACTTGAGTTTGAAGATGTGCGGCGTTTGGTCCGTCAGGCATTGCGTGCAGATGGTGAAATTAATCAGGATGATATCCGGCGTATTCTGGCAATAAAACACAAAGCGCTCGGTGGTGCAGGGGTGCTTGGTTTTGAAGAATCAACAGTCAGGTTTGATTCGGTTGGCGGATTGTCGCGAATGAAGCACTGGGTGGCGTTGCGGCATAAACCGTTTCTCGATCTCAAACATCATTCAATTGACCGGCCAAAGGCTATGCTGCTGCTCGGTGTTATGGGCGGCGGTAAAAGTCTTGCAGCCAGAGCGATTGCAGGTGAATGGGGTGTGCCACTGATGCGGCTGGATTTTGGTGCAATCTATAACAAATTTTATGGAGAAAGTGAGCGAAATCTGCGGGCCGCACTTGAAGCCGCAGAAGGAATGGCGCCATGCGTGTTGTGGATTGATGAACTCGAGAAGGGTTTGGGGGCAGATAGTGGTGAACAGGATGGTGGCGTGTCGCGCCGTGTATTGGGGACATTTCTGACGTGGCTGTCAGAACGCAGCAATGCGGAGAGGCCTGTGTTTATTGTTGCGACAGCAAATGATATTTCGAGTTTGCCACCGGAATTGATCCGTAAGGGTCGTTTTGATGAAATCTTTTTTGTTGATTTCCCAAATGCGGCAGCACGTGAACAGATTTTTGCCATTCACTTGAAAAAGCGCGGGCATAATCCTGAAGATTTTGACTTGAAAAAACTTGCGAACAATGCGAAGAATTTTTCCGGTGCTGAAATTGAACAGTCAGTTATTGCATCGATCTTTGAGGCTAAAGCACGAAATAATCAAAACGGCCAAAGTGTACTCGACACAGTGAATGTTTTGCATGAACTCGAACGTACACGACCTTTATCTATAGTCATGGCAGAACGAATCAACAGATTACGCTCCTGGGCGCATGATCGCGCAGTGCTGGCGGATGAGAAGGAAGCGGATTGATCGAAAACAAAATCCCTTTCCTAAAAGGATTTTGTTTTCATAAAGAATGGTGAATTATTTTTGCATAGTTTTTTTGAACATACGGTCAATTTTTTCCGCAGTGTCTCTTGACCGGTTATTCGCTTCATTAGCGATACTAACAGCCTCATTTGCCTTCGCATTGGCAGCGGCAGCGTCAGATTTGGCTGAAGCTACATCAGAACGCAATTGATCAATTTGGGATTGTAAATCTGCCCGGGTTGCACTTAAGTCGTCGGTTGTTGCGCAACCTGTTAAAACTATGAATGCGCCAGCTGTTATAGCTACCGCCAGTGTACGTTTGATGCTTTTAACCATTATTTAACTCTCCTATTACATGAAAACCGTTTGTTAATTGGTGAACCTTATCCTTTAATATTGTCACTTCTGATTTTTGATCAGTAGCTATCTGAATATTAGCTGATTTATATCTTAAAATAAATGGTTTCAATGCAGATTTTATATTTTTGTATAAAACCAGTGTGAGCGATAATGGCGGGTTAAATCGGGGTGTTTTAACATTCAATGAATCTTAACCCATACACCGGGCTTTAACCACTGGCCAAGCTGATCAATTTGTTCATTGGTTAGTGCGATGCAACCATTGGTCCAATGAAATTGATCATGAATTTCAGGGTCGCCACGTCCTATGCCATGAATACCAATATAGCCGCCAAGCACTGTATTCTGAGGGGGTGTTTTTTCCCGATTAGTGGCATGGAGGATTGACAGCCAGGTTTCTTCAGTAATCACTTTGTCTTCGAATGCGCGCTGAGCGGTTTCCCGGTTGGGATAGTCCAGACCGAAGAAACGGTAATAGCGGCTTTTTTCATTAATCCAACCGATTCTAAATGTTCCCAAAGGCGTTTTATCGTCTAGCGTTCTTTTGTGCCATGTTGTTCCAAACCGTCCTATGGCAATATTTTCAAAGACTTCTTTTATCTGCTCATTTTGCATAACCGTTAAAGTATGTGCTTCGGTGTCAACTTTGATCCATATGTCATTAGCTGAGACGCATGTTGATATCGTTAATGCAAGATAAATACAGATAATGATCCATGTTGTGCGGGATAGTCGTGAGAGTTTGAGCATATAAACTTTCCGTTTTGATATTTTTGTTTAACGTGTGCAATGATTATACGAATCCACCTTGTGTGATTATGTCATGATAGTAGTTTGTGTGTTGAAAGAGCGTTTATTTGGAATAATTCCTGCAAGGTACGTCTTTCCATGCACACTGACAAGTTCACTGAACCCGGCAATATCATATGTGATAGGGCGCTATTTCTAGTTGTCGACATTGGGATATCCGATATAAAAGCCTTGTGCAAAGTCAACATTCAGGTCTTTTAAGATGGTTAATGTTTCATTATCTTCAACGCCTTCTCCAACAACTTGTTTGCCGAAGGCGTGCACCATGGTTGTGATTGCATTGACAAAATCACGCTCGTCCTTGTTAATGGCTATATGTTTGACCAGTGACCGGTCGAGCTTGACATAAGCAACCGGCAGTTGTTTTAAGTAATATAGTGAGCTAAATCCTGCGCCAAAATCATCTACCGCAAATTTGAATCCATGTTGAATGATGATACTTGCTATTTTTGTTGCTTTTTCCATGTCGGCAATTATTGCCGTTTCTGTTATTTCAAATATTAAGCGATTAGGATCAAGATTGTGTTGAACGACTGCCTCTATTAATAACTGAATCCAATTATCGTTTGCAAAAACTGATGTTGAGAGATTAATGGAAAGTCGTTTGATTTTATCGTTCGTCAGTGTTTTTAATGCTAGACGGATGACGTATAAATCTATTTCATAGGACAATCCGGCACGTTGGCCACTGTCAAGAAATTCGCAAGGCAAAGCGATACGGCCGTCATTTAAACGAAGTCTTAACAAGGCTTCATGGTAAATTATTTTTTCCGTTGGGATTTCGATAATCGGTTGCAAGTGGAAGAATAATCCTTCTTCATTGAGTGCATGAAGTAGAATATCTTTCCAGTATACATTCCGGGTTAGTTGATCGGCATGCCCCTGGTCATAGGTGAATAGTTGAACTTGTGATCTGCCGGCGCGTTTAGCTTCAAACATGGCCATATCGGCATTGGCCATTAATTCATGTACGTTATTGCCATGATGCGGAAGAAGTGCAATGCCAACACTTACACCAATTCTGTGGCGTTTTGTACCATAAGGAAAAACCATATTCCTGACGAGTTCAATAAGTTCCTGTGCAAATATTGTTGCGCCGTTACCATGAGTGTGCGGCATTAAAATGCCAAATTCATCTCCACCCAAACGCGCGACAATATCTGATTTGCGCGTTCTTTTCTGAATTTCATGGGTGATAAGTCGCAAAAGTGAATCGCCTGCGGCGTGGCCGCTAGTATCATTGATTTCCTTGAAGTGATCCAGGTCAAATACTAATAACGCGGATGAATGATTACTGCGTTTGCATTCAAGCATGACACGTGAAATTTCTTCTTGAAAGCGGCGCCGGTTAACAAGACCGGTTAATTGATCGTGATCGGCCAACCAGCGCATTTTTGACTCTGCTTCGACGCGTTTGGTTACATCGAGTCCAACGGATAAAATTGCAGAGCCATCCGCATGTTCGGTATTTAAAGGTGCATGGACCCAAACAATCTGGTGTTTTTTACCATTGCCTGAAATCAATGTGTGTTCATGCTCAAATCGTCTTTGTCCATATTTGCTCATATTTCTGAGCTGTTTGTTTATCATTTCACCAGTTTTTTTGTCCGATATTAAATCGGAAAAATTTTTTCCATCTATTTGGCTTGCGGTGAATCCGGTTAATTGCATAGCAAATTCGTTAGCCATGCGTATGATGCCGTCTCGCGTTTGTGTTACGACTAATACCTGTGCTGAAGTTAGCAAACCTTGAATAAAGTCTCTTTCCATTTCAAGTTCAAGGTTCTTCTTGGCTATTGCTTTACTGTTTTCATCAAGTTTTTTTGATAGTGTCAGTGCGTTGTCATATAAAATGTCAACTTCGTCACGGAGTAATATAGATCTTTGTTGTAAACCGAAATAATCACGGATCTGATTATAATTACCGGCAGCAAGCAAAGGTAATCGGTGAGCGAGTTCTTTAATTCGCCGGGTTGGAACGCCGACCAGATAAATTAAACCGAGTTCTGCAATGAATAACGAAATGATTGTTATGATAAACCCTTGCTGTACTGAACTGTCGATTCGGTTTAATCGGTCTGTTACGTCGGAAATAAAAAAGATGGCGCCTTCTCTAGTGTCCAAGAAATTGGCTAGTGGAATATAGTGAATATCGTAACTGGCTTCATTCCATTTAACGATTAAGCCATTTTCAAATACTTGTGGGCCGTGGAAACGTTCTGTCATATTTTGTAGCAGTGGCGTTATTCGATCTGCATTGGTAATGCCTGCTATACGAGTCGACCACTGATTTAATACGTCTTGTTGGATGCCTGGTTGAATCGGCATCGTTAAAACAAAATCCGTATTGGTTACCGCATTGAATTCAATAATAAAATCGGCTATGGATTGGCTGATTGTCATTACTCCGATTTTACGACCATGATCCAGTATTGGAACAAATGCATAAAGTAAACAGTTCGGTGTACAAACTAACAGGCTTGCTGGCTTTTCTTCATGTTCCACTGCTATTATTTTTTTATGAAGCCAGTTTTCCGTTGCAATGCTGCCGAGATTGCCCGATTGACTCCAATGCCAAATCAGATTGGAACCGGCCGTAAAAAAGCCAATTTCATGGATATCCAGTTCAAAACCTAACTTTGCGTAATTTGCATTAGCGGGGTTGAATTCGACTGTTTCTGGCGAATGATGGTTTTGTGTATCATCGGTATCAAAAATAGACGCTAGAGCACCGCTCAGTCGTACAAGTCGTTCTGTTGATCGATTTAATAGGACGTCGACTTGACGTTTAAGATAGAAAACTTCGGTTTGCCGTTGACTGCGGAATTGGGAAATCAAATAATAATGATTTAATATGTAAAATACAGAACTGAGTCCGATCAACAATATACTGACCCATAAGAAACCTTTCCAGTGCAGGCCTAAGAATAGATGTTTCCGGAGGCGACTAAACATAGTTTTTGTGTCGTCACATGTCGTTTAATTGAGATTCGGTATGAACACATTACATTAAATATGCTTTAATTTGTATTTTAATATCGAAGCCAAGAAGATAGATCGTATTAATGAGCAACCGTTCATCCATTTAGAAAATTGTCCGTATCGCCTAACGCTGCCGCTTTTGCATATGATATCTTATTAATAGCGGGGTATGGATTCCGATAGAGACCTGATTTGTGGCGCAGTAGGGTAAGTCGGACTGTTTAGCATGCCTATGGTGATAACCTGTAGTCATTTTTCTATTTCTTGCTTCAATATTTATACTGAAAGTGATGCTGTTTTCAACAGCATATTTTTTTATTACTTTCAAGGCGGTTAATCTAACCATGCGTGTCGTTGTAGAAGCTAATGGAAATCGATAATTCGTATGTGATAGCTGATGTTTTATATATGTCTATTTTCTTTTTCTCATTATCCTGCAAAGGATGCAGGCTGCAATAAAACACTCCTTCATGCTTCATGAGTGTACCCAAGAATCGCCTGTTTTTCCAGATGTGATTTGATGGAAAATTTAGAGGGTTTTTAAATTATGCCAAATAGTTCAAGTCAAATGGGCAGACGATATGCCACCTATTGTCAAACAATGAATAACATTCAAACGCTATTATTTTTGTACAAATTTTGTACAAATTTTCATTTATGAAAAAGTACATTGAACATTCGATATATCATCTGCAGGAATGGCGCAGAGGAATCTCTCCACCTGTTTTTTTCACTGCAGCGGGACTGAATATTATTTTTATTTTTTTTGCAGGCTTCTGGAATAAAACTGCTGAGCAACTGTTCGGTAGCATTCTGGATACTATTACGCAAAAATTCGGCTGGTGGTATATTGTCATTACAGCAATTTTGGTTGTCTTCACATTTTGGCTAATGGTTAGTCGTTACGGAAAATTGCGGCTTGGGAAACAGGGCGAACATCCACAATTCTCATACACAGCATGGCTTGCGATGTTGTTTGCAGCGGGTATGGGCATGGGGTTGGTATTCTGGGGTGTTGCCGAACCACTTTTTCATTATCAGCTGCCGCCAATGGCCGAATCGCGTAGCCATGAAGCAGCTGCCGAAGCCATGCATTTCAGTTTTTTTCATTGGGGATTGCATCCCTGGGCGATTTATGTCGTATTTGGGCTGTCAATTGCACTGCTTCATTATCGATACGATTTGCCGCTGGCGCCACGCACACTACTGTACCCGGTTTTGGGGTCGCGCATTAATGGCTGGCTGGGGCATGCAACTGACGCTTTTTGTACGGTAGGCACATTGCTTGGCGTGGCGACATCGCTGGGACTCGGAGCAATGCAGATCAATGCAGGACTTACACATATTGCAGATGTTGATTATTCGACTGCAGTGCAGATATGGATTATCACGCTGATCACTGCGGTGGCAACGTTTTCCACGGTCAGTGGTGTATCAAAGGGGATACGTTATTTAAGCGTGTTGAATTGTTTGCTGATGGGGTTGTTTCTGGTTTTTGTGTTTGTGGCGGGGCCGACCACGTATCAAATGGCTACTTTTTTTTCAACATTTGCTGATTATGTGCAGGAATTTGTGCCAACCAGTTTGTGGTTGGACTTGCGGCCAGACGTTGATTGGCAGGCGCACTGGACTTTTTTTTTCTGGGGCTGGTGGTTTTCCTGGGCACCGTTTGTCGGCATTTTTGTGGCGCGTATTTCCAAAGGTCGCACCATCAGGGAGTTCGTGGCATGTGTATTATTTATTCCAACGCTTGTTAATTTTGTGTGGTTTTCAGTATTTGGCGGAACGGGTCTTTACATGGAGGAACAAAATGGCGGGTTGGTTGAGCCGGTCATGGACAATGTGGCTATGTCGCTACAGATTTTACTGACATACTTGCCCTGGACGACACTAATGCAATGGGTCGGTATTATCATGGCCGTCGTTTTTTTCATTACTTCTTCTGATTCAGGGTCGTTTGTCGATGATATGGTTACTTCTGGCGGTAATCCCAATCCACCGATAGCCAACCGCATATTTTGGGGTGTTTCGGAAGGTGCGGCGGCCGCTGTTTTGCTGCTTGCAGGTGGCCTTCAGGCACTCCAGGCAGTCTCAATTTCGGTAGGGTTGCCGCAAAGTATCTTGTTATTACTCGGTTGTTTAGGGGTGATCAAGGTGTTGCGGACTACTGACAGTAGTTTGTAGAAAATGATGCCGAACCACGGTAATCATTCCTTTTGTAGGGGGTGTCGTCATGAGTTATGTGCATTTCTGCGCGAGCAGATTTTCGAACAAAATTGTCGGCGTTTTTGTTCCTTGAATATGCCTTGGCATGTCCTGCGGAACAAAAACTAGATCCTTTTGCCCGAAAAGCAAACAGAATTGTTCATAACTCATGACGACACCCCCTGGGAGAATTTTTTATGAAAAGACGTGTTGTGTTGCGAAGTTTGGCGACATTGACTATTTTGCCGTTGGTTCCGGCTTGCTCGCAAGTGGTCGGTGAAGCGGCTACACCGATTACACCACTTAACAAATCGCGCAAGGAGTGGCGCGATCTGGTTTCGCCCAGAGCTTATCAGATATTGTTTGAAGAGGCGACCGAGCGTCCCGAATCCAGCAATCTGGTTTATGAAGAGCGTAAAGGTACTTATCTCTGTGCGGCATGTTATTTGCCGTTGTTTGAAAGTATCCATAAATATGAAAGCTGGACGGGATGGCCCAGTTTCACTCAGCCTATCTCCGGGCACATTGCAACTAAGATTGACTTCAAAATGATCTGGCCGCGTACGGAATATCATTGTGCGCGCTGCGGCGGCCATCAAGGGCATGTTTTCAAAGATGGCCCGCCGCCGCGAGGGGAACGCTGGTGCAATAATGGCTATGCACTCAAGTTTGTGCCGATAGAAGATCAACTGCCTGCATTGAGAGAATAATGGCAGCATCAATAACATATTGCGTTTTGATAATGGATAGAGTTTAAATTTTGACTCAAATCCTCATTTGGTTTAATCTTGAATTGTGTGTCATTTATCAAGATGAATTATGATGAAAAAGCCAAAGTGGGGTGGACAGCGTGTTGGTGCAGGTCGAAAACGTGCCGCGGAGCCGACGGTTACTGTCCGTGTGCCTGTCAGCAGCAAGGAAACCGTTATGCAGTGGGTGCGGCAACTTAAGGTTGCATCGCCCATGCAACCTGTTCGTATTCCGGTATGGATGGAAGTTTCACAACTGGCGTTGCAGACTGCACCCCGATTATTTCCGTTGATGAGTCATTCCGTGCGCGCCGGTTTTCCTTCCCCGGCAGATGATTATGTGGAAAAGCGTATTGATCTGAATGAAGAGCTCATCCAGCATCGCGAGGCTACTTTTTTTCTGCGTGTCAGTGGACATTCGATGGTCAATGCCGGTATAGACGATGGTGATGAATTGATCGTTGACCGTGCGATTACTCCTGGGCATAACCGTATCGTCGTCGCTGCGGTCGATGGCGAGTTGACCGTTAAACGCTTTTACCGGCGCAATGGCGTCGTCAAACTGATTGCAGAAAACCCGGATTATCCGGATATCGAATTCAAAAACGAACAGGAAATGATGATATGGGGTGTCGTCACCCGGGTGATTAAATCGGTATGAATATATTCGCGCTGGTTGACGGCAACAATTTTTACGTTTCCTGCGAACGGGTATTTAATCCCGCTTTGATCAATCGGCCCGTTGTCGTATTGTCCAATAATGACGGTTGTGCAGTCGCGCGTTCTGAAGAAGCCAAAGCATTAGGCATCAAAATGGGGGTGCCCTGGTTTCAGGTGAAATCGCTGGCAAAAAGGCATGATGTTATTGCGTTGTCGTCAAATTATGCGCTCTACGCCGATATGAGCAATCGCATGATGACGTTGCTGGGGCAATTGGCGCCGCATCAGGAGATCTATTCGATTGATGAATGCTTTTTGGGGTTCGATGGTTTGAATACGGATTTAACCCGGCACGGCCAGATTATCCGCCAGCGGATAAAGCACTGGCTTGGGTTGCCGGTATGTGTCGGCATTGGTCCGACAAAAACGCTGGCGAAACTCGCCAACCATATCGCCAAAAAACAACCACATTGGAACGGTGTATGTGATCTGGGCGTTTTGTCCGGGCCGGTATTGGATCGGCTGTTGGCTGTTGTTGATGTGGGTGATGTCTGGGGGATCGGCCGCCGTACCCGGGAAAAATTGAGCCGGTTGAATATCAACACAGCTTTGGCGCTCAAGCAAGCGGATACCGATTTAATCGGCAGTCTGTTTCCAGTAACGATCAAACGTACCGTAATGGAATTACGCGGTGTTTCCGTATTGCGGCTCGATGAAGTCATTCCGCCTCGGCAGCAGATTCTATGCAGCCGTACTTTTGGTATGCCGGTTACTCAACACACCGAACTCCGGGAGGCGGTAACCAGTTATATTACCCGGGGGGCGGAAAAGCTGCGCGGGCAATCATCGCTGGCCCAGGCCGTTCATGTTTATATTCGAACCAATCCGCATCGCAAAAAAGATGCGCAGTATCATCAAGGCATTACCATTGCGTTGACAGAACCGACCAGCGACACAATCAAACTGGTGCAAGCGGGTTTATGGGGGTTGCAGCGTATCTACCGTCCCGGCTATCGTTATAACAAAGCGGGTATTATGCTGATGAATCTGATTCCCGTCAGTTTGCGGCAGGCAGCATTAGTGACGGATGACAAATCCGGAATGCACAAAACCGCGTTGCTCACGGAAACAATTGATGCCGTCAATCGGAGAATGGGTAGAGATGCCTTGTTTCTGGCGGGAGCGGGAATAGCAAAATGCTGGCATATGAGGCGGCAGTATAAATCCCTTGGTTACACGACCGACTGGAAAGAACTGGCGGTTGCGTATTGTCATTGATGCAGCAATCTCGGTTTCGACTAAAAGAAGAGGAAGTCAGGTTGGTTCGTCATCCTGGAAGCGCTGTTGAATCTCAAATACCTTTTCCGGGTATTTGAGTAACGCGTTCACACAATCACGATCCAGTTTCGTGTTGGATAACTGCTTTAACAAGGCAAATGCTTTCTCATTACTCCAGGGCACCTTGTATGCACGGCGCGAAGTCAATGCGTCGAACACATCGGCGACTGCACTGATGCGTGCTTCAATTGGGATTTCATCGCCTTTCAATCCTTTCGGGTAGCCGCTACCATCCACTGCCTCATGATGATACTCAGCAATATTACGCATGATATTGACATGGCCCAGCGCGTATAAACTGAAATCATCCAGAATCGAATCAATAATTTCACGCCCTTTTTCCGGGTGTGTTTTCATTATATCGAATTCTTCGTCGTCCAGTTTTCCTGGTTTGCGCAAGATACTGTCTGGTATGCCTATTTTGCCGACATCATGTAATGGGGAGAACAGGAAGATATGTTCGATTTGTTCGTCAGTGATGTTGTAGTCTTCTGCTAATTCTCGTGCGATCAGGCGTGCGTAGTGTGCAGTGCGGTCAATATGTTTGCCGGTTTCGATGTCGCGGTAATGAGTAATACTACGTGCGGCCTGCACTGCGGCAACAAGTGTGCGAATGGCTGTCAGTTCATTGATAACCATGAGTGCAATCAAGTGGCCATAGATATCAATTTGTCGCAAAACAGCAGGTGTGAAAGGATGTTCCTGTAGAGAATTGAAAAACAAAAAACCGACAAAGGCGCCACTCTGATAGAGTGGCATGGTGTAGCTGGATTTATAACCTTTGGAAGCAATGCGTTTGGTATGTTCGTGTGTGCCTTTGGCAAAGATATTTAAATCCTGTACCAAACGCGGACGACGGTGCTCGATAATTTCGCGCAGTGAAGGCGCTGCGCTCAATGGTGCTTCATAAGTGGAAATAGGACTATCGCTATCATCAGTGCTATGCGTATAGGTTTTGAGCATGTCTGTTTTTTCATCAAACAGCGCAATAGCCAGGCGATTAATAAATGGGAAATCCTGCAGGATAATCTGGTGTATGAAACTCAGCTTATCGGACAAGGGAATATCATCATGTAGCTGCGCCAGTGTATCCTGATGCGCAAATAAATCAATTTTCTGTGACAAATGAAATGACTCTTTTTAATTTATCAGGCCATTGACATGACCAATAATACAAAAAAGAATAAAACAGAAAAACTTGATAGGGTACTAGTGCTTTGTCAAACCTGCATATTCATGATTTCTTGATAGGCAGTCACCAGTTTATTACGGACCTGAACCGTAGTCTGAAAAGTGATATTTGCCTTTTGTAAGGAGATCATGACTTCATGCAAGTCCGTATCATTTTCACCACTGACAAAATCCTGGGTCATTTGTTGGGCAGTCAGTTGTAAGTTATTCGTTTTATCCACTGCAGCTTTCAAAGTTTCACCAAAATCAACCTTGATTGCTTCATTCTCTGGTTCCTGTTTCTTGATACCGGATGCAAGCGTTGAAGTTGCCCGCAATTGATCAAGGATAGCATTCATTCCGGAATTTTCCATGATACAGCCTTATTTGCAAAATTTGTAGATATAGATGTAAAACAAAACTCATGCATGGCTGATCTTACTTTACTTATGGAGAAGAATTATGAGCGAAAAACGGCCTAAATTACAGCTTATTCAAAAGTGGCTTCTCGTTTTAATGCAGTTTTATTTGATTAACACTATGAGCAGGGGATTACAGGAGAATAAAGACGGCGGGGATTGTTATCGTCAGAATAGAGCGGTCAAATTCGCTTTATTTAAACATTCACAGTATATGAAAATTATTAATAATGCATGTGTCGATACGCCATTTACATTTTGTACGGAGATGCCTCATCGTTCCGAAGTTGTTTACGGCCAATCATAGAATAACTTAAGAAATAAAAATTAACTGAAAGGAAGAATACTGAAGTTCATTTTATAAATGGCATGTAGTAAAAGATTTCAGGCAGGAGAATATTTGTGGCCAGCGTACCAAACGAAATTAATACAGAAAATACCGCAACAGTGCAAGCTGATACGCCATCAACCCGGGTGCTCGGGTTAGATAAATTCAATCAATTACCCCAGGAAAAGAAAATAGGCATTATGGTTGTTGCTGCGGCAACCATTGCGATGTTGGCCGGCGCTTGGATGTGGAGTCAGTCACCTGATTATCGGGTTTTGTTTGCTAATATCTCAGACCATGACGGCGCATCGATCATGAATGCACTGGAACAATCCAATGTGCCGTATAAATTGTCAGGCGGTGGTAGTGCTATTCTGGTGCCGGGCGACCAGGTGCATGAAATTAGGCTGCGGCTTGCAGGACAGGGATTGCCACGTAGTGGTTTGGCCGGGTTTGAGTTAATGGAAAACCAAAAATTCGGCACCAGCCAATTTCTGGAGCAGATCAATTATCAGCGTGCGCTGGAAGGTGAGTTGTCACGTTCGGTTCAGTCATTGGCGGCAGTTCAAAGTGCACGCGTTCATTTAGCCATTTCAAAACCATCGGTTTTTGCCAGAGAACGACAACAACCTACCGTTTCTGTATTGCTCAATCTATATCCAGGACGTGTGCTTAACGATGAACAAGTGAGTGCCATTGTGCATCTTGTTTCGAGCAGTATTCCCAATTTGCCGACCAAAAATGTCACGGTTGTTGATCAAAATGGCAATTTACTTAGTGAACAGGCAAGCAAAAAAGAATCAAAGTTCAACGCTCAACAGCTGGAATATGTACATGACATTGAAAGAAACTACGCGAAGCGTATAGAAACGATATTATCGCCCATTACCGGAAGCGCCAACGTGCGCGCGCAGGTAACGGCTGATTTGGATTTTTCCCGTATTGAACGAGCTGAAGAAATTTACCGGCCAAACAATACTCCGGATGATCCGGCTTCAATTCGCAGCCAGCAAACAATGGAATCGTTATCCACCGGCAATAAGTTGGACGGCGGCATCCCAGGTGCGTTGACCAATCGTCCACCGGAACCAGCTATTGCGCCCATTGAACTTGGCGAAGAAGATGGTGAAAAAGAACCTGATCCGTTACCAACCGATAAACGTAAAGAAGCGACGATAAATTATGAAGTTGATAAAACGGTTCAGCATACACAATTGCCGACAGGTAATATTAAACGGTTGTCAGCGGCAGTTGTCGTCAACTATCGCAGAACTGTCGATGAGGAAGGTAATGCCATCCATATACCGCTTTCCGAAGAGGAAATCCAGGAAATCAATCAACTCGTCAGAGATGCCATGGGTTATAACGAGGAACGGGGTGATACGTTAACGGTGACTAACAGTTTGTTCAGTGATGTTGATGACGGTTTGATTGTTCCACTATGGAAAGATCCTGACGTCATTACGATAGGAATGGAAATCGGAAAGCAATTAATCATTGCAATTATAGTGCTGTTTTTCCTGCTGAAAGTGTTGAAGCCATTCCTGAAATCGCTGACACAGGATCCGGAACAGGAAAGAAAAGAAGCGGCGCAATTAACGGATAAAACGGGAGCAGGGGAAGGCGGTGGGCAGAATGTACAGTTTGCACCGGACGGTACGCCTTTGTTGAATCAGGAATCTGCAGAAGAAGCCATGAAAAAAGAGCAGCTTGAGAAGGAATTGCAAAAAATCAGGCAAATGGCTGTTGATGAGCCGGCTATTGTGGCCAGTGTCGTAAAAGAATGGGTGAATATGGATAATGACGGTGTAAAAAAGAGTGCCATTTTGCTCATGTCACTTGGTGAGCAGGAAGCTTCATCGGTATTCAAGTTTCTGTCGCCAAAAGAGGTTCAGAAATTGGGAACGGCCATGTCAACGCTGAATAATATTAATCAGAACGAGATTGTGGACGTCGTTAATGAGTTCAACGAGCAGGCAGCTGGGAAAACAGCATTAGGACATGATGCTAGCGAATATATCCGCAAAGTGTTGACTAATGCACTGGGGGATGAGAAAGCGGCGAACCTAATAGATCGTATCTTGCATGGAGGCGATACCAGTGGTATCGAAGGGCTCAAGTGGATGGATGCGCCATCTATTGTTGAATTAATCAAAAATGAACATCCTCAGATTATTGCCACCATCCTGGTACACCTTGAGCGTGATCATGCCAGTGAAATACTCAGTCTATTTACGGAACGGTTACGTAACGACACGTTATTACGTATTGCCACTTTGGATAGCATCCAGCCGGATGCGTTAAGAGAATTGAACGACGTGCTTACAAAATTATTATCCGGTAGTACTAATATTCGTAAAGCGCCAATGGGTGGTGTACGAACGGCGGCTGAAATTCTTAATTTTGTACCTACGGCACAAGAAACCAGTGTTATCGATAATATAAAGAAATATGACGAGGATCTGGCACAACAAATCATGGATGAAATGTTTGTGTTCGATAATCTGGCTGATGTTGACGATCAGGGTATTCAATTGTTGCTGAGAGAAGTTCAATCCGAATCACTGGTAATTGCATTGAAAGGTGCGCAGGAAGAGGTTCGAGAGAAAATCTTCAGAAATATGTCCAAGCGAGCTGTTGAAGCACTTAAAGAAGATCTCGAAGGACGGGGGCCAGTACGTATATCCGAAGTTGAAGCAGAGCAGAAAGAAATTCTTAAAGTACTGCGCCAATTGGCTGAAAGTGGGCAGATTGTTTTGGGTGGAAAGGGTGAGGACAGCTATGTTTAAACAGTTCTATTCATGCAATCGGACGTAATCTGAATAACCGGATTAATACTCATGGAAACGACCACAGTCATACCAAAAGACAAATTGAAGTCATGCCAGCTGTGGCAGTGGGATACTTTGGAATCATCGGAATCTAATGCTGTTTCGAAGCGTCATGAAAAAGAGGGGTCGGTAGAGAAGTATCCCATGGATCATATAAATGAGAATGACCATGCAGATAAAGAAAAATCAACCGAACCTTCAGAAGCAGAAGTTACTGCCATTGTTCAGCAAGCCAGGGAGAGTGGTCATAAACAAGGGCATGATGAAGGATTAAATAAAGGATATCAGGAAGGCTATGGTAATGGGTATCAGGAAGGGCACAACAAGGGGTTTCAGGAAGGCCGGCAGCAAGGTGAAATCGAGATAAATAATGTGATCACGCAGGTAAGGGGAGCATTTGAAAATCTGGATGAACAACTGCAAACATTAGATCAGCAAGTTGCACAAAACCTTTTAGCACTGGCAATTGACTTGACCAAGAAAATGACGACACAAGCACTTGTGATACAACCCGAATTGATTTTGTCCATTGTGCAGGATGCCATTTGCCAGCTTCCAAATACTATGCAGCACTTACGCCTATTTTTAAATCCCGGAGACGCCAGGATTGTGCGTCAGTATCTGAATGATCAACTTACACAGGAAAACTGGGAGATCTGTGAAGATGACCAGATGATTCAGGGGGGGTGTCGAGTAGAAGCGGGTGGTAGTGAAGTCGATGCGAGTATTGAAACGCGTTGGCGCCGGATTTTAGCAACTATAGGTCAGAAAAATGACTGGATTGAGAAATAACGCCGATCAGCGTAACCACAGTGAGAATTGGTGCAATTATTTAAAAAATTGCAATCAGCTCATTGCTTCATCTGCACCTATCCTGTCAAGTGGTACAGTTACAAAAATCACCGGATTGGTCATGGAGGCGGTTGGACTTAAACTTGCGGTTGGCAGTAGTTGTACTATCTTTTTGTTGAACGGCAACAGTATATCGGCTGAAGTGGTCGGTTTCTCGGAAGAAAGACTGTTTTTGATGCCGACGGGTGAAATCTATGGTTTGACGCCGGGTGCCAAAGTAATTCCTACAGAGGTGGTTGCACAAGCACCTAAAATTGGAACCATGCAATATCCAAGGAGACGCGCATCAGATCAGGCTAAACATGTTAACGTCGGGCATGGTTTGCTAGGCAGGGTGCTCAATGGTATTGGTGAGCCACTCGATAACCTGGGACCGGTTAAGGCGGAAAAAAATGTACCGCTTTACAGCAGGCCATACAATCCGCTCGAACGGATTCCGGTGTCCGAACCTCTGGATGTTGGCGTTCGTGCAATCAATACACTGTTAACTGTCGGTCGTGGTCAGCGTATGGGTTTGTTCGCGGGCAGTGGTGTGGGTAAGAGTGTATTACTTGGCATGATGGCGCGTTATACCAGTGCCGATGTTATCGTTGTCGGTTTGATCGGTGAGCGCGGGCGCGAAGTTAAAGAATTTATAGAAAATATACTAGGACAGGAAGGACTTGCACGATCCGTCATTGTGGCGGCGCCAGCTGATACTTCACCATTGTTGCGACTGCAGGGGGCTGCCTACGCAACGGCGATCGCAGAATATTTTCGCGACGAAGGAAAACATGTGTTGCTGATTATGGATTCGCTCACGCGATATGCCATGGCACAACGGGAGATCGCATTGGCTATCGGTGAACCCCCGGCAACAAAAGGTTATCCGCCATCGGTTTTTGCCAAATTACCCCAGTTGGTTGAGCGCGCGGGTAATGGTAGCAATGACAGTGGTTCTATAACGGCTTTTTATACGGTACTGACTGAAGGTGACGATAACAATGACCCGATAGCTGACAATGCTCGCGCGATACTGGACGGGCATATTGTTCTATCACGCCGGTTGGCGGAGTCCGGGCATTACCCTGCTATTGATATTGAAGCATCAATCAGTCGTGTTATGTCGAGCGTCGTATCACCTGAACAAATTGAAGCGGCCAGGCAATTCAAAAGTACTTTTTCACGTTATCAACGCAGTTATGATTTGATCAGTGTAGGCGCTTATATGCCAGGATCGGATCCGGTGCTGGATCAGGCGATACAGCTATATCCCAAACTCGAGAGTTTCCTGCAACAAGGCATGACGCAGCAGGAAAACTATACGGATAGCATTCAAAAAATGATGGCTTTGTTTGATACAGACAACGCGTAATAGCTTAAACAGATTTTAAAATGGCAAATACTGAATCATTACAAAAATTATTGGAACTTGCTCAGAAGCAAAGTGATGAATCCGCTAAGAAATTGGGAAAATTAAGTTTGCAATATCAGGAAGCGGAGAAAAAACTCAAGTTACTCGTGGACTATCGTGAAACGTATCAAAAACAATTGCAGGACGCTTCGCAAAATGGAATTAATCATGTTGAATGGCATAATTTTGTTAGTTTCATTAACAAACTGGATACTGCCATAGCTGAGCAAAAACTTGCACTTCAATATGCAGAACATAATCGTAAGACAGGCAATGAAGATTATCAGTCTTGCCAGCGTAAATTAAATACATACGACACGATATCGCAGCGTTATCGCAGAATAAAGGTACTGGATCAAAAAAGGCGTGAACAAAAAGAAATGGATGAATTTGCATCTAATCAGTTTACCAGGAAGACCCCGGGCATAATGAAATAAAGTGGCGAAATTGTTCACTTGTTAGTATGAAATGATACTGTTTTTATAGGATACGACCATGTTAAATCAAGTTTTCCCTCAACAAATACAACCACAAGTCCAATCGTCTGGGCAAGGAAAAAATGATAATGTTCATTCAAACAAATCTGAATCAGAGCAGTTTGATAATATTTTGTCACGTGAAATTTCAGCAAAGGAATCAACATCAGCTACTGAAACGAAAAAGGATGCATCCGACAGGAATAATAAGTCGGAAGAAACATCTACTGTTTCTGAGAAGGCAAACACTGACAATACTACTGATGCAGCACATACCAATGAATCAGCTGAGACGAATGTAACGGCAACCACAACCACAACCACAACCACAACCACAACCACAATCAACAAGTCAGCTGACAACACGCATGCTGCAAATGGAGTGGAAAATCAGCAACTTCAGGGGGCTCAGGTAACATTTACAGAAAATAGTATCAGTGTCGAAATAATGCCGCCATTTGCACCTGCAGAAAATTCAACGGTGTTAAAGACTCAAGTTGGACTAAATGATAAAAGTACAGGGATTATGCCAGGCCTTGGGTTAGCCACCAGCGCATTGATGCAACCTATTCAGGCTGGTTTGCAGCAAGGTTCCATGCAAGATCTGGCTAATGGTGGAAATAATCCATGGCTGGCGTTGCAAGCTGGACATTCCGGTGACAAATCGGAGTTATCGTCATTCGATGCGGAGAACGGAAGAAATATATTTTCTCGAATAGGAGAAATTGATTCGTCTATAAACGCCGATTCCGAAATATTTTCCCGAATAGGAGAAATTGACTCGTCTATAAACGCCGATTCCGACATGCCGCAATATATCGGTCAGCCCGGCCTGAATGGCGTAACACATAGTGCAAATCAATCTGCACTGCAAACAGCTTCGCACTCCGTCAGTTTGGACACTCAAATGGGACAACCCAAATGGGGTAATGACTTTGCACAGAAAATTGTATGGCTTGCGCATCAACAGCATCAGGTCGCAGAGCTTAAACTGAACCCGGCGCATTTGGGGCCAGTTGAAATTATGTTGAGTCTTGGTGGAGATAATGGAACACAGGCGGCAGCGCAATTTGTATCACCGCATCTGGCAGTGCGTGAGGCGATTGAAGCTGCGTTGCCCCGGTTGCGCGAGATGATGGCGGAGAGCGGGATTCAATTAGGTGATGTAATGGTGGGTGCCGAGTCATTTCAGCACAATGACAAAGGAGAACAATATGGGCATCAGCATGCCAGACACTCAAATCAAATTGGCGGTCAGGATGAGCCAAATGCCGTTGTTGATGCGCGACTTGTTTCAACCAGACACAACGGAATCGTCAACACATTTGCTTGAATTTTTCGGGGCAAATTAAATTTTGCTTGATTGTATTTGAGATGGAAAAATAATACGAAAAGTTGTTCCGTGGCCGACCTGGCTCTCAACGTTAATTCGCCAGCCGTAATGGTTGCAGATTCGCTTAACGATCGGGAGCCCAATTCCGAGGCCATCTACACGGGTGGTGCCACGAAAGAAACGCTCAAATAACAAGGGCAGGAAAGCAGGCTCAATACCCATGCCAGTATCTATGATTGATAGAATACCATTGTTGTAATCCACCCGGATAAAGCCTTCATCGGTATATTGAATCGCATTGCGCAGCAGATTTGTGAGTGCTGTATGCAGTGCTTGGCGGTTCAGGTGAATGATTACATCCGGCTGGATATTAATAATTAATTTCAGTTTTTTGCGATGAATTTCAGGATAATGTGGTTCAACTGCATCGTTGACACATTCGGCAATGGCTACAGGTTCCATTACCCCCAGTGCTTGTTCCCGCGCAAGAAATAATAAAGCTTGAAGTTGTTCGCCCATTCGGGTTGTCGCTGATTCGATTCTTTTAATACGCAATCGAATTTTGTCGGACAAATCAGGCTCTGAATCCAGCAATTCACAACTGGTTAAGATGGTGGTAACCGGTGTTCTCAGTTCATGACTGATATTGGCGGTAAATTCCTGTTCTCTCTGGAGCATGCGGCGTATCCGATTCTGATAGCCATCCAGTGCGGATGCCAATTGGGCCACCTCGTTATCCATGTCGGATTTCATTAAAGGTACTCCCTGGACGTCGCCGGGGGCGAGTAGTTTTACTCTTTCGGCAAGATCGGTCACCTGTTTAACCAGTACGCCCGCCAATACGTAACCCACAATAAAGGCTATCGCAACAACAGCTACCCACGACAGTAATATCAATAAACGTAATTCACTTAATCGCTTGTTATGCAAAATGGCTCGATACGCCACGACAAACTTGACATCTTCAATGGTTTGCACCAGGACATAAATATCTTCAAAATCATAGTAAACCCGGTGGTAACCGTTATTTAATCCACGATAATAAGAAGGAACATGCAATTCATCATCGACATGATGAATAACATAACTTTTCAGATGCGAGCCGATTTGAGAATAAAAATCCGAGTGTTTGCGGTAACGGTGAACCAAGTGATCCATTTCCATTTTGATCACTTGTCTGATATGGTCATGTTCAATATTGTCGGAGATTACATAGAGAATAACGCCTAATGTGCCGACAGTGATAATACAGAAATTTGCCAGTGCATTCGCGACACGCAGGCGCAAGCCATGTTCAATTCTAAGTAGCTTAATCACGGATAGTCAGGCAATATCCAATGCCATGTACTGTCTCGATAGGGTCATAACCACCGGCTTTTAACAAAGCACGGCGTAAAACATGCATGTGGCTGCGCAGTGTGTCACTGGTTTCCTGCATATCTTCCCAGGCTTCTGATTCCAGTTCTTTTCGACTGAAAACACGTCCGGGCTCACTCATCATCAATGCCAGCAGACGAACACATTTTGGGGGCAGTTTGACGTCATTGTCTTCAAAACGTATTGAAAAGGTTTTGGGGTCGTAGGTCAATTTGCCAACTTCAAGAGTTCGGCTTGCAACTTTACCTGAATGGCGCTTATGTAGTGCATTTAAGCGCGCTTCAACTTCCTTGAGTGCAAATGGTTTTACCAGATAATCATCCGCTCCGTTTTCAAAACCGATGAGTTTGTCTTCCAGTGTATCCCGTGCAGTCAGCATAAGAATCGGCGTATCAATTCGTAATTCCATTCTCAGTTTCTGGCAAAGCGCCAATCCATTCATGCCGGGCAGGCCCAGATCAAGCAAAATGGCGTCAAATTGTTGGGTGACCGCCAAGTGAAGTCCTTCCGCTCCGTCAGCGGCAGCATCCACACTGTGTCCGTGTGATTCTAGAAAATCATAAAGATTAGCGGCTATGGCCATATCATCTTCAATGATCAAGACATGCACGGCAATACCTTTTTATATTAAATCCTGACGGATACCCCAATTTGGGATATTAATGATACTGGCGGCTTAGTGTATGAACGGCTTCGACCAATGCAGCAGCATTTTCCGGAGGCGTAAACTGAGATATACCATGACCCAGGTTAAATACATGACCGGAACCATTTCCGTAGCTGGACAGTATTTTATCTACTTCCTTGCTGATGACCGCTGGAGAGGCAAATAAAATTGAAGGATCGAGATTGCCTTGTAGAGCAACCTTTTCACCTACTCGGCGACGTGCTTCACCAATATCGATGGTCCAATCCAGTCCTACTGCATCACAGCTAATTTCAGCAATCGACTCCAACCATAATCCCCCCCCTTTAGTGAATACGATATTGGGAATACGTAAATTATCTTTTTGTTTGATAAGCCCATCGATAATCTGGTGTATATAGCGTAAAGAGAATTCACGATAAGCTGAATGTGACAATGCGCCGCCCCAGGTGTCAAAAATCATGATGGCCTGTGCACCGGAATCGATCTGTGCATTGAGATAAGTTGTCACAGCCTGTGCATTTTTATCCAATATCCGGTGTAACAAATCAGGTCGGTCATACAGCATGGTCTTGATTTCACGGAAATCGGTTCCGCCGCGTCCTTCAACCATATAGCAGGCCAATGTAAAAGGGCTGCCAGAAAATCCGATTAAAGGAACTCGATTATTTAATGCTTTCCTTATTTCAGCTACGGCATCCATGACATAGCGCAAATCAGTATTCGGATCGGGAATATTTAAGTTGTTGATAGCTTGTTCATCCCTGAGCGGGCGTTCAAACATTGGCCCCTCACCTTGGGCAAAATAAAGGCCAAGGCCCATCGCATCGGGTATGGTTAGAATGTCTGAAAACAATATCGCCGCATCCAGAGGAAAACGCTCCAACGGTTGCAGTGTTACTTCAGTAGCTAAAGACGGTGTTTTGCACAAAGTCAGGAAATCACCGGCGCGTGCACGGGTTTCGTTATATTCCTGCAAATAACGTCCCGCTTGTCGCATCATCCAGATAGGCGTGTATTCAACGGGTTGTTTTAGCAAAGCACGTAAAAAAATGTCATTTTTAAGATTTGTCATTCGGGCAAGCCTGTATTTATTTTTATTGGATTTAATCCGGGTGAAAAGTATAAAAGAAGAGCAACGCTATACAGCACAATTTTATTACCCAACTTTTTCAAAATTTCTTTGTGATCATTATTATACTACTATGATCTCGAAAAATAGATTATCCAGGTAAAAATGTAACGATAGTCCTGGATTTGTTGAGTTTCTAATATAGATATTTTGATTCAGATTAGTCAGCCAGGGAGACGCGAAAAACCCTGACTGACAGGGAAAAAGATGCAAAATCCACTTTCACCCAAAACTAAAATAAAAAGGCAAAATTGTTGAAGTTATTAAAAGAGAGGTTTTAACTTATGTTATCTTAAGTTAGATTGACATAAATTGCAATTTAGTAGAAGCTATAAGCGAAACTAATGTTTTTTTATAAAATCAATATGTTTGCCTGACGTGCAAATAAGTGTAAAACAATGCGGTGTTAGTAACTCCAAAAATGAAGCATATATTCCACTGCGTTGTAGTCAAGAGAATTAAATTTGATAATAATTTATGGGGTGTGTGACCGAATTACTTTAACCAATTTGTAAAGGAAGAAGTATGGCTACTTTTACTGTTTATGATCCTACGGTGCATTTATTTGAATCTTTGCCGGGGGCGCTAATGTCGCCTGCTTTGGGGATTTCAATTGATGTTTCCAGTATTCACTTAAGTATGGTGAAGCGACTGACTTCGACAGCTTTGATCTTGAAACGCCTGTTTTGAGTTGCTTACAAAGGCTTCATTATCGTTTTATGATGGCAGCATAGCAGAACTTGGAATTGGTGCAGGTTTGTTTCTGACATCAGGTGATGCTGATCCGACGAGAACAAATACTGATTCCGGCTACGGTCTGATTCTGGATCTATCTGAAAGCGATGCAGATTTTACCAATTACGCTAATACAGCATTTCCTGATGCCGGTTTGACGTTGACGACATTGGGCACAGATGAGAATGATTCTCTTGCACAAAGTAATGAATTTAATGAAATCTTTGAGCATGGCGACGGTAATGATAATGTGGTGGGTAGTCTTGGAGATGATGTTTTAATGGAGGGAATGGTTTCGATGCGGCCATTTTTAGCGGGGATTTTTTTGCAATAGAGTTTGGCGAATACACCCAGTGGAAATACCGTCGGCGGTCCGGATGGCAATGGTGTGTTGGTAGAAATTGAGTTCGCATGGTTTGGGAAAGACTTATTTGCACTCGATACTCAAGCGGAGGACGCAACATATAATACTTATGCGTTATTACACGCTGCATTTGACACAGCGCCAACTACGGGGCAATTGAGTCAATGGATTGTTCAGGAAATGACCGGGGTCAATGCTGCAGCACTTGCCCAGAACATGATTGATACATTGGCGCCAGGCATTTCTAATGAGATCTTGATTACGCATATTTTTAAGACGGTTGCAGGCATAACGCCAACGCAAGTACAGGTTGAAAAATTATCCGCACTGAATAGGGCCGGGTAATACATTTCCAATGCAGGACGATCTTTTTGCATTTGCTTCTCAGCTTGAGCTCAATACGAATGAATTGACTTCAATTGTATGTGCTCCATTAGCACTTATTTGAGCTTTTTTGTTTAGCGTGTGCTGATGTGTACCAGGTTGATTATTATAAATACAGACTAAACAACATAACACACCAATAAAACAGGCGCTTGGCAAGTTACTATTTTTGCCAAACGCCTGTGTTGTTTTAGTGCCGATGTATATTGTTTAATTCGCATCCTCCTGCTTGAACTGGTGCGCTAATCCCGTCAGCAGTTTGACTTTTTGTGTCATTGCTTCACTTGCGGCGGCTGATTCTTCTACCAGGGCAGCGTTTTGTTGGGTTGTTTCGTCGATTTGCGCGACAGCCTGGTTGATTTGCTCAATACCGTTGGCTTGCTCCTGGCAGGATTCCGAGATCTCGGCAACAATTTCCGATACTTTCTTGACGCTTTCGGTAATCATTCTGAGCGCTTCGCCGGATTCGTTGACGAGTCTGGAGCCGCTCTCGACTTTGGCGACACTGTCATTAATCAGTACTTTGATCTGTTTGGCTGAATCGGCGCTGCGCCCGGCCAGGTTACGCACTTCATTGGCGACTACCGCAAACCCGCGTCCCTGTTCACCCGCTCTTGCTGCTTCAACGGCTGCGTTGAGCGCCAGCAGATTGGTCTGAAAAGCAATGCTGTCGA
>JAGRFM010000240.1 GCA_020446045.1 Nitrosomonas sp.
AAGCGGTTGTTTGTCTCTCAAAGTGCTTTGGATGATTCTTTGGTTGACGTGCTGCAAGTTGCCATCAACAAGTACGGCAATCACCTGTCGGTTCATGGAACAGATACATTCAAATCTGCGGTTGTTCGGACGGCGGCACAAAACAGAATTCGCATCACATTTGATGATCCGGAACTCGAGCGGTACCGCAGTCAATTGATGAAACAAATTGTATTCCAGAAACGACCCAAAACTTCAACGCTTCAAAGGAGTCTGTGATGAACCAATACAATCCCGGTTTCCAGGAAAACAAAAACGTAAAGAAAGATGCTTTGATCATACGCTTGCTCGCCATTGCTTTTTTGATTGGCGGGTTCCAGGTGGCAACGCAATACTTTGCACACCAGTTCAATTATCAGGATCAGCTTGGATCGCATTTTAATCAACTCTATGCACCCTGGTCGATTCTGGTCTGGAGTAATCAATGGTACGACAAACATCCGGGTATCTTCGATCTGGCCACCGGTTACGGTATCCTGTTTTCCAGTGTCGGATTGATTCTGGTATTGATCGTCAAGATGATGCTTGCTAATTCTTCACGTGCCAATCGTAATTTATATGGTTCTGCACGATGGGCGGATAAAAAAGATATCGAAGCAGCCGGATTGCTGTCCTCCAGAAAAAACAAAGGTGGTGAAGCGGTTTATGTCGGCGCCTGGCGTGATAAGTCCGGTAAAACACATTATCTCAAACACAGCGGCCCGGAACATGTATTGTGTTTTGCACCGACGCGTTCCGGTAAAGGCGTAAGTCTCGTGATTCCGACTTTGCTGTCATGGACACAAAGCACTGTCATTACCGACCTCAAAGGCGAACTATGGGCGTTGACATCCGGGTGGCGCAAGCACTACGCGAATAACAACGTGCTGCGGTTCGATCCGGCATCCACTTCAAGCTGTCACTGGAATCCGCTCGATGAAATCATCATCGGTAGCGGTACGGAAGTTGCCGATGTACAGAATCTCGTGAACCTGATCGTCGATCCTGACGGCAAAGGATTGGAAACCCACTGGCAAAAGACAGCGCATTCGCTTTTGGTCGGATTGATTCTGCATGTGCTGTATAAATCGGAACATTACGGCACACAGGCAACTCTACCGGCTGTCGATGCATTGTTGTCTGATCCCGACCGCGATATTCGTGAACTCTGGATGGAGATGATTATGCCGGAAAATGGCAATGCACATCCGGTTATCGCGGCCAGCGCCAAGGATATGCTGGACCGGCCTGAAGAAGAAGCCGGTTCCGTGTTATCAACCGCAAAATCGTATTTGGCTTTGTATCGCGATCCAATTGTGGCAAACAATATCAGCGATTCTGATTTTTGTATCCGCGATTTAATGCACCAGAATAATCCTGTCAGTCTCTACATTGTTTCACATCCGAACGACAAATCACGGTTGCGTCCGCTAATCCGTATATTGATCAATATGATTGTGCGGAAACTAGCCGGTCAGATGGCGTTTCAAAATGGAGAGCCGGTTACGCATTACAAACACCGATTACTGTTGATGCTCGATGAGTTTCCAAGTCTGGGTAAATTGGAAATCCTCCAGGAATCTTTGGCGTTTATTGCCGGTTACGGTATCAAGGCGTATCTAATCTGCCAGGACATCAATCAGCTTAAAAGCCGTGAGTCCGGATACGGGCATGATGAAGCGATTACCTCGAATTGTCATATCCAGACCGCATTTGCACCCAACCGGATTGAAACTGCAGAACACTTATCCAAATTGACCGGCCGGACCACGGTGATCAAGGAACAGATCACCACAAGTGGTCGCCGTTCATCGATGATGCACGGCCATGTCACACGCACACTGCAGGAAACACAGCGTGCTTTACTGACACCTGACGAGTGCATGCGTTTGCCAGGAGCCACCAAAGATGCCAGCGGCAGAATTACCAAACCGGGTGACATGATCATCTATGTTGCCGGATATCATGCGATTTATGGCATACAGCCGCTGTACTTCCAGGATGAAGTGTTTGCCGCACGTGCAAAAGTTGATCCGCCAATATCAAGCGACCGGTTGATCGGTACTCATGGTTGTACTGATTCTGCTACCGGTACCAATACCGGTGCCAGTACCAGTACTTCAGGACTGTGATCATGAAAACGCCACTCAAAATCCTGGCTATTGGCGTGCTGACACTCAGTATTGGTCTGTTCGTGCTGAGTATTGTGTTGCGGATTGGCGGGTTTTATATCAACACTACACCGAGTCTACCGGTCGGCTTGTACCGGATTGTCGATGAACCAGTTTCAAAAGGCGCATATGTTGCGTTCTGTCCGCCGCAAAGCGATGTGTTTGATTGGGCTGTAACCAGAGGTTATATCAACTCAGGCAATTGCCCTGGCGGTACCGGTCAACTGCTCAAACGCGTTCATGCAGTAGCCGGTGATACGGTTTTGATTGATGAAACCGGAATTACGGTTAATGGTCAATGGTTACCGAACAGCGCACCGTTATCCACCGATGCCTATGGCGCCATATTGCCGCAATACCGTTTCAATGCGGCACTCGGTGAATCCGAGTACCTGCTGTTATCCGATCTGAATCCCCACTCATTTGATGCACGCTACTTTGGCGTCATCGACCGTGCACAGATTGTGCATGTGGTACGTCCTGTTTTTACCTTCAATCTTCAAGAGGAGTTTTCACCATGAATAATCCTGCAGATGATGACATAAAACCTGATATGCCTGAAATTCCGGCTGTTGAGGCTACTGCGGCTAATTCAGATATTGCTGATACCGCTGAAACCAGCCTAAATGACCGGGAGGTGCGACGTCAGGTGTTAGCGCAAAAGCTGGTTGACGCACAGACACCGGGATTCCAGGCTGAGTTCGATCCCGATGAAGCGGAACTGCTCGGTGCATTTAAGGAAGACGCTTTGAGTGAAGTTGAAGCGTTGGATAGCAGTATCGATCAATCGGAATCTACTGATGGAGGGCAATAACATGGACAAATCCAGAAAAGCCTACCATGAACAGGTTGCCGAGAGTCTGATCGCACAACTGAAACAAGGCACAGCCCCATGGCAAAAACCATGGCAGCCCGGTGACCCGTTATTATCGTTTCCGCATAACCCAACTACCCAGAAACGCTACCGGGGCATCAATGCCTTGTATCTGATGAGCCAAGGCTATGCCGATCCACGCTGGCTAACCTATAAACAAGCTGCCGGTTTGGGTGCTCAGGTACGAAAAGGAGAAAAAAGCACCTGGATTCAATACTGGAAGTTTACCGATGAGCGTATCAGAAAAGACGATAACGGCAATCCGGTACGCAATAGCGACGGCAAGCCTGTCAAAGAAACCGTCAAGCTTGAGCGTCCACGCGTGTTTTATGCGTCCGTATTCAATGCCAAACAGATCGACAACCTGCCGGAACTGGTTATCGAACCACCAAGCTGGAATCCCATTGAGCGTGCAGAACAAATACTGCAAGTATCCAGTGCTGCCATTGAACACGGCGAATATGACCGGGCCTTTTACCGGCCAGTAACCGACAGCATACACCTGCCGCACAAACACCAGTTTGAAACACCGGATCGCTACTACGCTACAGCCTTGCATGAACTCGGTCACTGGACAGGACACGAGTCACGCCTGAACCGCGATCTGGCACACCCCTTCGGTAGCGAAGG
>JAGRFM010000241.1 GCA_020446045.1 Nitrosomonas sp.
CATCATGGAAACCTGGCAAAAAGACATGCAGCTGGCGACCCGAGAAATACCACGCCTGGAAGGCAACGTAAGCAAGCTTGAAGACCTGCAGTTCTTTGCCCGTGCATTGTCTGCAGATCTATCAAGCTGGCCGTCATAGACGAATAGAGACCTTTGCAAAACCCCAGATCAAAATTTCATAAAAAAACGAACAAACCAGATTGAGACCGTGTCTTTTTCCCAAATTTTATGGAATCAGGAATTTTGCAAAGGTCTCATTCAGCGCAGCGCAGTTTTATAGAAGGCGCTTCTTATATACAGTCTGACCATCTCACCAACCCCCAATCATTCTGTGGCTGTTGCAGCTTTCTACTCTAACATAATCAAGAACAAATATTCTTGATTATGGACCTGACCCCAATCACTTTTGACCCCAATCACTTTGACCCCAATCACTTTGACCCCAATCACTTGTGACCCCAATCACTTTGTGACCCCAATCACTTTGACCCCAATCATGCTTATGCTTTTGGACCTGACCCCAATCATGCTTTGGACCTGACCCCAATCATGCTTTTTTTAGAAGGCTGTCAGGAACTAAAGATTTGCCGTTGAATAGACTATGCATGGCCTCCTGCTTTTAAGCGCCATCCCAAATATGCCAATGATTGTCAATACGAAAGTTGATGGTAATGAAATTGGGATTACGTTTGTAGAAATTATTTGCGGTGTTATAAGAGTATCGGAGAGTGTTGATGTGCCTGTAGATTGCGTTGCACCAAATGATGTAAGTTGATAATTTACAAATGCGTGTTCGACTGAAGGATCGAAAATAGGATAAAACTCAATGCGGCTATTCCCACCTTGAAAAATAGCTGCCAATTCCGCGAATGTCCCCCAAACATTATACTGACTTGTAAGGTCTTTAAACAAAGCAAATGTATTCGCCATTGGATTGTTGAATGTGGAAATGAGATTTCCTTCGTGAAATAGCAATACAGTTGAGCCTAGCAACCCATTGGAAACAGAACCACCATTTGCCAGTAAGATATCAGCGCCACCTGTTGATTCAAATGGAACTTCAGGGAATTGAAAATCTATTGCGAAGTATTCTCCAGGAAAAACATCTTGATAAACCGGTAGAGCATAGGTTGAAGGAACAAAGCACAAGGCTGCTAAAAATAACGTAATGCATTTGTATTGGTAGTATGTCTTAAACATGGAAATTGTTTTCGGTTAATTTTTTGAATCCAAGTTATCTGTACTTTAGAATATATTACCTACAACAAATATATTCCAGGTTAACTATTTAGCGTGATTATGTGCAAGCTTATGTGCAAGCGTTTAATACTACTACAAATAACCTGAAACTGATCTGGTAATTTGGAATTAGGATATAGCTGGTAGCACTATGGATACTTTATTTTCTCTTCAAATATATGGTAAATATGTGGAAACTATATAATTGCTTGTTAAGTTTTATAAACGACAATGAATGACAAAAAAACTATCTTAGAAAGAGCTTCAGAGTTTTTTCCACATGTCGAAACGCATGTTGATGTTTCAGGAACTAATCGCAAGTTCGTCTTAAATTTACGTGAAGTAGGAAGTGATGGGGGTTATGTTGTTAGAGCAATAGAACTTGAAGTGAAAAATGGTTACGAATTCGAGGCATACTCTGAAACCAATCCATTTAATGCACTTGCCATAGTTCGCTCAAAAATACGGAGAGGCTTGGCCATTAAATATCTGTCTTTGGAAAATGAATGCAACGCACTCCGCTTTGATGAATTTCAAGGGCGTATTGGTTACGGCGGGGTTATTATCGATGGGCAATTTATTCCATTTACTGAACTATGTGAAATACTTCAAGTTTACGAGGGTTTTTCAATAAATGTTTCAATTACAGATCCTACTTCATAAACGAGAAAAATCTAACACGTTGTCCAAAGGGATGTTCTATTTCGTTGCAGCTCATTCGTTCTGCGTTGGAGGTTGAAAAATGGCGCAACAGTCAGCATTAGAATTGCATAAATTAGCTGCTGAAACTACGGCCAAGTACATTTATTTCCTATTGGCCACTTCCGGTGCAGCAATCGCTTACAGCGTTGAGTTAGCCGATCCATCAAAGCTTTCGTGGTCATTGCTTCTGCTGGTATTAGCATTACTATCATGGGGTGTCAGCTTTTACGCAGGTTGCAGAAGTCTACAGTTCAACATTTCGGTGCACAACCTATCTTTCGAAGCGCGACAGGTAACTGAAAACATTGAGACTGGGCAGAAAAAATTAGAACCGCAATATTTTAATGAGCTAAGAGAAGGCCAGGAAGACTATGTACACGTAATAAATAAAGCGCTGAACGCGCATGAAACAAAGGCAAGCTCATATCTGATATTGCAGTTCCGTTTATTTATTACTGGGGTTGTTTTGTTTGTATTGTGGCGTGCCACGGAGTTCATCATCAACGCAGTTAGCCACTACCCATGCAAGTAACACGAAAGGATATAAATAAATCTATAGGAAAATTAACAGATTTTTGAAACCATATCTACAGAAAATTAATGGCGTTTTCTGCATCCAGAATTGAGTCGACAACTGGCAGCAAAACCTTGTCACGATTCTGTCACGTTATGAATTCGGGGAATACTGCTGAGTCTGCCTTTTTCGATCAATCCGAGAGATTCTCGACCTGCCGACCTGAAACCTATAAGTCCGGCTATCAGTGGCATCAGCGGTAAGTCCAAGAAAAGTATGGCTCCCCGACCAGGGCTCGAACCTGGGACCTGCGGATTAACAGGTCTAATTAACCACTGTTTTTATTGATTTTATTACCGCCAATGCTCGCCAAAATACGCTAATAATCGTCAGATTTGTCACGTTTTTGTTTATAGATTTTTATAACAGTAGTGGTATTATATCGTGATAAATTTAGTCTAAAAGGTTAAGTCCCATTGTAACCAGAATCGTTGATCCGATTGATTCTGAATAACTAGATGACTGACCTGAAAATTTACTTTGTTCATATGACCATCAAAAAAATAAGTCATCACTCCACTATATTCTTCTTGAAGATCATTTTTAAAATTGACATTAGGGTCAACGAACGCGTATCTTCCAGCGAATTCCAAATTCTTTGGTATGGACGGAATAATATGGTGAGGGAAGTAACCGGCTTGTACTAGGCCACCCATGAAATTAGTTTTTCTTGCAGGATCACCTTCACCTTTAAATGAATCAATAACTTCTTTCCAATGCATCTCATGTTGTAATGAAAAACCAAGCCATTTAAAACGCACTTCTTCCATCATCTGATTGATGCGGTATTGCCCGTCTTGCCCTGGAGCGAATCCGGGCAGGTCACGACAGCTCCGGTTGTCGGTTTGAAATGCTGTACATTTACTCCGATTTGTAGCTGCCGCAAATGCGAAATTGAGCGCCGGTTCCTCATGAAATTCGATATCGGACTGAGAAAATGGCATTGCGCCGCCCAATGCATTCCACTGTAGACGCCCTGAATACATCATATGACTATCATCATTGCTGCCTTCGCCTACGCCTAAACCTGTAAAAATACCGGCATAGTAACTGATATCATGCCAAGTTTGAGGAAACAAATTACCAAATACCTGTATCCCTTGTTGCCGGTCTACAGTAAAAATATCATTGACGATGGAGCGATTGACAAACTGCTGGTTAGCAGAAGAAGTAACACGTTCGTCGTTATAAATAACCTTGCCACGACCAGCCCATAATTTGGCCCATTTGTATTTATCAATGGTCAGGTTTAAATCGCGTAGTACCGGCTGAGACCAGTCATATTGCAAGTAGTATTTCAGCCATGGCCAGTAGGCATGACCCCTGAGTCTGGTTCTTGCACGGCGAATTCTGAATGAGCTTTCGTCACGTTCCAGATCTTCGATTGAGCGCGGATCACTGTCAAAAGGATTTGAGTAGCGAATTTGTATTCTGTTTTGGATAGCCAAGGAAAACTTATCATTTTCAGTTCTGAATTCAAACCCGTTCTTACCGTAGTTGAGGTTTGCGAAACTATCCTGTTGTCCGGACTTGAACTGCATTGCTACAGATTCTTCAACGGGTTGGATTTGTGTGATTTCTTCCTTTATTCCAACTTCAGCATTATCATGAGCTGGTGGTGCCTTAAATGATACCGAATCGGCCCTAGATTCCAATTTCTCGAGTCGTTCCAGCTTCTCATCAAGTTCTTTTAACTTGGCATCAAGGCGTTTTTCAATCGCTAATAGTTCTTGTTTATAAAGTTCGGGGTTTTTTAATTCTGAGGATGCAATCGAAACATTCTGAAAAACACCGAGTAACAATAAAATCACAAAGTAGGCTATTAATCGAGGAGTAAAAGGACTGCGCATGAACCACATACCTTGTAGCTATAAAAAGCTAATTATTACAGATTTATTACAATTTTGTTACAAGGATGTTACATAATGATATAAAGAGAAATGCTGAAGAACAAAGTTTTGAGTTGATAAATAATTGCATTATATTTATTATCAATTACTTATATATTGGTTTGGGACGGTAAAAGTGGTTTTTTCAATGTTCTCCCGAAATAAATGATTTTTTTCTGGAGTATTCACATTGAATGTTGCGATAGTTGGTTAATTGGTTTTCCGCAGCATTATGTAATTAATATCAACTAAAATTTGGATTGCTGTAAAGTAATTGAAAACTAATTTTGCCAGATTAAGGAATTGATACTCATATTATTAATAAATTTTATTTCAATAGTACCAATATTGTTATCAGAATTCCCTTTATTAAGAACCCCGATTTTTCAGATCGAATCAATTCGTTATTAAGAAAATCGTGATGTGCAAAATAATTTCTTGCTAAAACACAACACAAAAAGGCCTGGGTTAGCATATGTTCAAACTGTGACAAATTTGTTTTTAAAGATTGGATTTGACCAATTGGATCAATACGATTCGTGTATAACTTTGTTAGATCGTTATTCCCATTAAAGTACCCTATTACCTTTTCAGAAATTTGTTGATTCTTGGCTAATATTTGTATGTACTTAAAAAGTGTTTGCTTTTCTTCTTTTATTCCATCAAGTAAACCTAGTAAATCAAGTTTTCTTCGTAAGCATCCCTCGGCATGGATAGCCAGCAAAGCATAATAATCAAGTGGACGTACTTCACGGAAATCCAGGCCATATTTATCAAAATTCTTATATCTAAGATGTTCATGTAATTCATAAAATGCGGCCATAAAACCAGTAAAAGGGTAGTTGATCTTATTTAACCGGTAAACAATCTCTGGGAGAGATTTTTTATCAAACTTTGTTTGATCGTTACAGATTTTGTTGAATGATTCTAAATATTCAGGGACGAGAAGAATGAATTCTTCTTGGTGTTTGATAAACTCATAGGGTAGAGCTTCATTAAGAGTCGCCCAATTTCGGCTTCCCATGAAGAGTGGGCGCCAGTCAGCAACATATTTTTCGAAAGGTTCATTGGTTAGAATCATTAACCAGCTTATCGCAAGTTGGATATCTATTTGCAAATAGGGCCATGCCCGTTTTGTCCAAACTGAGCGCTTTTCAAATTTTTCGTTTAATCGAATCCATTCTTGAGCCAGTACAAGTAATTTGTTTTTTATAAAGTCTGCTAGAGATTCAGGAGTAATTTCAAAATACTGTGCAAGTAATTTGGCACCCTTCCGGTAAGTATTATGTTTTTCATCATCATTTTTCCTATGATCACTCATGCAGACAGAACGAAATGATCTGAAATGATCAAGCCAAGTCATGGGTGATGCTAGCCCACCCCATCGATTCGGTGTGGTTAAAATACTCTCGGGGTTATTTAACCTTTCTGAAGTAATAAACTGGGCAATACGCAAAATCCCTTCAGCTTTTTTTATTACATCAGGCGTAGATAAAATTGTTTCTATGTTATCTGCCCAGCGAATCACATCAACTAACGCGTATCCCTGCCATCGGTAAAAATAGTCCGCATATGGCGTAATTGTTCTTCCACGTGCATGTTCAAAAGATTCCGGTAGATCATTTTTACCTGCTTTGTAGATATTATTACGTAGCAGCTGGTTTGTTTCCTCATCAGGATGAGAAATTGGATCAAGATACCAAAGTGGCGTTGATTCATCATCAAGTTTCCAAAAATGATCCCAAAGTACATCGTAATTTTTCAGTTCAGTTGGTGTTTCTCCATATATGTATGGGTAATGCTTATAGTTATCAAAAAACTGTTTTGGAAAAATGATCCGATATTGCGGAACGATCCATCCCCATTCAACTAATTGTCTAAGGGGATGTTTTTTTAAGAATTCGCCTAGCCCGAGCTTCTCTAGCCACAAAACAAATGGGCCGGATTTTCCTTCATGTGCAGCAAGTAAGGTTGGTTCAGAGAACATTTTTGTATTTATAAATCATAATATTGATCTCTAGGATAGAAAATATCGTTTTCTTATTAGTCAGTTATAGCTCAAATAAATTTTTAAAGTTCGTTTGCCTCAAGATTACTGGCTTTACAGTCTGGCAAAGCCAGTCTGTTAATTTTTCATTGCACAAGAGCGCAGCTTTTGTGCCCAATATTTAGTATTCATTCTTCGAAAGTATTTTTGTAATTCACTAGATATCAGGTATCACAAGCAAATGATTTATCCTCAAATGTTTTTATGGCTTCTATCAATAATAAAACTAGCTTCTGAATCAGGTATTTGTTAATTAAGGATTTTATTAGTTATGACGTAATAAGTCTAAAAAGAAAATTTTATATTCTAACCATTCATTAAATAGGTAATCTTTTAAAGTATTTATCAAAATGCTTGCGCATGTAAAAATTTTGTCTTTATGGGAAATTGCCCACTATTGGCATGATTATGATCCGAGGCAATCAAAAACTCATCATTTGCCGTTGAAAGTCCGCGATACTCTGCTTGTACTTTCCATGGCATACAGCAAGAAGCTCAATATTCGTGTTCAACAGGATCGGGCATATTTACTTGGTATAGTTGGCCGTGCTCAGCGATTTACTGCCCGTCATTATCGGCATACCTTCAAGAAATCAATTGATAAGAAAGTTTTCGGAAAGCGATTTTATAGCAATATACTTTTAACACGTAGTCAATTGGCTCAATGGTGTATTGATCATAATGAATCATTACCAGAATTTTGGTTTCCAGATAATGATAAACACCCATATGACTTGACTACAAAAAATTTGAAAGAAGAAATGTCGACGGATGGGCGTTATAAGCTCATGCTGCTTTACGATGACACCAAGAAAGTAGATGACGATTCATCCGTAAAACAGTCATGTGCTGCAACGGTTAGTAGTAATGCGGTTAAAGCCGCAAATGCAAAACACGCAGAAACAAATGCCATTAAAGCCAGATTTATCGAATTTTATGTTGCGAAAGGCAAACAGTATCCCAGCAGAGCTGCTGCATCAAGGTATTTCTTTGATTCCTTAGAAAAACGTGAACGGTTAAGGTTTAGCAGCCGTGAAACAGCTGCCCGTACTTTTTTAGAAGCGCTTCGTAAACACGAGAAGAAAAGTAAATCTTCCTGAATTGTACATTTGCATGTAGATGTATATCAATTGTTGACCATTAACCAATCCATTTTGCCATGCACGTTTTGTGCAGACGCTAATTGCGTCTGCATGCAGAAGGAATAGTAAACAAGGCTACTAGACTCGATAGTACTTCCATTATCAATCACTTAATCGAGGTTTCAATGGAAGACGAGCGTAAATTTATACAAGCAGGAAGTTTAGAAAATCCAGGTATAAAAAATGAAGAATTAATACAATCCACTGAGCCACCACGCGGCGCAACGCGCGAGAGCGCGGCCGCGTGGCGTGATGGCGAAGTGGAACAGGATTTGACGGATGCATTGCATCAGTCTGAATCATCCTCACAGGGTACGCCGCCTAGTAACACAGTACCTAATAACTGCAATACGGATTACTTTAAGCTGTTACGGTTTGGTGTTGATAGTCTGTATTTGTCTTATCCAGGTGAAATATTTGCTGAAGTTGATGATGAATTAAAAGAACTCAAGCAAATTGCGCAATCACCTGAACTGCATCAACAGGTAAAAGCCCAGTACCCTGTCGATGATCATATATTTGAAGTCAAGGATAAGGGCAAAGGCTTCTTTCTGTATCGCTTGCAGGATAACGCCTTTCATATACACCTATCCCGCAGCCGTACACTGCCATTTGCCTATATACAGCTATCCAGTGAATATTTGACCTATAGAACACCTCTGGCAGCAGAAAACGCTTTGCGGAGCGTTCTAGAACAATTGGGGACTATTCATGAATCAGCGAATGTCAGCCGGATTGATTTGTTTGTTGATTTTGTCAGTCCTGAGGATATGGAAAGCTGGAACCGTCATGCCTGGGTGACGCGTGCCTCAGCGATTAACGCTTATTCGGTAGAACGTGAATTCTCAGGCTGGACAATTGGCACGGGTGGCGTGATCAGTTGCCGTTTGTATGACAAAACGCTGGAAATCAATAAACAGTCGAAAAAGTTTTACCTGCATGAATTGTGGAAAAGAACAGGCTGGAACGGTGAAGATAAAGTCTGGCGGCTTGAGTTTCAGTTAAAACGAGAAGTATTAACGCAGAAAGGGTTGAGCAAGCTCACCGAAGTGCTGGACAATCTCAACGGTTTGTGGAGTTACGCTGTAACCGAATGGCTGCGTTTAACCTTACCCAATCCAGATGATCAAACCCGTTCACGCTGGCCGATTCATCCACTTTGGGGCTATCTGTCATCGGTTGACTGGAATACCGATGGTGGCTCTTTATTATCGCGTTTCAATAATGCACGCATACCGGGCGATGACTGGCTTTGCAAGAATGGATTCAGCACGCTGGTTTCATTCATGGCGCGTGAAGGTATCAAAGATTTTGATGCGGGCGCAGAAGCCTTCAAGAACGCGTTATACGGTTATCACGAACGCAAAAGCTATTACCTGGGATTAACCTTTGGTGATTATTTGCTGGAAAGGATTGCGATCAAAGCGCGTCAGTTTAATTCCTTACTAAACAAAACTGAGGCCGATGAACAAGCCAGGCTCGACAAGCTTGCCAGGGCGTACCGGAAGCAGTCAGAAGGCAGTTAACCATGGAAAAAGTTAGCCTGCCACTGCCTGCGGTTCGCTTCTTGTCCAAGAAAGAAGCAGCGGCATACCTCGGTATCGGGGTTACGCTGTTCAATGAACTGGACATTCCATGTGTCAAACTGGGTCGGCGCAGTTTATACGACAGGGTTGATTTAGATGCCTGGATAGAGGATTATAAGCAGCGCGAGCATGGGCGGGCTAAGGAGGAATACATATGGCCCAAACACAAGAAGGCGTCTACCGGAGAAAAGATTCTCGCTTCTGGTGGATTACGACAATGCTCCCGAACGGTAAAAGAATACGCCAAAGCGCTGGGACTAAAAACCGCAAAGATGCCGAAGCACTGCTAGCCAAAATCAGGCTGGAAGCGTTCCGGGAATATCATTTCGATATCAAGCCACAGCGCACCTGGCAAGAAGCCGTCGTGCGGTATCTCGCAGTTAAGGCAAGCCTGAAAAGCTACCGGGATGTGCAACGGATTTGCCGGATGCTTGACCCTTACCTGGGCAAGCTGACCTTGAACCAGGTTAATGGAGACATGATCTGGTATGTGGTTCAGCAACGGCTCAAGCAAGGCAATTCACCGGCAACCGTGAACCGTTATCTGGCCTTGATTCGCAATCTTTTGAAGATGGCACGCGATGAATGGCAATGGATCGACAGCATTCCCAAAATCCGGTTATTGCCGGGTGAAGTGGAACGGGATCGCTGGTTAACCAAAGAAGAAGCGGTTCGCTTGATACAAGCTGCGCCTGAACATCTGGCGGCATTGATCCGTTTTGCATTGGCAACCGGATGCCGGGCTAGAGAGATAACCGGACTGGAGTGGAGTCGCGTCGATTTGAATCGATGCACGGCATGGTTAAACCATACCAAGAACGGCACGCCGAGAGGCGTTCCATTGAATAAGGATGCAATCACCGTATTGGAAGAACAGATCGGGAAGCATCAACAATACTGCTTCACATTTCGTGGAAACCCTATCCGTTGGGACTTGACCAATACGGCCTGGGTCACCGCGATTAAGAAAGCAGGCATTGAAGATTTCCGCTTTCATGATTTGCGGCATACCTGGGCTTCATGGCATCGGCAGGCTGGCACGAGCTGCGATGAATTGAAAGACCTGGGCGGCTGGAAATCCAGGAATATGGTGGATCGTTACGCCAAGTTTGCAACTGAAAATCTGGCGTTTGCTGCATCCAGAATTGAGTCGACACGTGACAGCAAAGTCATACCGTTGTCACGATTCTGTCACGTTACGAATTCGGGGGATGTTACTGAGTCTGGTAAGGCCTTGATTTAGCTGGCTCCCCGACCAGGGCTCGAACCTGGGACCTGCGGATTAACAGTCCGTCGCTCTACCAACTGAGCTATCGGGGATTTGAGAAGTCCGATATCTTAACGGTTTGAGTTATTCTGGTCAACTACCATTTATTTTTTAGAATCCGGAAGGCATGAGAAATATTGAAAGTTCAAGTGGATTGATTAATTTCTTCAAGAAGAATTGGACAGAAACCAGAAATTAAGCTGTAATTAAGCCGTGTTAAGGCAAATTGTAAAAACAAATTCAAACAGCTATTCCCATTCGTGAAACTTCCAAGTAAAATTCGCCTTTTGCGCGCATCAGAAGATCATGCGTAGTGATCAGATGCACTATGCGTACGGTCGGTAAATGCCGAATTCTTAACCGGATGCCGGATTTTGGGTAACAAAAAATGGCTCAAGTTGGGTTTTGCACGAATTGAACGATAACGAACATTCCAATATGCCGCCGCCAAGCGGTAACTCTACAATAAATCCTGTCAATCGAACCGAAAACTGTTTCATCGCTGATCCGGAGAATGTGCGATGAACGGACTACATCTTATCGGTGATCTTTCCGATTGCCGTTGCGATTCGCAACGCTTATTCGATGGCGAAGGATTCAAGGGAAAATGCATCGCAATGGTCAATGCATCCGGATTGACTGTCATGGATGCCACTTTCAAGCAATTCGATAATTCCGGATTCACCGGCACCATCGTTCTGGCTGAATCGCATCTGGCGATTCATACCTGGCCCGAAACAAACGGATTAACACTGGATGTCTATGTCTGCAATTACAGTGCGGATAACAGTATCAAGGCGCAGCAGTTGTTTGACGCCGTTGTTGATTATTTCCAGCCGGACGAGGTTGCCAAGCATGTTATTGATCGCGGTGAGCATATGCTCACTGAACCGTTAAATGATTCGATTGGGTTTTACGTCAAGGCCAGCCGCCAGATTGGAGAATGGCGCACGAAGTATCAAAAAATAGCCATATACGATACGCCGCATTACGGCAAGATTTTCCGTCTGGACGATTACAACATGACGTCTGAGCGGGAAGAATTTGTCTACCATGAGAATTTGATCCATCCGGCTTTGACCGCACACAGTGCGCCGAAAAATGTGTTGATCATTGGCGGCGGAGACGGCGGTTCTTCTGAAGAAGCGTTGAAGCATCCATCCGTTGAACGGGTTACCATGGTCGAAATTGATGAAGATGTCATCAAGGTGGCTAAGGTGCATTTTCAGGCGGTACACCACGGCGTTTTTGACAATCCGCGTTTGCGGGTTATTGTTGATGACGGCATGCGGTTTATCCGCGAAACTGAAGAGAAATTTGACTTGATTGCGCTTGATCTCAACGATCCGGTAGGACCGGCAGCACCGCTTTATTCGGTGGATTTTTTCCGGCAATGCCGTGAAGCGCTGACGCCTGATGGCGCATTGACATTGCATATCGGTTCCCCGACAGCCGATCCGGAACGGGTTTCTGAACTTGCGCAACGGCTCAACAGTGTGTTCCGGATTGTGCGCCCGAGTACCATGTATATCCCGTTGTATGGGGCGCTATGGGCGCTTGCGGTTTGTTCGGATCAACTCGATCCCAAGGCGTTCACTGCAGATGAAATCGATGCCCGCATCAAGGCGCGTAATCTCCAGCAGCTTCAGTATTACAATGGCGAATCACATCTCGGTGTGTTTGCTTTGCCCAATTTTGTGCGTGATTTAGTCCGAGCCTGATCAAAATTTCATTGACGCGCGCATCGCAGCGTTAAAATCGTACTCAAAATGCGCACACAAGCCTTGTATGCTCTGCTTTTAGCTCATTTCATCCTTTCATTGGGGTTTGTATTGTTCGGGATACAATTGAAATCTCTTCAGGAAGGCTTCTGATATGAATATCCTGATGTGGGAATGCGATTTCTATTTGTGCTTCGCGGAAACGTTGATCAATTTCCATTAACAAATTATGGCGGGTTTCGAGCAGCATGTCGGGCTCAGGAATAAAAACGCGTAATTCGAAGTTGAGCGAACTATCGCCAAACGCGACAAAACGGGAGGTCGGTTCAGGTTCTTTGAGTACATTCGGGTTGTTTTGCGCGATGGATAGCAGTATTTCATTCGCCAGTCTGGTATCAGATCCGTAAGCGATACCAACCGGAATGACAATGCGCAGAATAGAGTCGGTCAGCGACCAATTGATGACTTGTCCGGTAACGAATTCCTTGTTGGGAATAATCAATTCTTTCCTGTCCCAGTCAATAATTGTGGTTGCACGCATCTGAATGCGTGAAACCTTCCCGCTGATGTTGCCCAGTGTAACAATATCACCAACGCGCACTGGCCGTTCAAACAGGATGATCAGACCGGAAACAAAATTGGCGAAAATTTCCTGCAATCCAAATCCCAGCCCGACTGTCACTGCCGCGGCGAGCCATTGCACTTTTGACCAGCCGATTCCCAATGCATTGAAAGTCATTGCAAAGCCAATAATGATAATGAAATAGCGTGCGATGGATGTGATCGCGTAGCGTCCGCTGGGTGTAAAGGGCAGACGCTGCAGGATTACAATTTCCAGCAGACCCGGAATGTTGTTGCTGATGAAAAATGTCATGAGGAAAATAATGATGGCCAGCAACAAGCTTGCCAGCGTAATGGGAACCAGGCTTGTTACTTCAGTGCCGGTTTCGCTGCTGGTTATTTCCGTGCTCCATAGAATGACGTCGTTCAGCATGGTAAATGCCGGCAACACCTGCGCCCATATCAATGCAAGCCCAATGACGATGGTGAACCAGTAAGCGGTGTTGAGCAGCTTCATGGTTTGTGTGCTGATTGCTTCGACATTGAGTGTTTCTTCTTCGGCTAAGATTTGCTCACTGGTATCCGTTGATTTGGTTTTTTCGTCGTCCTGACCGCTCTCGGTCTGTGCGGCGAATTTTTTGCGCCACTGTTCTATGGCAAGCTTGCGCTGTGCGATATTCAGCCAGCGTATCAGCATAGCTCTGGCGATAATTACCGCAAAAATCAGCATGACTGAATTAATGATAAGCAGGGATAACTGTCCCGCGGTATACATATAGCCGACAGCTGCGGTTACAGCCAGGCCGAAAGGCGTAATCAGCATGGCCGGAAACCATATGCCGGACAGCCGATTTATCCAGCCTTCAGCGTTTCTTTCCAGATAATTATGCAACAGGCCTTTGGACGGATGTATCAGCCGGTAGATCAGCAATGTCGCTACAGCCATCAAAACGAAGAAAAACAGACGACCGAGCGATTCATGATGCGCTTCGGTGGGTTGTTCCATCGTGACCACAAAAACAAAAGCCAGCGGCAACGAAACAGGCAAAAACCAGGCTAGCTGATTCCTGATCAATGCCATACTTTCCGTTTTCCAGCGAAAATGGAGTTCCCCCAGCCCTTCCTTGCGGCATAAGTGACGCAGTAACAATCCGGCAAAAAGCAAATAGGCCAGAACCGTTAAACCAGGAGAAAATGCCATCACAAAGACCGAGTCGGTATTGATTTGATGAATGCGCCAGCTGATCAGATAGATCAAAAACGGCCAGGGAAGCGCCATTAGAACGGTAACCAGAACCGCCCAAAGCGTATCGATAAATTGGGCTTTACTAAGTTTAGTGACATAGCGACCTAATTCAGATAATTTTTCTCTCAGATAGCGCCGCAGAAATAACAATACTGTGAAAATAAGCAGCAGTGGCATGACGAACAGCGAATTTTCATTGAGATCCTGACCCAGCAATGTGACGATTTTGATCCAGGATTCCGGGTTGAGCAGCCAGGCCGTAGCCGCTCCCAGCCGCTGGATGTCCTGCAGTTGAATCATCGGGGCGCTTTGTATCCACAAAATTCGGGTATCGATAAAGTCTTTGTATTCCCTGATCAGGAGAATTAATTGCTGTTCTTTTTCAAGTAATGGGTACAGTTTCTTATCGAAATAAACATCATACGCATTGATCAATTCATCCAGATAATCATCTTTCTGCTTCAGTAACGTTTGATAAATAACGGGGAGCAGTTCTTTTTCTTGCGCCTCACTCAGTTCTGTTTTTGTGTCTGCCAGGCGGCGTTGCACTTCCTGATACAAATCAACCATCTCAAGCAGACGGTCTTCGAGTTCTATGCGTCTGAGCTGAACACGGTTGATTTCGAGATTGCGCAGTTCTATTTTCTTTTCGTGCAAACCAATGTCCGGCAATTGTTTGCGATCATTGCGCAGTTTCAGGCCAATGGCATTGGTTAAACCGGTCTGGACAATTTTTTCCCGGATTCGATCGTAATTGCGTTGAATTGATGTTAACAATTGATTGAGTGATTTTTTTTCTTCACTCAAAGCCGAGCTGTTGGCGGTTATTTTTTCCAGTTCCGCAGCCAGTGATTTGTTTTCTTCGGTAATGGCCCGAACCAAGGGGTGTGCGTCCTCAGCTTGCTGACTGGCGGTATCGGCTACTTCCTTGACACGTGCCGCTGCTTCGGAACGCAGTTTATTGATTATCTGTTCAAAAATATTGTTATTGCGTTCAGCGATCAGCACTTGCCGTTCCGCCAGCTGCCGCTGGGCGCGTAACAATTCACGCTGCAGGTTATAGCTGTTATCTTCAAGCTCCAATTTCTGAATCAGTTGATTCAAATAATCCAGTTCAGCGGTATTCGCTTCTTTCTGCGTTTCAGTGGATAGCTCTCTTGCCTTGTCCGGCATAGCCGTTATCGCTTGCTCCAATTCCTCTATCCGCTTGCGGGCAAGTGTGAGCTCTTCCTGTATTTTAGGCTGCCGTTCATTGCGCCTGACGATTTCCTGTTCCGTATCGATTCGGTATTTTTGTGCATCAGCCAGTGCTTTCCGAATCGTTTCAAACTGAGATTCCAGCTTTTCGAGCGGTTGCTTGATATCAATCTTTTCCGGTTTCAGTTCTTCGTCTTGCAGTGGCGCTTCCAGTTTCTGTTCAATGGCTTTCAGCTGCGATGGCACATTCTGAGACGACTGAACATACTGCATCGCCAGGTCAACCGATTCGATACTTTTGTGTAAAAAATCGTGTGCCTGAATCAACGACGATAATTCGGCCTGTTGTGCGTTATTCAACGTATCGATTTTTTTTAGCGTAGTGATACGATCTTCTATATCCGCTAATGTCACGTTAAATTTGGTTCTGCTTTCTTTCAAAGCGGCTTCGATGACCTGAAATGAATCGGTTTTCTTTGCGGCAAAAACCGGATGAGTGGTTACGAAAACTGTTAAAAAAGCAAATAGAAAAAGGCCCTGGAAAACAGCGGCAATGCTGATTTGCCTTTCGCAGTTTTTGAATAAAAGAAGTGTTCGAACTAGCAAGAATTGAATACCTGTTTGTTGCCGCCCTTGTTCTATTAACTGCCGGGACTCAGGCGGATGGTTGTTATACTGAAAGTGGTGAAAAGTTAGATTATCGCTCAACTTCGAATCGATCTGAGATTAGTTTAAAACTTTTTTCAATTTTTTGAGCGTCTGTATAAATTGGGCAGCTTGAAAAACTTCATCGTTTTCGACCTGCTTGTACAATTCGTCAATCTGGCGCTGTCGTTGTGATTGTAATTGTGATTGTAATTGTTCTTTTTTACCCCTATCGATAATGATGAGTTCAATCGCCATAACCGCTTGTTCGGCGCCGATATAGTCACGAAACGATCCTTCAATGCCTCTATGTTGAGCGATAACAATAGCCATGCGCAAGTGTCCATCAGCATCGGTACGCTGCCGGGCTTGAGCTGCGAGGAATTATTTCGGCGTTTCCAGTTTAACTGGTGCATGGAATTGCTGTGACAGATCTGCGATCATGTCAGTCAGTGTCATACCGGCCGCTTATTCTCAATGCGTGTTTGCTGTCCGCCTCGAACCTCACCGTGTTTTGGACGCCCACGCTTTGCCAAAGTCATTTTGGCCGCTGTTTTTTTGGTAGGCTTTTCTCTTCCTTCTATCGCCGTCGAGTCGCGGGAAATGTGATCCATCAAATCATCCGCATAACTCCCCCGAATCAATGCTTTATGCGCACGCTCGGCCAAGCACAAATTCGAAAATTCGGCGAACGCTCACGAAAACGTTGACTCACCCGGAATCCTGCGCATACTTTCCCATCCACAAATGCTTTCGATATGGCTGCGCGGTCATTTGCAGGCCGCCCCGGATAATTGTGACAGGTAACGACAAATTCTTCTATGCGAGCCTGCTCCAGCGTAGTCACCAGTTCCTGTTGCTTTTTCATTTGTCGATGATTTTGAGATTTTAAACAGATCAACCTTATCACCTATGGAAGGGCTGCTTTCATATTTTTGGCTATTCGGGCCATTAATTCAGCTTGATTTCTGAGTTTTGCAAGTTCCTCTATCGTCGAATACGCACTTGCCGGATAAGCTTAAACTCGACCAACAGCAATCAGCATGAACGGAATGTGTTAACGGTACAGTCCCTAGTTTCCTTAAAATTGATGACGCAAGCCCACTGTCCAGGTATTTCGATCCCGATCTACTAAGGCATTTCTATCCTTCAAATTCACATGTTGATAGCCACCAAAGAGATTGGAACGCTTGCTTAGGTGATACAGCATACCCACGGTGAAACTCTCTGCTTTTCGTTTTGCCTCAAAATTTGTGCTATTCGCTTCAGTCATACCGCCTTGCAGGGCCAAAGTTGCATTACCTATTTTATATTGGCCACCAACATACCATGCAGAGCCATCACCACCTGCGTTCATAGAAGAATTACATTGCCTGGAAGCCGAGCCGGGAGTGCCTAAAGCCGCAGCGTTAGAACAAGTCGCAGCACCCAGAGCGTTGCTGACATATTCATACTGCCCTTGAATCTGAAATTGTTTGTAGGACCAAACACCGCCGACGCGTCCTACTTCTTCAGATTTCAGATTAGCCGTAGCGACATTTTTCTGAATAGTACTCACGTTGTCTCTGGAGTAACCGCCAAATATATCAAACTTGTGATCCTGGTGGTCGTATGTGTATTTACCCATCACCTGGAAGTCCCATTCACCATTGGCGCCACCTGTATTACCGCCATTGTTGCCGGCTCCACCCAAAAGACCACCCAACTCAGCCTCAAGACTGTTTGAGTCACCGGGCATCATCATGGCTGCAAAGGAAAAACCATTCATTGAAACAGATTCAAAACGTACAACGCTGTTAACTGCTGTGTATGGTCCTGAACCCAGGCCGTTAGCACTCGCAATCATAGTGCCGCCACTACCGGCAGCTTGTAATGTGGTGTAAACAAAAGGGTCAATCGTCCAACCACCCGCATAATCAGCAAATAACGAATGAATCCGGCCAAATTTTAATTGTCCTAAGGTGTCGATGGAAAGACCTAAATAGCGTTCTCGAGCGGCGCCTATGTTGCCGCTCAAATTAAAGCCATAGTCAATTACCGCAAATGCTTTTATTCCATTTCCCAGGTTTTCAGTAATACTCAAACCCCAGGCTGAATAGAAGGTTGGGTCATCTATTAATGATTGGCTGGAAATACCTTCAACATCTATGACGCTATACTCAGATTGAATGCGGCCACC
>JAGRFM010000045.1 GCA_020446045.1 Nitrosomonas sp.
GCTATCTGTTGGCTGATGACGAACAACAATACAGTAAAGCGAGAAACCTCATTACAAGCCACCCCCCCGTTCTGATAACTGACGTTGTGCTGGTTGAAACGATCTGGATTATCGACAGCAATCGCGGTTGGGCGGCGGGTCATGGAGGAACGATATTATCGACGCGCTACGTATCTGGCATCCACTGATCGCGAAAAAGAATCCTACACCGCGCACCGTCAAGGCTGAGTAATCGTAGTTCATGTTTATTGAATCATCTTGTTTTTAGGATTAAACCCATTTCATAGCCAGCTTGGTATAATTCACGCAGATAATCTGATCGTTTTGACGTGAAGTTGACAAACCCTTACAACTAAAAAGAGTAGCCCTGGTATGATAAAAAACATAATGATTGCTTCTTTAGCTATTTCCATCATTCTATTTTTAATTTTTTTTATTACCGGAGAAGGTGCGGTGCTAGCGTATATACTGACGGGATTGTTTGTCAGTTTTGTTTGCGCGATGATACAGTTAAGCGGGCGATAAATAGCCGGGAAAAAATCCTGGCGGAAATAATTAATACTGTCGGTTCTGACAAGTTATCTTTTTCTGATTTCTAAACTGTAATACCTTCATATTTTTTGCGGGTTGGATATCCTGCTAGCATGAAAACCAAATCAACAACCACGTTTATAAAGCGTGGTTGTTGATTAAATCATTTGTCTGGATTTTTGTGTTGCTGCTTCCTCTCGGACTTGTCCAGCATCTAGGGTGGGGCGCATTTCCAATTTATGTTATTTTGGCCACGATTTTTACGATCACTGAACGCATTGGAAATCGTACCGAAGAACCTTTTGAAGGAAAACTGGAAGATGTGCCGATGTCGGCTATCTGCCGGAATATTGAAATCGATTTAAGACAACAGCTTGGGGAAGATTCGGTTCCTGCACCATTAGAACCAAAAGATGGTGTGCTAATGTGATGGCTGCTACATCAATCTTAACCTTTTTATCCTTTAATACAGACTTTAGGCCGTAAAAAGGCAACGCGTCGGGCAAGGCCTGCTTGTTCGGTTGCTTCTGCAACGAGGTCGACATTCTTGTACGCTGCAGGTGCTTCTTCGGCCACTCCTCTTAACGAACGAGTACGAATCAGTATGCCTTGATGTTCAAGGTCGTGAATTAATGCACGGCCATCCCATTGTTTCAATGCCTGACGCCGGCTCATCGCACGACCCGCGCCGTGGCTTGCTGAAGCAAATGCCGGATTACCTGCATTGCCGGCAAGAATATATGATCCGGTACCCATGCTGCCGCCGATGATGACAGGTTGACCTACAGCACGATAGCGTTCAGGAATGGAAGGATGGCCGGGACCCAATGCGCGCGTTGCCCCCTTGCGATGGACGTACAGTTGACGGCTGATGCCATCAACTTCGTGGTGCTCTTTTTTGCAGGATATTGTGCGAGACGTCAAACAGAGTGTCGAGATGGATGTTTGGGTAAACCGTGTTAAACGTTTCGCGTGTCAAATGTGTCAGAATTTGACGATTTGCCAAAGCGCAGTTGATTGCGGCATTCATCGCACCGATATAGCGCTGTCCTTCCGATGATTTGATGGGAGCGCACGCCAGTTCCCGGTCCGGCAGTTTGATACCGAGACGATTCGCAGCCTTGGCTAACATCATAAGGTAATCCGTTCCGATCTGATGACCGAGTCCGCGCGAACCGCAGTGTATGGAAATAATAATCTGACCTTCGTTCAGACCGAAAGCATCTGCTGCTACCTGGTCAAAAATCCGGTCGACAAATTGCACTTCCAGATAATGGTTGCCTGAACCCAGCGTTCCCATTTCACCGCGCTGGCGTTTTTTCGCCAGATCGGAAACATTTTCCGGTATCGCGTCAGTCACGCAACCGTTTTCTTCAACAAATTCGAGATCGGCTGTCGTGCCATAACCCGCTTTAACGGCCCATTGTGCGCCACCACGAAGTACCTGATCGAGTTGCGCAGGATTCATTTTAATATGACCTTCTTCGCCAACTCCAGCGGGTATGGTCTTGTAGAGTGCATCGGCAAGCTCGGCAAATCGTTCTGCAGCATCCTGCACGGTCATCGTACTGCGCAGGCATCGGATGCCGCAGGAAATATCGAAACCGACCCCGCCTGCAGAAATCACTCCGCCCTGTTCTGCGTCAAAAGCTGCGACACCGCCAATCGGAAACCCATAACCCCAGTGCGCATCCGGCATCGTCATCGCGGCGCCGACCAACCCCGGTAATCGCGCAACATTAGCAATCTGCTCGAGCACTTTATCGTCCATACTCTTCAACAACGCAGCGTTACCGTACAACAACACTTCCGCGCGTTGTTCAGTGGATGCGTGCGGTAAAGTCCAAAGATAGGATTGTAGTTGTTTTAATTGATCCAGGTTCATATCAGACATCCACTACGCAACGTGCTTCCCACCCCCCAGGATTCTGTTTAACCGAGAGCATGGTGAAAGTCGCACCTTTCACTTCGACGCCGCGTTCATGTTCTTCGCGCCATTTTTCTCCGCTTACCTCGGCGTGCCAATATTGACCATTCCTTTGAAGATGAAATTCATTAAAAACCATACCTGACTCTCGCGCTTTGCCAAGTATTAAATTAATCCAGATAACCAATGCGAATTCCAAATCAGTTTCTTCAAATTCAACCCTGATTTCATCGCGTGCATGTATGGCGTCCAAATTGGTCATGATCGAAAAAACTGCCCGGGCGGCAGATTCAAACGCTTGCTCCACAGTTTTGCCTTGGCCGACTATGCCTATATCAGCATCATGTTCAAAATAAGAAAATGGCTTTTTCATTTCGTCATCCGGATAGTAATCTATCTATCAATCTTTTTGACAAATCATTTTGGCGTTTCTTTAATTATCCTTTTTGATAATCATATATAAAATGCCACGACTTTTGTGATTATCAGTCGCCCGCCTATTCAAAAGTGTTTCGGATAACATAAGTTAGTAGCAGGATCATTTGCTTCTCACTAACTTGTAATAAGCCAAAACAACACATTAGAGTAAGTGAATTCAATCTGAAACAGAATCCGAATCGGTTTCTTATCAATAAAACCGATAAAATTTAACCAAGCCAAATTCCTCTCCCTCACATTTCACAAAGAGTTTACATTGTCTCCACAATTGGGAGTGATTGTTGTTTTATAGTTTCACCATCGCAGGTTTGATCATGGATCAGGCCAATGCAACGGATTTGAAATTAAAACTTAAGGAGA
>JAGRFM010000242.1 GCA_020446045.1 Nitrosomonas sp.
ACCATCCTGATGTGGCGAGAGATCAAAATAATCTGGGGTTGGCTTGGTATGCGCTGGGGCAATATGAAAAGGCGATTAATTACTATGAGCTGGCATTGGCCAGTGACCTCAAAACCTATGGCGAAGATCATCCTAAAGTGGCGATACGTCGCAATAATCTGGGAGTAGCTTGGGTTTCGCTGGGGCAATATAACAAGGCGATTGATTACTTTGAGCAAGCGTTGGCCAGTGACCTCAAGACCTATGGCGAGGACCATCCTGATGTGGCGAGAGATCGAAATAATCTGGGGGAAGTCTGGAGAGCGCTTGGGCAATATGACAAGGCGATTGATTACTATGAGTTGGCGCTGGCCAGTGACCTCAAGACCTATGGCGAGGACCATCCTGATGTGGCGAGAGATCAAAATAATCTGGGGTTGGCTTGGTATGCGCTGGGGCAATATGAAAAGGCGATTGATTACTATGAGCTGGCGCTGGCTACTTTGGTAAAAATGCTGGGGGATGATCATCCATCAACGCAAACGGTTCGGGCTAATTTAGGGGAGGTGCGGGTTAAAATGGCGGATGCGCAGACCGAGTGATTAAATGAATGGGGCATAAAAAATAAGGTTTTGGCCTGCAAGTTCTCTAAAAAACTCTTTGTGCATCCGACACCAGCGTTTGCGTGGAACGGCGTATAAACAGTTTCATGCTGAAAACTGCCCTGGTGCGCCAAGACATAGCGTTGTCGAACCAAATTTTCAGTATTTTAGAGGAATGGGAACGCGTATTGCGGGGACTTAGCGGGGATATTTTTATGGATATACCTGAGCCAGAGTTCTGACCCGAATATCAATTTCAATTTCGTTTTTAAAGCCGGATCGATCTGATCCGGCTTTTTTGTTTGCATAGCCGCCCAGACTAATGGGTGAGCCGCGCTATCCTTCACGTCTATCCAAGAAAGTTATGATAAATGTCCGAGAAGAAAAAATCAGAATTTTCACCCATATGTTTCCGCGTATCGCTGGAGGAAAGAGCGTGGCTGGAGCGCAATGCGGGCAGTATGACGGTCAGTGCTTTCATTCGCTGGTTGATCTTTGGCGATGATGCCACGCCACGCAAACGGCGCGTAAAACGCCCGATCAAGGATTACAGAATATTGGCGCAATTGTTCGCACTGATTAAGCAAACGCAATGCTGGAACAATCTGAATCAGATTGCCAGAGGGATTAACAGCAACACATGGATTGTCACGCCGGAAACGGAAAAATTACTGCAAGAAGCCTGCAAGGCCATCATTGAAATCCGCGCGATGTTGATGAAGGCCCTCGGCCTGAATGAAAGCAATGACCCATGATTTTAGAAGGCAATCAGCGCGGCGGTGCCCGGCAACTGGCGCGACATTTGATGAACACACAGGATAACGAGCACGTGGAGGTCTATGAAATCTCCGGCTTCATGTCCGACAGTGTTATGGACGCATTCGATGAAATCCATGCGGTATCACGCGGCACAAAATGCAGACAGTTCATGTTTTCGGTATCGCTCAACCCGCCGCAGGATGTCATCGCACCACCGGAATATTTTGAAAAAGCGATTGCGCAGATTGAAGAACGTACCGGCCTGACCGGTCAGCCGCGCGTTATCGTCTTTCACGAAAAAGAAGGCCGTCGCCATGTGCATGCGGTTTGGAGCCGCATTGATGCGAATGAAATGAAGGCTATTAATCTGCCGCATTATAAATTGAAACTGAATGACATTTCCAAACAGCTCTATCTGGAGCATGGCTGGCATTTGCCGCAAGGGTTTATTGATAAACAATACCGCAATCCGCTGAATTTTACCCGTGCCGAATGGCAACAGGCCAAACGCACGCACGATGATCCGCGTATGCTGAAACAATTGTTCCGGCAAGTATGGGATGGATCGGACAATCAACACTCCTTTCAGGCTGCATTGAAAGATCATGGTTTCTGGCTGGCGCGTGGTGACCGGCGCGGCTTTGTAGCGGTGGATTATAAAGGCGAAGTCTATTCGCTGAGCCGTTGGACGGGTGTGAAATCCAAAGAACTGAAGCAACGATTGAATGAGCCGGAACCCTTGCCGGATGTGCAACAAGTGAAGGCCGAAATCAGCCAATCCATGAATGATGTGCTCAAACGGCATATTGATAGTGTGCATCAGCAACGAAAAAAAGATTACGTGCCGCTGAAACGCACCATCCAGACCATGAAAACTCAGCATCAAAGCCAGCGCGATGCTTTGGAACAGCAGCAACAGATGCGTTGGCAACAGGAAGAACAACAACGGGTCGCTCGCTTGCCACGCGGATTATCGGGTATCTGGCACCGTTTCACCGGAAAATATCAAAAAATAAAAACACAAAATCAAGCAGAGGTTCAGGACAATGACATACGCGACCGCGATGAAAAACAGGCTGTTATCAACCGCCAGTTACATGAACGTCAACGTTTGCAGGAACGTGTTTCTGAGGTGCGCGAGCGTTACCATCAGGACATGCTGGTTTTGCGTAAGGAAGTCCGCCACTATCATGAGGTGGGCGAACAGGCTTTACGACACATACAGTCTGAAGAATATGTTCACCGACACGCGCACAGTATGGGGCCTCGATTATAAGCTGCTTTATGCCCCCGTCAGTATCATCACACATTATTGGTGGATGATTGCCGGATTCATATTCTTGATCAAACGAAAAAGTGCCGGCGTGATACTGGGCAAGCATTTTGAAGAATTTCTGGAATGCCAGATTAAGTCTGGGCGTTACGGTTCCAAAAACGAAGTCCTTCGCGCCGGATTACACTTGCTGGAAGAGCGTGAAATCATGCTGCAAGCCTTGCGTGATAACACAGAACAAACGTAACACCGTTATAAATTACTAGAAAATTCTACTTTTGACTCCTGTTATTTTTCGGGGGGATTACCTTTCCAATCTACATTTCATCATCTGATGCACCGCCGAAAACCACACGGTTTCGGCGGTGTTTTTTTGCCATTCAAAACCAAGAGAAAGACCGTACCATGAAAAAAACATCAAAACGGAAAAAACATATTCCGTTTTTTCTGATTCCAAAAATCCGCAAACGTCATGTGCGGCCCATTTTTAAAGACTATGAAACGCAATGGAAATTATTCGCCGAAGGTGCTCTCAGGAACAGAGTGTTTCATGAGGATGTGATCCGGCGTAGCAAAACCTGTCTGGTTTGTAACCGGCATTTCAACCATGAACACGCTGCCGTTTCATCCAAAATCGACAAACACCATCATTGTTATGTGCGCCTGTGTATCGGAAGCACCCTGCCGGAAGATTCGGATGATATATACAGACTGGCGCAAAAAGGTGAATTTTCACCTGTACCGGATTGCAGGCAATGCAAAGCCGATAATCCCGCATATTATGCGGGATGCATTAAGAAAATTTTTCCGGTTCATCATCATTGTCACGCGCAAATTCACGAACGGGAAAAATTTTGGTTCAATACGCTCCGCAAAAAATTGTTGTCCGAGTTTCGTTCTGTCGTGTCGTTGCAATCGTGAGTGAGGGCTGTGAACAATACAAACGGAAAATTTAGAACAACAATTTCTAACCAACATCCGCCGAAAGCCAACGGATTTCGGCGGCGCGAATTTTTTACCTCTCAAAAAATACTGCCAGCTTAAAGCTGGCAGTACCTAAATTTTTACTGAATCCTTTTACGAACACGCATAAACTATGCGTGTATCGTCGATAACAATTTCATTGAAATCTACAGACAGATCACGGGCTATCGCATCGTAATCAATATAGGATTGCAAGGTGTCTGGAATTTCACCATATAGTCCTTCATAAACGAACGATTCAGCCAAATCGCGCAAGCTATCGACATAATAAATATCGACATTCTCAATGACGCTTAAATCGTTATCGGTGACATCGAAATCATAGCCGCATTCGCCAACGGCGATAATCAGAGCTTGTTTTTCGTATTCTTCCCATTCATCAATTGCATCAATGAAATAGGAAATATTTCCCTGATGGGCACTGAGTGCTTCAAACAATTGTGCATCAATGGATTCACCGTCGATAAATTGAATTTCAAATTCCTCGACCTGACCGCCGAAGTTGTTACGGCATTTGGAATATTTTGTGTCATACTCTTCCATGTCCGAAAAGTAAAAACCACAAGCTGAAATATCATAGGGTTGTGCGTAGAAAATAGTCATTTTGCTTACCTCCTGAATAAAAAATGGGTTGCTCATGCAACCCTGCCTCGTGGCGAACAGGGGGTGTGCAAACGGAATGAAAAATCGATAAGGTTGGTGCGGCTCGCAGGGGCTTGCCCCGAGAACACGGCCTTGTCTATTTTTTATGAAGTGCGCTGAGGGCACAGCCCTAAGCTATCGGCTACTTTAAAGCCATTTTGTGGTCATTAATGCGTTGCATTACGGCTAATTTGAGGCTATATTGTGGTTATGAACTGGAAGCCTAAATACACCATTACAGACCAATTGCTTTTGACCATGCGAGAAATTGGTGAAGCGATTGGCGAAATCAAAGGTTTTGGTATAACCAAAAAAACATTGGCACGTCTGGAATTGGAAGCCAGAGAGCTATCGTCTTATGCTTCGACCAGTATTGAAGGCAATCCGCTGCCGCTGACCGATGTAAAAAAACTCCTCAAAACCAGAAAAGAGCATGTGCGCGATACCGAACGTGAAGTTCTTAATTACAATAAAGCACTACAAGCACTTTACACCTCAGTGCGTTCCGGTAAATTTACGCTCGACCTGAAAACGCTTGAAAAAATACAAAAACAGGTTGTTGATGGATTAATGGACAATCCAGACGACTGTGGCCATATCCGGCAAGCACCGGTCGTTATTCGTAATCCAAGAAAAATTGATGAAATTGTTTTTATTCCACCAGATGTGAAAGATGTCACGGCTCTGTTAAATGAATTGAACGATTTTGTGAACACGCATATTGGCAAAATCGACTCTATTATTCTGGCCGGTTTGTTCCATCGCCAATATGTCATTATCCATCCATTTATGGACGGAAACGGACGCACTGCACGTTTACTGACAACGGCTCTTCTAGGTAAATCCGGACTGGATTTGTTTGAGATTTTCAGTTTCGAGAACTATTACAACCAGAACATCACGCGCTATTTCAAGGCTGTCGGTCTTGAAGGTGATTATTACGAATTAAAAAACTCTATCGATTTTACGCATTGGTTGGAATATTTCGCGGACGGAATTCTGGATGAGTTGCGGCGCATTCGTAAAACATTACCTGAAACAATATCACCACTACCGCGTCTTGAACCGCATCACAAACAAATTCTCGATTACATCAGTGAACACGGCAGTATCACACAGCGAGAGTATGGGAGTATTTCTACCCGAAGCCTTGCGGCAAGGAAACTTGACTTTGAAAAGCTATTGAATTTAGGTTTGATCGAAAGCAAAGGTACGGGGCGCGGAATCTATTATACTAAGAATTCAATAAATTAAACCTAAATCAATATTCAAGACTGATCTTCAAAAAAATCTTCTTTAGATAGTTGGCCAGTTAGCAATTTATAGAATGCAGATTGACCGCCACTGCCAGGAGCAAAATTGCGTGTCGTAAAATCTTTATCTTCCAAATCAATATCTCGAAAAATGTCAGAAAAATCCTCTAAAGACGGAATATCTCCAATATTATTACCCACCAATTTCAAATAAACGTCACTTTTTAGAAATTTCATCAATGCCTTAAACGCATTAGATTTTGGCAGAAGATTTCCTTTTCGTTGCAACTCATTCCATGCGGATGGCCATTTATTTTCAACTGCTTTAAAAAAATTAAAAAGTATCTTATATATGGCTTCATCGTTCCCATCTATGAACAAATTTCTAAAGGGAAATTTTTGAAGTGTCTCGGCGTCCGTCCTTTGTAACCTGCGCCCTTCTAAAAGCTGTCTTCTATCTTTAAAAGGATCAGGAGATATGAACCTTACCAATGACTCGACAACAGCCGCTTGCGTAAGCGGCTCAAATTCTCTTCCCGGTGTTGCGTATTAGACGACAATTAACCTGTCCGGTCAGACGACAATTATCTTGACCGGTTGAGTGTGGACGCCAGAATAAGTTCTTACCCTATTAAATAGGAGAAAGAACTTGCCTGGAAAACATATCACACCAAAACAGGAAGCTATTTATATGAAGAGTCGTCAAACAGGACATACACAAGAAACTTCAGCAGCGAAATCGGGAATCAGCATACGAAGCGGTCGGCGGATTGAAAAAAACGAGAGGCCTCAAAAAGTGCAGCATAACTGGCGAACAC
>JAGRFM010000046.1 GCA_020446045.1 Nitrosomonas sp.
AATAAATCATTACGGCCGGCAACCCTTTAAATTGGGTCTTTTTGTATATGATATGGCAGTACCGATCTTTTTCTCCCACCAGCAAATGCTCTAGCCAGGGAAAAGTCACGTGATCCTTGTAAATTTGTAACGCTTCTCCTGTCAATATTTGTTCAATATCTTCAGCGCGATACAAGACTTTATGCCGGTCAAATGGGTGCCATGGCAGATTCAGAATAACGGCAATCCGCTCATCCAGCGGTTCGAATTTAAAAAAACGTAATGTTGCACTGACCACTTGAGTTGGCGTGAAATCACTGAAGTGATACCCCGGTTGATTGATAATCGACAGTGCCAGCCGCATGCTATGTTGTCTGTATTTATCGAGCACGCACCAACTGGTTATATTACAAAACTTTTCAACTTTTCCATGGACTGTACGGGTTTTGTAGAATGCACCAATACCGCCGACAATTTCTCCTGTATCCTTCAGGACAAAACCATAATTGGGCCGTTCCTCGTTCCAGCTTGTACCAAGCTCAGAAGCCCATCGTTCAGGAGAACGACCATTGCTTAAATGATGATGAAGAAACTGCGCAAATTCATGTAGCGTTTCAGATGTTACTGGTTCAATGGTAATCTGTGACATAATCAAATTTTAACGACTGAAAAAATTACGCTAACCCTTTACGTTTTTGCAGAAAGTCGGCCATTGCTGAAAGTGTTCCCAAATTGTCAATGGTAATTTCGGCTGTTTCTATTTTTATGTCGTAAAAAGATTCATACCATGCAACCAGTTCAAGCAAGCCCGCCGAATCAATAAAACCGGTTGCCGGGATAATATCATCCGACTGCAGACCCGTTGCATCACATCCCAGTCCATCAGCAATTTCAATTATTTTGTTCTTTATTTCCGTCTCAATGGAGGCCTTATCAAGTTTCATAGTATCTGTCTATCCATTATTTTACTTGTGATTTAGGTTTGCTCAGCTTTTTTAGCACTTTAACAACATCACCGCCATTTAATACACGATGATCGTATGAAGCACCCAAAACACCTTCTCCTTTTATATTAACCGTATGCGCAATCATGAGCGCCGTATGCGGCGGTAGTATTGGAACGTGGCGTTCCACACCCCAGCGCGACATACTGGAAAAACCAATGGTTGCATTTTCCAGTTCATCCGGCTTAAGTTGATGTGCAGCTGCTTTTCGCTGCAAATCAACCATTTTATTGACGAAAGACAATTCATCAATTTCATCGGATTTTTGCACAACAACCAGGTAAAGATTATTGCCCGCTTGTACAGTAAAACCAAGATTAACTTGATCATACTCATAGCGCTTTGCATCCCAGATCGTCGCATTCAGGCGCGGCGTTTCCATGGCAATTTCAACCAACCGCCATGCCATAACTGATAATAAAGGATCCAGCAGCAAACCATGCTTTTGTGCAAACAATTGTGCATATTCTTTCCATGCAGACTGTTCGTACGCTAATTCGATATAACCAGGCACTGCCACATCTCTGTGCCAGATAACCGTCGACAACATACCGCGTTCAACATTTTCCAGCTTCTGCGCCTTCCCGGTCACTGCAGGCTTCATTTCTCTGGATTTAACAGCGGTATCGGTTTGATCTGCACCAGGCAACCGGTTTTGTGATTGTAAGTAGCGCTCAACATCAACCACACTCAAACGGTCACCACTAACCGGCACTTCACTTACATCAATACCGTGTTTGCGCAACAAGGCGCGCGCTTTCGCAGTTGGTGTGCCGGTTTGTCCTGAAATTTTTTGGTCACGAGCCATTTTGGACGGCTCAGGGATTTTTTCATCGCTATTTTCGCCCAACCAGACAAAAACACGACCGACGACCAGCATTTCCTCCAGCTCGCCCTCAATAGCCAGAACATAACCCGCTGCAGGTGATTCCACATCAACCACGGCTTTATCCGTTTCTATTTGTGCAATAACTTGCGCTTCATCAACATGATCTCCGACAGCAACTTCAAGCGCTATCAGTTTAACTTCATCATCATTATTGTTTATTCTCGGTACATGTATCGGCGTAGCCATTAACCACTTCCTTTTGTTATGGATCTAAAACAGATCAAGCACATTATCAACGATAATTCTTTCATCCAATAATTGATCCTGCTCCAAACTGCGAGCAGATGCAATTGGCACAGGGGGCATGCCGACGCGCGCCGCCTGACCTGCAAAACCGTTCTCCATCAGACAGGCAAGCAGTTCAGCACTAAAGCCAAATTCATGGTGTGACTCTTCAATCACTAAAATCCTCTGCCGTGCAAGCAACACATTCAGCAACGTTTGCCTTGGCAACGGCGATAACATCGACGGAGCGATGATTTCAACTTCAAGTTCTTCTTCGTTTTTCAAATATTCCGCCGCTCGCTCCACATAAGGCAACATTCCGCCAAAACTGACCAATGTTACATCCGGTTCTGTGTGACCATAACGAATTGTCGGAAATAACTCTGCGCCCAAATCGGCAGGATCATGCTGAACCGTTTCATACCCCCCGGAAGACTGTTTTTCACCATAAAGCAGCTTATGCTCTAGAAAGACGGTGGGATTAGGCCAGCATGTTACCGCGTCAATCAATAACTGACCTACATTATGGCGATGACTGCCGTACAGTACCGTCAGCCCCGGTACAGAAATAAACAGATTCTCCAAACTCTGACTATGCGTTGGTCCATAACCTCTACGACCCCCGCAGGGAGCACGAATGATTACTGGCACTTCACAGTCTTTGAACATTCCGGGGAACTTGACGGCATGATTGTAAATCTGGTCCATGCACAAGGTCAAAAAATCAGCGAACATGATTTCAACAATCGCCCGGTAACCCGACATGGACAACCCGATCCCCGCACCGGTTATCCCTGCCTCACTGATCGGCGTCGAAATAACACGGCCTGAGAATGTATCCGAGAGACCCGCAGTCACTTTAAATGCGCCACCATAGGGTTCATGCAGATCCTCACCCAGCACTATCACATCATTGGTATGGGTCAGCAAACCATGCAAGGCCGCATTAATGGCCCCGCGCACATTTCCAAATTCAGCATCCATCGATGGAATTGCATCGATTTGTCTTGACCGGTGAATATGCTCGGGTGCCGTTGCAAAACTCGACTCAGGCGACGCAAGCGCTTCTTTTTCAACTTCTTTCAAAAAGACAAGATTTCTTTCTTCAATCTCAGTGCGTTGTTCATCCGTTAATTTCCTTCCCAGCGCAGCCAACGGATCTCTTTCCGCTATTCTCTTTTTCTCTTCCGCGTCTCTTAAGTCGTCCCCTTTACTATGCGGGCCAAGCCTGCAGGTTGTTATTTCCAATAAACCAGGACCTGTGTGAGCACGTATTTCCTGAACTACATTTTCCACATTCTTGATAAAGTCTGCCGATGCATCATCAAGCGTCCAGGTCTTCAAGTTAAACGCCTTGCCGCGGTCAGCAATTGCTCCGGCTATGGTTTCACTTGTCGGGGTCGTTTGTGCTATACCATTATTTTCAACGACAAAAAGCATGGATACGTTCCAGACCGACGCCAAGTTCATACTTTCATACAGCAGTCCTTCACCCAGCGTTCCATCACCAATCATTGACACGACAATACCATTACTGTCACTTAACTTCCTTGCCAGAGCGATGCCTGCTCCGATCCCCGTCATGCCGGCCTGAACACCGTTACTGTGAAAATGACGATAAGCGATATGCTGGCTTCCTCCATAACCGCCGCACACACCGGCCTCTCTTCCCATAATTTCGGCGACCAGACCCAGGAAATTGCCGCTGTATGTCATAAAATGACCATGATTACGATGATTTGATAACACAACATCGTCCGGTTCTGTTAATGCTCGAACCACACTCATCTGACATAATTCCTGCCCCAGACATGTATGCGTGGTACCTGACAACAAACCACGGCTGAATAAATCCAGTATTAACGTTTCGGTGCACCGAACAAGATGGCCAAATGCATAAAGGCTTGGGGCGTCGCTATTGATAATCGGTTTACCGAATTCATCAAGGCAAAAACCCGGTATTTGCATGACTGAACTACTACCATCTGTATTACCCAACTGTTTCTCCATCTGATCAGAAATATTGACAAATGACATAGCAATGTTAATAACAATAAATAAAAATGACCATCTATGAGCCTTTCTGAACCCGTTTATATTTTTACTTCACTTTCCGTCATAAACGTTCAAATAACGATTAATCATTGTTTCCATGGAAAAATCTGTCTCAATTTTGTTTCTGGCATAATTGCCGTGTTGTTCGATTAAATGAGGCTGTTCATAGTATTTCGCTAAAGCCTCCACCATTGCCGCTTCATCTCCGGATTCAACCAGAATACCCGACTGGCCTTCATCAACGAGCTCCACATTCCCTCCGACACGCGTTGCCACAACCGGTAGTCCACAGGACATTGCTTCAAGAACCGTATTTGAAATACCTTCTGCCAGAGAAGGCAGCACAAACACATCCATTTTTTGCATCAAGGCCGGGATATCCGATCTTTCACCAGGCAGCCAGACATACTGCTCACAACCTGCATCACGAACCATTTCCAGACATTGTTCTCTTGAACTGCCATCACCAACAATGACAAGCCTCAGGTTTTCACAGTTTTCCTGTTTTTTCTCGAGAAGCAGGATGAAAGCCCGTATTAAAGTCGGAAAATCTTTAACGGCCTCCATTCTGCCCACACTACCGATGACAAATGTTTTATCCGAGAAAAAATCGTCCGCACCTTTTTTGCCGGACTGAAGCGATCTTGTAGAAAAGCGCTCATTGTCGACGCCATTGTAGATTTGAGTTACTCGATCAGGCGATATACCCAATCGATTAACAAGCCACGTTTCCAGATCTTTACTGACTGTTATAAACTGGTCGACAAAAGGATAAATCATTCTCCGCAGCAGGTTATATTTGACATTCTCACCTTTCAGATCGGTAATATCCCGGCCATGTTCACCATGAATCCTTTTTTTAATTCCGGCAACCACCGCAATGAATTGCGCTTCTAAAGCGGCCAAATTACGGGTATGTATTATGTCGGGCCTTAGTTCTCGCAATAATTTGAATAACTTAAGGTACATCCGCAGATCATATCCTTCACGCTTATGCAGTGCAAAAATATCAACGTCATCTCTTTTAATCCTGCTGCGAAAATCGGTGTATTCTTCCAGGCAAATAATTGCATGCCGGTAACGGTTTACAGGGATACCATTGATCAGATTGACCAGGCCATTTTCCAGCCCACCGACGCCAAGACGATGGATCACATGAACTATGAGTGGTGGTTTTTGCATGGTTAGGAACTAAAAACGGTTTGATAGTAAGTATCTATGATTGATCTGCGTCTATTTTTACCACAGTATTTTCTATTTCTAACAACATATCTGCAAGAAACTGTTCCAGAACCGGCTTCGCTTCACTTGGACTAATACGATACGGGGCAGCCACTATCACTTCTGCACCCCAATCTTTACCTGACAGTAACCGGTTCTTGGCCAGCAATGCTTTTGCCATATACCGACTAGTGACGGTTTCTTCACTCCCGCCTATCATATACCATCGCCATACCAGCATCTGAGTCGCATATGATTTTAACTGCACCTGACTCATCGTTAGAACTCTGGAGTTAATTTCAGCAGACACATTGGATTCTGCAATTTTACGCCACACGGGATCCTCTTCTGATACTAGAAAATTGCCCCAGCTTATCAATTCATCGCCTTCCCGTTGATTGGGGTAGAATGTGAAATAGAGGCTTACTTTTTGATGTTTCTCGTTGACATAGTCTTGATAAAATTTTGCAGGATTTCCCACATAAACGGGCTCCCAGTTTGAAACAGATTGCTCACTGGCCTGCCAGTTATGTTCTGGCGGCAGTATCAAATTGAATTCAATTTGTTCCTGTTCTCCACGTTCACTTTCGAGATAAACGGCATAAGCAGGCCAGATCATTCCGATCACAATCACCGCACAAGCGGCTGTAATTAAAGCGCTAGTTGATGCCTGATTTTTCCCATCCGCATTATTCTTTATTTGTGGTTGAATATCATCTTGCACCTTGTCAATATCCTCACGCCAGAATGAACCGATCCAGAATAAGAGGAACATAACAAAACCAAAGAACAACCACCCATAAATAAGATGATCAACACCGACCGCCAAAGTCATATCACTGAGATGCCCGGTCATAACAATCAAATAGGCACGTATACCGTTTGCAAGAATGGGAACAAGAACGGCTAACAGAATGAAAATCAACCGCCTGCTCAAACTATGATAAGTCAAATACGCATACAACGTTCCCAACGTAACCGAGGCAATTAAGTAGCGCAAACCGCTACAAGCTTCAACAACGGACCAGTTACCCGTCGGCAATGAAAAAAAAGCACCTTCGCGGTAAACAGGGATACCGCTCAATTGCAAAGCCCAGATTGTAAAATCAGCCGTAAAATTAATTAATGGCGGAATGAGGATCTCCCCAAACGGGACAGCAAAAAAAAGATAAGCCAAAGGAAACGCCATGGCGAACATCATCCGGTATCCCAGCATAACCGCAACAATCAGCGGCAACATAGCCACCAATGCATATTGTGTAACGATCTGAATACTGGCCAACTCCGCAACAAGCCAGAAAAATCCGAGTATAAACAGACCTATCAGTGCAGTCGGATTGGTTTCTTGCGTTATTCCTTCCAGGTTTTTGCGCTTTATCCAAATCATATACACCACGAATGGCAGGATAAGAAAACCATGCTTGTAGGTTTCCGTATTGTACCAAATGAACACCATCGACCAGACGGTTTGATAATAAATCATCAAAAACCCGGCAAGCGTCAGCAACGTCAATAAAACAGGCTTGATATCCGGCTTTCTGTAAATAAGATCCGATGAAGTTATATTCATATTATTGTTTATGTGTTGGGCATTAATAGATGATCCAGCCGGGCTAGATTTACAGGCCAGGTATAATCAGTCAAAATCCGCTCTCTTGCTGCAACCGGAACATTGTTGCTATTATTTTCCAACAGGCTAATAATTTGGTCGGCGAAAGCCTGGCTACCGTCTGCCACATAGAGTTCTTCTTTGTTTATCGCCTGTATTCCTTCTACTGCCTGAGGTGATGCAACAACAATTTTCTCCATGGCCATAGCTTCAAGGACTTTATTTTGTATGCCACGCGCTATCCTCAACGGCGCAATCGCGATAGACGAAAATTTCAGGTACGGCCGCACATCTTCCACTTTTCCGGTTACCGTGATTCCTTGCAAGGTATCCAATGCCATAACTTCGGGCGTTGGATTGCTACCCACAATATAAAACTGTACACCGTCAATCTTTGAACGTATTAACGGAAAAACAGTATGTGCAAACCATTCGACCGCATCAATGTTTGCCCAATAATCCATTGCACCGACAAACACCAAGATACGATTATCACTGGAATATGGATTTGAAAGCTGATGTGCGGGTGAGAAAAAATCCACATCGACGCCATTATTGAAATATTCCACTTTTTCAGATACTTCCGGAGCCATTTCTTTAAAAAGTTCAGCTTCTTTTAGGGATACGAATGTGGATTTATCGAATTCATGCGCAATTTGTTTTTCATAGCCTAGCAGCAATTCTGATTCACGCCGATAAATCCAACTTAACGGCCAGGATTTTGATTGGGCAAATTGTTTCCATTTATCAGAATCGATGTCGACAAAATCAATAAACCGTTTTACATTATTAATCTTTGGAACATATTGAGTCATAGCAGCCGAGAATACAACGACTTTCGCTATGGACTCTTTATCGAACACATTATCGATCCATTTTTTCAAAGCTTTATCATAATAATAAGGCAGTGTAAGTGGATTGCCTGTTGCAAACCCTGCAAGACACCTCAGTTTGGCAATTTTAGGATTTAGCTTGATCAAGCAGGTATCAACACATAAATTCTTAACTTTTTCTGTATATTGCCAATCTTCCTCGACATCTATAAATGTTCCCAGATAAACACGATAACGTTCGCTCAAATACTTAAGCAAATGATACGAGCGGATTTTATCCCCTTTGTTGGGTGGATAAGGTATTCTATGTGTCAAATATAAGAGATTTTCCATGCCATACTTTAACCCAGACTCTTAACAATATAAGGGCCAATCAAATTGGCTACAGGTAATGGCAGTTTACGCCACGCTTTAATAAAGAACTGATATTTGGGATTTGCCGGATTATGATTCGGCACTTCTGACGAGTTTACCAATTGATATTCATAATGCAGCGGTTGTGCTTCGAATCCCCAGTTCTTTTTGAAACTGAAAGAGCCGGAATCACGCTTACTGCGACCAAAGTCAAAAGTCTTATAGCCGCTTTCGCAACTTTTACGTAAAAGCTCCCAGTACATAAAATCATTTGCCGCATACTGCCGGGCCTCTTCAGTGCCACCGCCATAATAGGGTAACACTTCGTCGCGAAAGTAAAAGCTCATAACACTGCTGATTGTTTTGCCGTCTTTAACAATCGTCAACAGCTCGCAATCTTCAGTAAACGTTTCCTTCAGCAGGCTGAAATAATGCTTCGAGAAAACCGGCGTACCCAGTCGATGCACGCTATTTGAATACGCATAAAAAAAACGATCTATGGTTTGATCCACTTCGCTTGCAAGGCCATATTTAATTCCTTTACGAACCATTGCACGTTGTTTCCGCGGTATGGCCAGCATGTTTTTTTCAACGTCCGGATCGATTTCCTTGCGAAAAGTCACATATAAATCTTTTTGCGGCCAGTCGGAATGTATACCGTTAATATTGCGATATTCCAGATAATCAACCTTAAGCTGCTCCGCCAGTTCACCTGCTTTCAATTCGAGCTTCTCTCTAACACGGTTATTTTTGGCTACAGCACCGCCGTAAACGCAAAATGGCAATGAACTGAGTGAATGGCCGAAAAGCAGGCTCTTCACTTCAGCCAGCGGCAATATCCCTTGTATCTCTCCACCACACTCGGCAAGCAAGAACCAGGTTCTATGTCCAAATGCCTTTTCAATAACTGATTTCCAACCTGCTCGATGAAAAAAAGTAGCTTCAGGGCAATCCTTCACAAACTGATCCCATCGCGCCGCATCCTCAGTTTGCATTTCACGAATCATCACCGGTATTGTTGAATCCATTTCTGGGGTATGCCTATAATTAATGATCAATAAATCGCATTAGTCCGTCAAAAAGATTTTATCGACCCGCCCCCAATTAAAGTCACTCGTCAGCGATCTTAATCTTTCTTCCATGCGATGCAAATTGAGATAATGTCGAAATCGTGTTTTCAAACTGATACCACTTTGGCGCGGTTGATCAACATCAATTTCCCAGGGGTGAAAATAAAAAATAGCCGCTTGAGATTCGCTACGATTCAACCTGCCTATAAACCATTTTGATAATGCATAAGGCCAGAATCTGAAATATCCCCCACCAGCCGCAGGTAAATTTCTGCCAAACACATTTACAGTTGTAGCGGGAATTTCTAACACGCCACTTTCACCTCTGGGATAATGCGCAAACCGTGGTGCATCCGGCATACCATAATGATCGTGTTGCACCGGATAAATGCTTGAACTGTAGCGATACCCTGCTTCTGCAAGACAGTCCAACGCCCACAAATTCTGATGATTAATGGAGAAGCTAGGAGCCCGATATCCTAAAACTTCATGTCCGCTGATGTCTTCCAACAAGGCCTTACTGCGAATGACATCTTCTGCAAATTCCTGCCGACTCAATTCAGTGACACGCCTATGCCAGCAACCATGACTTGCCAGTTCATGTCCATTTTCAACAATGTATCTAACGAGTTGCGGATAACGTTCCGCTATCCATCCTAAAGTAAAAAAAGTTGCCTTGATATTCTTCTCATCCAGTAATTTGAGAATCCTGTTCATACTGAATTCTATTCTGCAGGGCATACTGTCCCACAACTTCCTCGGGATATGCGATTCAAAAGCAGATACCTGGAAGTAATCCTCTACATCAATTGTCATTGCATTAACAACAGAATTAGAATTTTTCATCATTGATTTTCCGTCTATTTCTGTTTATCTTTTGGGCAGATCATCTTTCATGCCACCAAAAGACAAATTCTGTTTCAATAAATCCAGCACAAAAAGAATCGACTTTTCCATCCTGCTTAATCGGTTTTCCATTTTCTCCAGATCTATCTGTTCTTGTCGCTGAACATTCATTAAATCTGATGTTTTGTTTATCGAATTATCTTCAGATATTTCATTTACAATATTAAATTCCTGTTGAAAGTCTTGTATGACATCTTTGATTTCCTGTTCCCTGAATTGGTGCAGTTCTTCCAGGCACCCCATCATTAACATCCGGTCACAAAACAAATTGATCTTCCGGGGTGTACCGGCGCAATAGCTATGAATCAATTCATAGGCATCATCAAAAATAACAGGATCATCTTCCCAACCGACAGTTTTTAACCGATGTTCAATATAAGCCTTTGTTTCCTGTTTATCCATTGGCCCTAAATGATAGGTTGCTATCACACGCTGTCGTAATTGTTGCATACTCGCATCCAGCAATGTTTTCCTGAATTCGGGCTGCCCCAGTAAAAAAGTTTGTAATAACGGCGCATTATCCATCTGAAAATTTGACAGCATCCTGAGTTCTTCCAGCGTTTGGTGTGATAGGTTTTGCGCTTCATCAACAATCAACAAAGCTCGTTTACCTTGCTGATAACCACGACGGAAAAACTGCTCAAGTTCCAGTAATAAAGCAGCTTTCGATAACTCTGTATAGGATAGGCCAAAAGCAGCCGCCACCAATTTCAGGATATCGTTCGAATCGACATGTGTACTAACAATCTGTGCTGCTACTATCTTTTTTGATTCAAGGTTACGAATCAAATTTCTTGCTAATGTCGTTTTACCAGCTCCGACTTCTCCCGTTAGGACTATAAAGCCTTCGCCTTGGGACAATCCGTATTCCAGATAAGCCATTGCTCTTTTGTGACCTTTACTGCCATAAAAAAATGCGGGATCAGGCCTCAATTGAAACGGCTTTGCACCAAAACCATAAAACGTTTCGTACATTCGTTTATTCCATTAAAAATTCTTGGTTAAAGAAACGGTAACAGCATTCGCAGACCGCCCGAAACCACTGAAGGACTGCACACTCGACAAGCGGTTTATATAGCGATATTCCAGTGAACCACGCAAATTCGACTCAAAATTTCTATTAAGACTGGTAGAAAAAATCAGATTATCATTCGTACCACTTGCACCAGCAAAATCAAACCTTAAAAAACTAAATGTCGTACGCAAATCGGCACGTGACGATAACTTATAATTCCAGTTAAGATTGCCACCCATTTGTTTCGTATTGTTAAAAAGAAAAAGATTTGCCACGCCGATCAAATCTTCATCAAGTTCTTCGGAACTGTATGGGATTCTTGAAATTCCAAAAAGACTCAATTCAATATCATTTCTTGATCCGTTCAATGAAATCGATGCATTAAAACGCCTTTGCAAAAAGACGCGATTGGTTAGGAAATTATTCAACGATAATAAATTCTGCAACCCCATACCGGTAAAGAAGCTGTTATCAAGTGCTCCAAAAGCACCAAAAACACCAGCCTGCTGATTAAATGTTGTGATGTCTTCCGCATATAAAACGCGAAGATTCATCAAACGTCTGCTGTAATTGATTTCTCCATAGTACGTATCGCCAAAAAACCGTTGTCCTGCGTTAAACTGTATATTTGTTCTTTGATTGGGGTTCCAGATAAAACCGGCAGTCCATGTTGGCAAACTGGTTCTCCCACGAATCGATATAAAACTGTTTCGTTCATACCCACCAGAGGCTGTCAGAATAAAACGTCGAGTCAAGATATATTGTAGATTTGCAATCGAGCGTTCTAGTTCAATTTCTCGATTAATTCCGCTTAAATGAATCCTCTGATTGCTGTAGTTCAGCCCCCAGCCCACCCTGGTAAACGATTCACCACTATTAAGACCGAACTGAACGCCATCTCTTTGGCTGTCACGAAAACCGAAAACTCCACTTTTTACTATGCTTTTGGAATAACGTAATTCAGTTGAGGCAAAATCACCAAATTGATGGCGAAGAAAAGGACTTACAGAATAAACTTGAAGAGTGGCACGATTACCCGTTACAAAAATATTATTATCTGTCTGCGCACCAAGCAAACCAATATTCTGTTGAGCTATTCTCGCATTCCCTTCAATAAAGAATAAGTCTTTTATGATTTCTGCATTGCCATCTGCGTTGAGTAAATGCCTGATTCTTGTCAAGTTACTGTTTCTGGCAAAAATCAGATTGTTCATAATATATTGCGTATTCAGATCATAACGCTTTCCGGTTCCAGTAATCTTCACGCCCGGATTTAATTGTGTAATCAGGTCACTGCTTTTAGCACCTACTCCACCAAAACCACCACCCAAACCAAATCCGCCACCAACACCCCCTCCGATACCACTAGCCAAACCCAGATTCACATTATCCGTATACGTTTCACTGGCAGTGAACAATGGACTGATAGCAATTTGCGCAACAGTACTAGAAACGGGCAATAGCGTTAAAAAACCAACAACCACACAGCAAAAAAAACGCATACATGGACTACCGTACTGAACAAGAAATTTCATGAATAGTAATAACCATAATATTCTTTACCGGAGAAAGTTTTATCTTTGTTATAGATCAAGCTGATATCTTTATTTTTACCAAATTGATCAATGACGTGCCTGAGTGTTTGCTGTGTAGTCTGTTCCGCTTCTACAACAAGGACAATCTGCCCCATCTGCTCAGCCAGCACACGCGCCTCACTCGTTAACAATACAGGCGGCGAATCAAAAATAACAATTCTGTCGTTATAACGTTGCGCCAATTCATCAAGCAGCATCAACATTGCCTGACTGGCCAACAATTCAGTAGCGTGAACATGTCCAGAACCTACCGTAATCAAACTCAATTTTTCTATACTGGTTTTTATCAGGACATCAGCAACATCCACCGAATCTTCAATCAAAATATCCATTAAACCCTTATTATTTTGAACACCCAGTATATTGGGAATGGAAGGCCTTCCCACATCTGCATCAATCAGCAATACGCGATGATCCATTTCAGAAGCTATACTCAAAGCCAAATTAACTGCGCAAAAACTTTTACCTTCCCCGGCTAAGGCACTTGTAATCATCAACAGATTTTTATTCTTTTTAGTGAATGCTTTAGTCAGTAGCGGTCTTTTTATAATTCTAAATTGCTCGGCAATTTGCGTTTTACCCTGATTCGGTGTCACTATGCCCAGTTCTTTTAGGCGATTCAGATCTATATCAACATAATTGCGTGATTCAGCAGAAGTTGAGTCAGCAATATGATCCCTCTTAATATCTCGCCTGAATTGTTCCTGTTCTGCTTCTGGAATAAGCGTGGATTTAGTATCAACAACCGGGGGAAATTTGCTTTCTGGTGTAACCGCATCTGCTTTTTTATGTTTATTATTTGGTATAGCCTTATCAGCTTTTTTATGACTTGCTGCTTTTTCCAGTTTATTAATCGCTTTTTCAATAATACTCATTGTTGATTCCTAAAGATTAATCAGGCAAAGCCAACTTATTCGTTAATTATCTCGTTTCCTAGAAAGGCAAAACTTCAGCAATCACCCCAACCTTCCTGAAATTGAACAGTAAAAACAAATAGACTATACCTAGGCATAGCATAATAAAACTGAATATAAAAAGTCTTCTTTTCCGCTGCATTTTCTGCTGATCAGTCCAGATCATTGGTACTGCGCCAAGAACTGGCAACCCTGTAATCTCACGTAAATTACCTTGACTATAAAAAGCTGGACGAATTTGGCTGATGATAAAGGCGACACCGACCCCGGCACCTAATGCAATAACAAAAACAATACTAAACAATAGTCCGTGATTGGGACCTGCAGGTAAGTCCGGAACCTGAGGCGGATCAATAATCCTAAAAGATAGTAACCCTGTAGCGGAAGTTAATTCTCCAGACATGCGTGCAGAAACACGGCGTTCTAATAATTGTTCATAATTCGCCTTGTTGACATTGTAATCCCGATTCAGTTGCGTAAATTCAGCTTCCACACGGGGAACCGATTCACTCAGCGACTTTAGCCGCTCATACCGCTCCATATATTCTTCGACCCGTGCAAGCCTGGCAGCGACAATAGCCTCAGCATCTGCCAATGCAACATTGAGTTGCTGCAACATAGGGCTATAATTTTTTCCTGGATCATTGTTTGAAGAAAAACTGCGCTTAGCTTCCTCTTTTTTTTGCGTTTCAAGTTGCTCTATTAATCTCTTGGTTGCGATAACATCTGGATGCATATCAGTAAAATTCATGCGCAACTTATCCAGGTCTTCATTCAAGTTACGAATTCGCGCATCTATTTCGGGGTTAACAATTTCGTCTTCAACAGAAAATGGAGACAAAACAAATACCGGCTCATCTCCACTAATTTGTTTCTTGATTGCTTCGCGCGCTTTCTCTGCTTCTCTTAGCTCCAATTGTGCCTTACGCATGCGTTCTTCGGCTTCAAGCAACTGCGTATAATAATCACCGCTTTGGCCGGGTAACAACCCAATGTTTTTCCGCTTGAATTCAGTTAAAGCATTTTCAGCAGCAACCAGTTTTTGTTCGTAGGCGGCGACCTGTTGATCAATAAATTGAAGCGCCGAAGATGACTCTCCCTTTTTTGTATCCAATCCCTCTTCCACAAAAATAGTCAATAACGACTGAACAATATTCCTTGCCAAAACGGGGTCATCATTTTGATAGGATATGGTAAAGATATTATCTCCAATAGTTGCGCCCAGTTTGATTTCTTCCATCAAATCCGTTACCAGGCGTTCTCGCTCTCCTTCATCCACAATCTTTATATCGAGATCCACCATGCGCACAATTCTTTCGACATTTGGGCGGCTGATCAACGTCCGTCCCATGATAGAAACCTGCTGCTGCACATCGGGGGCTACTGTCATACCCGCCATTAATGGCCTTATAATATTCTGTGTATCCACATAAATCCGGGCTGAAGCCTCATATTCATCTGGTAATTTAAGTACAAATACCCACCCGGCAATTGCAACAACCCACGCGACTATGACAGCCATCAAACGATATTTCCAGATTCCTTTGAGGTATACATATAACTGAGCAATCAACTCATCCATAATCTCTCGCCATCAAATCTATATATAATTAATTCATTATGAAGAAACGGTTATAAATTTACAGTGTATTTAAGTACAACTTTCCATCCTATCTTGATCATGGAAATTATTCGGAAAATAAACATTTTGAACTGAAAAAAGAACAGCATTCTTCAGAAAAAACTCTCCGGTATAATCAAAATGTCACCTTGTTTCATTTGTACATTGGCCGAAATATCACCATCTCGGATCAAATCATTAAGACGCACCCTGAACTGTTTTTGTTCACCATCCACATTACGAATAATGCTTGCACGATTACCCGCCGCAAAATCTGTAATTCCTCCAACAGCAATTAACACATCCATTAATGACATATTCTCCCGATAAGGCAATGCCCTGGGTTCGGCTGCTTCCCCAATAACTCTAATCTGCTCACTATACGGCCCAACAAAATTTGTAACAATGACTGTCACTACTGGTTCCTGTATATATTTAGATAGCGTTTCCTCAATATCACGCGCCAGTTGAGTTGCTGTTTTACCGCTAGCCAGCAAATCTTCTACCAGTGGTGTTGTAATTTTGCCATCCGGCCTTACCGGAACCGACATCGATATCTCCGGGTTACGCCAAACAATGATTTCGATATTATCGCCAGGACCAATTAAATAATCCCAAGCAGCCATACTTTCTTCATCATCAACTAAAAATGGATGACTGGCACACCCCCCTAAAAGCACTAAGGAGAGACATAACAAAATAATTTTTTTCAAACTATCTTTTGTGTTTAGAAATTTTTTCACAAGAATTCCTCTTCAATTTGCTATGTTGTACGATACCAACTTTTTCATTACGAAAAGTCCGTTGATCTTAATACAACAACCAACATTCATATGAGCAAAAAAAACCGAAAACTACCGTCATTTAATTGCTATGGCTCCAGATTTGAATCAGCTAATAATAAAATTCACGCTCACAACAATCTAACATGTTCATAATAAAATTTTTTAACTTTACACATAAGCAAAAGATTTTACATTATACTTCATGATGTTAGTGTATCATTTATACAACCAAATTCTGAGGCTTTAATTGACCCTGCCACTACGAATTTATATTTAATTTGCCATAACGCGCCAGCATTGCTTCGCCGCCGATGTTGTCCGAGATTGACTTCAGCCCAATTCGCCTCAGCAAGCTTCCTTCGTAGAAACAACGTATACGTTAATGCACTTAGCGCATTGACTCCGTTAACACTTGCCAACCTGATCGATTGAAATTTCCTGGGCAACTTTTTCTGTGCATTATTAGAATTCATCCATCCTTACTTACTTTCCTTCCTTCCTTCATCATCCAATTTTTAGAAAATTTTCAAATATTCCGTACAATGTGACAATTGTTACCGAAGGAAATTAAAGTGATTCTGAACACTTTTTCAATCACGCACACTCTCGCCATTCTTTTCATTGGTTATTCGCTACTGGCCACAGCACAGATTATTGCCACAGGTTTCTCACAAGATTATTACCGCACACATCGTTTTGAACGGACGATAGGATGGTTGTTGTTGTGCACCCTGGCAAGTATACAATGTATCCATTTGATTTATCTTCAATATCACTACTCTTTTATACACGATATTCCTTATTACATTTTTTTATTTTGTGTTGCACCGACATTTTATTTATTCAGCAAACCGCTGCTATTCGCGGAAAATAATCCCCGCTTGAAATGGGGTTTGCATTTTCTACCCATCGCATCGATTCCATTGATACCCAATACCCTGGCCATGCCACTGGCATTCAGCATTGGTTCATTGTATTTGCTCTGGCTGGCGCGTAGCGTTTATGCGCTACGTGCTCAACGCACCCGTTTCAAACTCGAATTATGGATTTTAGGAGCTGTTTTCGCCATCGCTGTCAGTGTCACATTACTGGGTCTGGGTTTTTTGCCGCTACCCGAGAAATGGTTTATCGCTTTATACAGTATCGCCATTGGTTGCGCCCTGCTGCTGGTTAATATCGTTCTGGCAAAAAGCCCGCAGATTTCAACTGAAATTGAAGAAGCTGCAAGAGAAACCTATGCCGTATCAACACTGAATCAGGTCAACCGTGACGAGAAACTGACACAACTCACCACTCTGATGGAAAACAATCGGCTATACCAGAACCCGGAACTGGATCTATCCATAGTGGCAAACAAACTCGGGTTGTCACCGCACCAGCTTTCCGAATTAATCAATATACATGTAGGGAAAAACTTTTCACGCTACATTCGGGAATACCGTATTCAGGAAGCACAGAAATTACTCATAACCAAACCTTCTCTTTCTGTATTGTCAGTCAGTCTGGAAGTTGGTTTTGCATCACAATCCAATTTTTACACCGCTTTCCGCGAGATTACCGGTATGTCGCCCGGCCAGTATCGCAAACTCAAACTTTCAAAATGATCATTGTGTAAGCTGTTTTTATTCCTGAATGACCAATCAGGAAGCCATTCGTCAGTATTACAACTAACCTTGCCTACTCGAAATCACGAAGGAGCAGGCACAATGACACACCACAAAAGAATTTTACTGACAGGCGCTACCGGATTCATTGGCAGCCACCTGACAAAAGGATTGCAGGAACAGGGTTATACAATAGTCCCGATAAGCCGCAGCACCGGTTTTAATTTCAACCGGATGATCACACCGGAAGACTGGCTTCCCCATCTTGTAAATGTCGATGCAGTGATCAACGCCATCGGCATCATTGTCAAAACACGGTCACAACCGTTTGAAATACTGCATTACCGCGCGCCCGTTGCTTTGTTCCAGGCCTGCATTCAGATGGGCATAAAACGGATTATACAAATCTCGGCGCTCGGTGCAGACGACAATGCATTTACAGCCTACCAGTTGAGCAAGAAAGCCGCCGATGACACACTGCGCGCCATGCCCGTTGACTGGTTCGTTTTAAGACCGTCGCTGGTGTATGGCAAAGACGGGGTTAGCATGAAGCTGTTCCAGCGTCTGTCTCGATTACCATTGATTCCACTCATTGCGCATGAAGACTGTTGTGTACAGCCAATACATATATCCGACCTGGTCACAACAGTAATGCAATGCCTGATTACGCAGCATACCCAACAAACCATTGATATTGTCGGTCCGCACACCCACTGACCTTCGATGCATGGCTGCAATCTTTCAGAAAACACGAACAACGGCCACCAGCGAAAACTGTGCCGATCCCGTTTCAATTCATGCTCGCTCTCGCCCGGTTTGCGCATTGTTTCCTCCCGCTGATGCATCCGGACAACCTGCACATGCTTAAACAAGGCAATGTAAGCGACGCTGCACCTTTAACCGCTTTCTTAGGCCGTTCACCACTGACGGTCGAGGAGGGATTATGTCTTATCTAGCCCTGAAATACATCCATCTTCTCAGTATGATTCTGCTGTTCGGCACCGGCCTGGGCACCGCCTTTTATAAATGGATTGCCGACCGAAGCGGCAACATCATGCATATTGCTGTCACCAACCGGCATGTGGTACTGGCGGATTGGATTTTCACCACACCCACTGTCATCATTCAACCGGTCAGCGGCATTATGCTGGCCTCATTAATGGGACTGCCACTCACCACGCCCTGGCTTGCCGCCAGCCTGGTTTTGTATGGAATAGCCGGTGCATGTTGGTTGCCTGTGGTATGGCTGCAGATCCGCATGCGCGATCTTTCCAAAACAGCCGTCGACAATCAAACACCCCTGCCCATCAAATATTGGCATTATTCCCGTATCTGGTTTTACCTTGGGATTCCGGCTTTTATCGCCATGGTATTCATTGTTTTTCTGATGATTTTCAAACCGGTATTAGGAGGTTAACATGCAATCACAATCCATTATCCAACAAGCGCTTGGTGAACAATGGCAGCAACTGCCTCCCGCATTGCAAGCGCATTACATGCCGCACACCAACAAAGATATTGGCACACTGGACATCGAGTACCCTCAATTCATGCAACGCTATCTCAACCTGATTTTCAGATTTGGCGCATTATTTAACCGGTGCGGTAAAAATATTCCAACCGTCGTACAAAAACGAATGGACGGAAAAACCCAGCACTGGAAGCGTACTATCCGATTCCAGGCTGACAAGGAAATCATCTTTCAAAGCCGCTGGGAATATGCAGGCTCCAACGAATTGATTGAATATGTCAACCGATTCATGGGGTTGCGTATGGCGGTAAATGTTAAACAGGGGAAGCTTTATTACCGTGGCATCAGCCTGATTCTCAAAATTGGCCCCTTTCGAATACCTATACCCGAATGGTTATTGCTGGGACACACGACCATTGTGGAAACCGCCATCGATGAAAATCATTTTGCCATGGACTTCAAACTTCATCACCCCTTTTTTGGAATGATTTACCGGTACAGCGGTATCTTTCGTACTGAAATAATCAATTGAACGGCCACCACCTCGGACTGGCATCGCCAGTCCGGCGCTCACGCTTACACACAATGAAATGGTTTATCGATAAATAAAACTACTTGCCTTCTGCATTATATGGCACAACTTTATCCTGCTCGGCAGGATCATTACGCGCGACAATGGCTCTTGCGGGTTCTGTCTGACTCAAATTCGTGGCGTCATGCGGAACATCTGGTGGAATAAACAGAAATTCACCGCTTGTACTGATGACTTCATTCTCGAGATTCGGCCCCCATCGCGTGAGAACCTTGCCTTCAAGAACGTAAATACCGGTTTCGTAGTCCACATGGATATGCGGATCGGCTTTTGCGCCCGGCGGAATGACGACAAGATGCATTGAGAGCCCTGTAGCGCCAACTGTCTGCCCGGAAATACCCAAAAAATACGGTAACCTTTGCAACGTTGTCACTTCCTGATCCGGACAAACGGCCTGTACTTTGTATTCGGTCGTCGACATATAAAATTCTCCTGTTCATTAACCTGCCGAAATTATGCAAATATTAAATCAAGCATCTTTTGTAACCCAAGCAGGAATCAATAATAATCCGGTTATTTTTGGATGATTACACTAAATTCACCTGCCATATTTAATTAGTCCCCTGCATTGAACCAAAAACGGATTCACCGTAATTAACAGATGTACACCGTTCATTATGAAACATGAACACTGTATATATAACTTAATTATCAACCAGACAGGAGATAAACCATGAATGCTATTACCAAGCAGTGCTTAATCGTTACTTCCACATTGCTATTGATTATGTCTCAAAATGCCACGGCGGGTGGAGATCGTGTCCGCCTTCAATGCAGTGCTCTCGGCGTGAACGATACCAGCATGGATGCACGGTACGAGGAAAGAAGAAGCAATACCAAATTTGACGCCAGTTTTGAAGCCGCGCCCGCTGCCGGATTCGTAGCAGGCGAAGAATTGGATGTCAAGGTTGGCGGCGTCCTGGTTGGCTCAATAACATTGATTTCACTGCCTGGCGGTGATGTAGGGGGCGATTTAGGATTCGATACCCGTGTTGATGATAACGATCCATTTCCCGGCAATTTTCCTAAGATAATCAAAGGCACCAGTGTCATGGTTGGGAATCTGGGCTGTGCTTTAAATTAAATGATACAGAAAATTGGGGATATGGTGTTTAACTGAAAAATAGACGATAAATATCATGCCCCCGGTTTTTGTGGCTCCGGTTTTCACACGAACAAGCATAATGACTTAACCAGTGGTCATATCCATAAATCCGTCGCCGTAACAGGACAACTTTTTCCTGCAAAGCACACCTTTCCATGCACACTGACAAACTCACTGAGCCCGGCAATATCATATTGATAAAGTACTCAACATTCATCGATACTTCGTTACGATCCTGAAACAAAAAAAACGGAATAACGCTGCTTCTGATTTACCCCGGATTTTTTGCAAGAAACAACCAGGTTTGTATAACGCTGTCAGGATTCAGCGAAATACTGTCAATGCCGTTTTCCACCAGCCAACGTGCAAAATCCGGGTGATCCGATGGTCCCTGACCACAGATGCCGATATACTTTCCATTCTTTTTACAGGCATCAATGGCTTGCTTGACCAAATTCTTGACTGCCGGGTTACGTTCATCAAAATACTCGGCAACCAGGTTTGAATCCCGATCCATACCCAATGTCAACTGGGTAAGATCATTCGAGCCGATTGAAAATCCATCAAAATAAGCCAAAAACTGTTCGGCAAGCAAAACATTGGATGGAATTTCACACATCATAATCAGGCGCAGTCCATTTTCACCACGTTTAAGACCGTTTTCTTCCAGCAAACTGACAATTTGTTTGGCTTCTTGCACAGTTCGTACAAATGGCACCATGATCTCCACATTGGTCAATCCCATATCGTTACGGATTTTTTTCAAAGCCAGGCATTCGAGTTTGAAACAATCCTTGAATGTCGGTGCGATATAACGAGCCGCACCGCGAAAACCGAGCATTGGATTCTCTTCGACCGGTTCGTATTGATTACCGCCGGCCAGATGCGCATATTCGTTTGATTTGAAATCCGAGAGCCGAACAATGACTGGCTTTGGATAAAAAGCCGCCGCTATGGTAGCGACCCCTTCCGCAAGTTTTTCAACGTAAAAATCAACCGGATCGCGATAGCCTGCGCACTTGTTTTCAATCTTCTGTTTGAGCTCGATATCCAGGTGAGGATAATTGAGAATCGCTTTCGGATGGATACCGATCATTCGTGCGATGATAAATTCCAGTCTAGCCAAGCCTACACCGTCATTCGGCAACTTCTGGAATTCAAAAGCCAGCTCCGGATTAGCAACATTCATGGCAATTTTAACCGGTGCAGGCGGCATGGTATCCAGCGGAAATTCTGTATACTCCACATCCAGCTTGCCTTCATAAACAGTGCCGGTATCGCCTTCTACACAGGAAACGGTGACGGTTTGCTGCTCGTTTAACGCTTCTGTGGCATTACCACATCCCACTACAGCAGGAATACCCAGTTCACGCGCAATAATAGCGGCGTGACAGGTTCTTCCACCGCGATTCGTGACAATCGCCGCCGCCCGTTTCATAATCGGTTCCCAGTCGGGATCGGTCATATCGGTCACCAGTATATCGCCTTCCTGAACCCGTGACATTTCACGCGCACTGGGAACCAGACGCACCGTTCCGCAACCAACTTTCTGTCCGATAGCGCGACCTGTAACCAATCGCGCGGAACGATTCTTGAGCCGGTAGTTTTTGATCACCTGGGTATTGACTTGTGACTGAACGGTTTCCGGACGCGCTTGCAGAATGTACAGTTTCCCGTCCATGCCATCCTTGCCCCACTCGATGTCCATGGGCCTTTGATAATGGTTTTCAATCGTGACAGCGTGGCGCGCAAGCATTTCGACTTCCCGGTCGCTGACGGCAAAGCGTGCCCGCTGTTCGGGCGGCACATCGACAGTCTCAACCGAATGGTGAATGTCCTGTTGCTTCGCGTAGCGTATCTGAATCAGTTTTGACCCGAGACTGCGCCGGGTAATGGCAGACTTGCCTTGCATCAGGGCGGGTTTAAACACATAAAATTCATCCGGATTGACAATACCCTGAACAACCGCTTCACCCAGACCATACGAAGCCGTAACAAATACAACCTTGTCAAATCCCGATTCGGTATCCAGCGTAAAAATGACGCCGGATGCGCCAATATCACTGCGTATCATGCGTTGAATTCCGGCCGACAGTGCCACATCCACATGCGCAAATCCCTTATGCACCCGATAGGCAATGGCACGATCACCATACAATGAGGAAAACACATGAAGAACGCCTTCAAGCAAGCTGTCCAGACCATTGATATTCAACAACGTTTCCTGCTGCCCGGCAAAAGAGGCTTCCGCCATATCTTCCGCTGTGGCTGACGAACGGATAGCGACGGATATGTTACTATTTCCGGAATTGTGTAGCATCTGGTTATATGCCTTAGCAATGTCCTGTCGCAAAGATTCGGGAAGCGTTGCGGATTTGATCCAGTTGCGTATTGTCTTGCCGGCTTCAGCCAAAGCGTTAACATCTTCGACATCCAACTCATCCAACACCGCTGCAATGCGTTGATCGAGATGATTCTGCACCAGAAAATGGCGATAAGCGCTGGCAGTTGTTGCAAAACCTTCCGGCACACTGACACCGGCATGGGATAACTGACTGATCATCTCGCCGAGTGAAGCATTCTTGCCTCCCACTTCAGCGACATCGCTCATCCGTAATGCATCAAACCAGATAATATTTTTATGCATTCCCATTTCCCTTGCTTACAGCCATTCAGAATAACTTCTCAGATAGCAGGTCAGCTTATTTAAAGCCTGTTGGAGATGACGTCAGGCGGTTTTTCTGCCTGACGTCATTGTAATTGTACGTTCTTTGAAGAATTGACTGAATTTATACCCAGTCTTTGCCAATAAGAAAATCGGTATACAACTTATTTTCCGGACTGTCTTCAGCGGGCTTCCAATCGTAACGCCATTTAACGATTGGCGGCAGCGACATCAGTATGGATTCGGTGCGCCCCCCCGTTTGCAACCCGAATAATGTGCCACGATCCCAAACCAGGTTAAATTCCACGTAACGGCCACGGCGATAGGCCTGAAAATCACGTTCACGGTTTCCATAAGATGTGTCTTTACGTCTTTCCAGAATCGGCCGGTAAGCATTAAGAAAATTACTACCCACATTCCGGGTCAGTTGATAGCAAGTGTCAAAATCCGGCTCATTCCAGTCATCGAAAAATACGCCGCCGATACCGCGCGGCTCATTACGATGTTTTAAAAAGAAATATTCGTCACACCATTTTTTCAAGCGCGAATAGCAGTCATCCCCAAACGGCTGCAGCGCATCCTTACAAATCTGATGGAAATGAACGGCATCCTCCTCATAACCATAATAAGGCGTCAAATCCATACCACCGCCAAACCACCATACCGGTTCTGCACCTTCCTTACGCGCTTCGAAGTAGCGTACATTCATATGAACAGTCGGCGCATACGGATTACGTGGGTGCAATACCAGCGAAACACCCATTGCTTCAAAAGAACGACCTGATAATTCCGGACGCGCCGCCGTCGCTGACGCTGGCAAACCACTGCCGTGAACATGCGAAAAATTGACGCCGCCACGCTCCAGTACATTGCCTTCTTCGATAACCGCACTGGTACCTCCCCCGCCGCCAGGACGATCCCACTGATCGCGCCGGAAACTTTTACCGTCGACTTCCTCCAGGCCGGTCACGATACTATTCTGTAAACCGGTCAGATATTCCTTGATTTCTGTCGTGCTCATTCAATCTCCTGTTTTTCTTAAATATATTCAATCTGTTAAAATTGCGCTTATTCTTTTAAGGATGTTTCTAAAAATCCAAAGTTTTAAACAAAAACGGGACGCGAACAAAAAATGTTGACGCCGCAGTGTTTTGATATGTAAGGAAACATTTTTGTAAGTAACAGAGTATTGTAACAAAACGGGGTAAGCCCGCAATCTGCATAGCGAATGCTCACAAAATTCGGATTTTAGAGATGTTCTTATGCTCCCCCGCCCTTCCTGCTGCATTGTATAGCATGATAAAAGTGTTTTGGGCTTGATCTTCCTCAAGCGCCAGCAAAACGTCAGCTCAGACTGTAACAGGCAGATATGTTAGACTCTGCTCGCAAGAAAACATCATTAATAGGAATTCATTCTCATGTCAGGCAACTCATTTGGCAAACTGTTTTGTGTCACATCGTTTGGAGAATCCCACGGTCCCGCCATCGGCTGTGTAATCGACGGCTGCCCTCCCGGACTCGAAATAAGTACGGATGATATTCAACGTGAACTGGATCGACGCAAACCGGGAACTTCAAGGCATGTTACGCAACGCCGAGAATCAGACACCGTTGAAATTCTCTCCGGGGTATTTGAAGGCAAAACCACGGGAACCTCGATTGGTCTGCTGATTCGCAATGAAGACCAACGCAGCAAAGATTACAGCAAAATCATGGACGTTTTCCGTCCCGGTCATGCGGATTATACGTTTTGGCAAAAATACGGCATCCGGGATTACCGCGGTGGCGGCCGGGCCTCGGCGCGTGAAACGGCGGTGCGTGTTGCCGCAGGTGCCATCGCAAAAAAATGGCTCAACGCAAAATACGGCATCGTCATTCGCGGTTACATGGCCCAACTCGGACCGGTGGAAATCCCGTTCCAACGCTGGGATGACGTCAACCAGAATCCGTTTTTTGTTGCCAACAGCAGCTATGTAGCGCAGCTGGAAAAATTCATGGATGCCTTACGCAAATCCGGCGATTCGGTCGGTGCTAAAATTAGCGTAGTTGCCGAAGGCGTTCCCGTTGGCTGGGGTGAACCGGTTTACGACCGCCTGGACGCGGATATTGCGTATGCCATGATGAATATCAACGCCGTCAAGGGCGTGGAAATCGGCGCCGGTTTTAACAGTGTTATACAAAAAGGCACTGAACATTCCGATGAAATGACACCCGAAGGATTTCTCAGCAACAACGCCGGCGGCATCCTCGGCGGCATATCCAGCGGACAACCAATTACCGCCAATGTTGCAATCAAACCGACATCCAGCATTCGTCTCGGTCGCCGCTCAATCAATAAACAAGGCGAGCCGATCATCGTCGAAACGCATGGCCGTCACGACCCCTGCGTAGGCATCCGCGCCACACCCATAGTAGAAGCCATGTTGGCTTTGGTGCTCATTGATCATGCATTAAGGCATCGGGCACAGAATGCAGACGTGGTTTGTGAAACGCCTAAAATTAAAGGCAGTATTGACGACTCAGAACGCACAGCAGCAAAGAGCCACTCGGATCTGCCGCATAAAGAAGACCCGGAGCCCGAGGAAAATTAAATCGCGGCAAAATCCAACCGGTTTTTATACTTCGCCCTTGACAAGAAGGCCCAAATCAACCATTATCGCCCCCGAAATGAAATGACAGCACTTAGTAGCAAAACAATCGTTCTGACGCACCTCAGATTTGATTTGTTTTAAGGCATCGGATAAAAATAAATGAAAGTTCGCAGCCCGCTACCTGCTTCAATCTGCTATAATCTCCCGACTCAAAACAGCAGTCATGCAAAAGCAGATTGCACCAAGCGCCCGTAGCTCAGTTGGATAGAGTACTTGGCTACGAACCAAGGGGTCGTGGGTTCGAATCCTGCCGGGCGCGCCAGTTATTGGCAGTGTTTTTGTTATTTTGATTCAAGCAGGCCAAGTAGCTCAGTTGGTAGAGCAGAGGACTGAAAATCCTTGTGTCGGTGGTTCGATTCCGCCCTTGGCCACCACTATTCATGCGGCTATCTGCCTAATACACTCAATTCTTCAAAAATTCTTCTGGTCTATGTCTGGTCGGGATTGCTGCGGGGAAGCTGTTGCGTTTGTATAGAGCTGTTGAATTCTGCAACCCATCATTATCGCTCAGGTGAAGTTAACTTGGTTGTACCTAAGTCGTCAGTACCATTCAGACTGGTGTTTGATAATCGTGCTGTTAAGACTTTGCAAATATTCGACAGCACAATTAACAAATCTTGAAGCTCCAAGCCTCATGTTTTACCATAGCTGTATTAAGCAAACGCACTCTATATTACATACACTTCCAAACTTAGATGAATTTGACGAAACCTTTATCTACAAAAAAAACTTTTTTAAATAAATTTATATGCTTGCTTCAGAAACATCCATTAATCATTCTTATTGGGATATTGTTCACAATTTCCGGAGGTATTTTCAAAGTAGTTGATGGTTGGTATTCGCGTGAAAACAAGATATTGATTGAACAGTTAGAGCTAGAAGCTAAAAAAAATAGTGACTTATTGAATGAAGATCTAGCCAAAGTAAAAATTGCAATTGGCCCCAAAACTGGCACAGTAACAAGAAAGGATTTTTTTGTTGACCTTATGGATCTTGATCCCACATATACAGTGGTTCAGAACAAGCTCTTTGCTGTAAAGGAAGTCAGTGATAATACTGGTGTATGGCAATGGCATCTTAAATCTGAAGAGGATCTGGCCAAAGAGGCGGGAATATATGACTCGTTTCCTAGCGATTCATCAGTGAACTTGCAAAACAAAAAGGATATTGTTACTTATGAATCACCTAGTACGATTCAAGTTAAAATTGATGACCTAGAATTTTCTATTCGTCCCCGTGCTATTTTTCGATTTATAAAATGGGATACTTTCAAAGAAATCGCCCGGAAAAATGAATCAATGCGAGAAGGATATTTTGATTCTCTCATTGATAGACTAGTAGTGCTTCAATAAAATAATTTAGGATGTTAAAGTTATTCCTTAACAGATAACTACAACTTTTTGAGGATTATAGTAATGAGAAAACGCTATGTGGTGAAATTGACGCGGGCAGAACGTGAACAACTTGAGGGACTTGTTAATAAAGGCAAAGTAGCGGCGCTTAGGAGAAAGCATGCGCAAGTGCTGTTATTGGTCGATGAAGGTGAGCATGGACCAGCGTTTATTGATAAGGATGCCGCAGAACGTACTGGCTTTAGTCGTCGAACGGTTGAACAGATTCGTGAACGTTGTGTAACGGAAGGGCTCGATAGTGCCCTTGAACGAAAGAAACGTAGTCGCAACCGTACACAAAAGCTTGATGGCGACGGAGAGGCTCGCTTGGTCAGTTTGGCTTGTAGTGATGCTCCCGAAGGTTATGCCCGCTGGAGCTTACATATGTTAGCGGGCAAGCTTGTCGAACTGGAAGTTGTCGATAGCATCTCTCACGAATGCATCCGGCAGGTTTTAAAAAAACACCATCAAACCCTGGCAAAAGCGCATGTGGTGTATTCCGGCAGAAGGGAACGCCCACTTTGTCTGTCAGATGGAAAGCGTGCTGGAGGTTTATAAAAGGCCCCTTGATCCATTGAATCCCGTGGTTTGCATGGATGAAACGGCAGTGCAATGTATTAAAGAAGTACGTGCTCCTATTGCGGCACGACCTGGAGCAACAGAACGCTATGATGCTGAATATGAACGTAATGGTGTGGCGCATCTGCTGTTATTTTACGCACCTTTCGAAAACTGGCGACGTATCCAGGTTGCAGATAACCATACTGCTTGTGAATGGGCAGAATGCGTACGTCGACTGGTTGAAGAAGACTATCCTAATGCTGACAAGATTACCCTGGTAATGGACAATCTAAATACGCACAATGGCGCTTCATTGTATAAAGCCTTCACACCGGAACATGCCAGAAGATTATTAAACAAGCTGGAATTTGTTTATACCCCCAAGCATGGAAGTTGGTTGAATATGGCGGAATGCGAGTTCAGCGTATTAAGTCGCCAGTGTTTGGCAAGACGGTTGCCGGACAGTGAAAGCGTGGCAAATGAAATCGCCACCTGGACAAGGGATCGTAACCAAAATACTGCATCGGTTGATTGGCGGTTTAGTACTGAGGATGCGAGAATAAAGTTAAAGAGACTTTATCCTAATCTATTAAGTTGAAGGAGT
>JAGRFM010000047.1 GCA_020446045.1 Nitrosomonas sp.
TCGCAAATGCATCGACCCAGTAATGATCGCCACATTTATGGCGGTTTTTGACGATTCCCATCCAGGGTTTGCCTGCTTTTAGCGTTTCCCATAAATTCGCATAGGCTTCGGGCGGCATATCGGGGTGACGAATAATATTATGGTTTTTTCCGTCCAGTTCTTCCCACGTGAACCCGCTCATGCGGATGAAATCATCGTTGGCGGTTGTTAAAAGGCCTTTGAGATTGGTGGTCGAGATGATTTCTGTATCATTACCCATGCCCATGTCGCGCTGTGTAACAGGTTCATTTATCCTCATTTTTTTTTCCTTGGTTGGTTAATGTTCATAACATTATTGATTAAAACTGGAAAATCAAAACGGCAAAAAGCAGCATTAATTTAGGATTATTCCTACATAAAGTTCCGGGTAATATCTTATGGAAAAAGTAATAACCTTCTTATTTTTAAGCAATTCTAAACCGGATAGGTTATAATGTAGGAATTAGCTTACATGTAATTTTTAAAGTGTGTCATCTATGGCAGGCTAAATGCTGCGAACAAAATTCGGCATTTGTAATTATTTGAAATTACGTTACTATCTGAATAATAGCTGACGAGTTAAACTGACAGTTTGAAACGTGTCGGTTACATCGAGTCATGAATGGCAGAGGCTTGTATGAAAAGTATGAATATTCACGTCTTAATGATAGAAGATAACGAATTCGATGCATTACTTATCCAACATCAATTACTCCACGGTTTAAAAAAACAAATCAAGCTGACACAAGTCAAGTCTTTAACTGAGGCATTCACGCTTATCGATCAACAGCATTTTGATTTGATTTTATCCGACTTGAACCTTCCGGATAGTGCTGGCGTAGATACCGTGATAAAACTGAAAAAAGCAACTGATACACCTGTTGCTGTGCTAACAATAAGCAAGGACGAAAAGCTGGCTATCCAATGCATTAATGCCGGCGCGCAGGATTATCTCGAAAAGGACGTCTTATCAGAAAGTTCATTGATTCGGCTGGTAAGGTACTCCATTGAGCGGCGGCGCGCAGAAGAACGAACTCAAAAAATAAGCCGGCGCTATCAGGCTATTTTTGAGAAAGCGCCTTTAGGTATAGCTCATATCGATTTTGAGAATGGAGCTTTTATTGATCTTAACCCTAGATATGCGCATATTGTGGGTAGAAAAATAACCGAATTAATGCAGCTTAAGCAAAGCGATCTCATGCACCCGAATGATGTTGAGTCATATGCCAAAGACACAGCTTATCTTAAAAACAACAAGCCGGAAAACTGGAAAACCAGTAGAAGAATCATTCACGCTGATGGTTCAATAATATGGGTCAATATGACGTTTGCGCCATTTGATGTCTTTGAAGAGGGACAACTCTGTTATGTTTGTATGATGGAGGATATCACCGAACATAAACGTATCATGGCTAACCTGAAGGATTTGACGGCGCATTTGCACAATGTCCGCGAAGAAGAAAGCTTGCGCATAGGACGGGAAGTGCACGACGTGATAGGTGGCAATCTGGCTGTCATTAAGCTGGAACTGGATTGGTTGGCCAAGAAAATAAACGATCAATCAATCAATGACAGAATTCGCCTCTTACACCAACTAACCGGCGAGGCAATTGAGACGATACGTAGCATTTCACAGAATCTAAGGCCTAATGTACTGGATAACTTGGGACTCGGAGATGCAATTGAATGGCTGGCGCGCGACTTTGAACGCCGAATGGGAATTTGCTGCAGACTAAACGTTGAATACACCAACTTTCCGGAATTGGCTATTGATAAGCAAACAGCGGTATTCCGTATCCTTCAAGAAGTATTGATCAATATCGCGCAACATGCTGACGCTTCGTTAGTTGAAATAGATTTGCGTGAAACGGGTAATGCATTTTATTTCCAAATTAGAGATAATGGGGTAGGTATCAGCAAAGACCAAATGGAAGATCCAAAATCATTTGGAATTATGGGAATGACAGAACGTGCTCAGCAAATCGGCGGAATATTTACCATTGAAGGTTCATCTTCAGATGGCACTATAGTTACTGTAAAATTGCCGTTATAAATATCGCTATCACACAGCTTTAAGGATATAGTAAATGATCAAAGTTATAGTCGCCGAAGACCATGCCATGTTTCGTGACGGTTTAAAAAGAATTTTTGGCGAAACCGCTGATATCACAATTGTAGCGGAAACTGCGAGTGGCAAAGACACTTTAAAACTAATTCATGAAACTGAATTTGATTTGATTTTGTTGGACATTAATCTTCCTGACATCAATGGATTGACCGTTCTGAAGCGGTTGTCGGTTGAAAAATTAGCGCATAAAGTTCTGATATTGAGTATGTATCCTGATGATGAATATGCTATTCGCGCTATTCGCCTGGGAGCGTCAGGTTATTTAACCAAAGATAGTCCTGCTGATCAGCTCATTTCAGTTATCCGGCGTATCGCAGAGGGCGGGAAATATGTAAATCCGGAGCTGGCGGAAAAATTATTGTTCAACCCGCAAGCGGCAATGCAAGAGCCACTCCACACAAAGCTGTCCGATAGGGAACTGTTAGTTTTCAAAGCCATTGCTTCGGGTGAATCGTTAACTTCGATTGCGAATAAACTCTCGTTAAGTGTTAAGACAGTGAGTACTTATAGAACGCGGGTGTTGGAAAAAATGAAAATCAAAAATAATGCGCAACTTGTTCGCTACGCGATTAAGAATCAATTGCTGGACTAGGAGAGGTTTTGTGGATATTAATTGCTGTTCCCTGTTTTTCCAAGGAGAAAATCAAGCGCACGCGTGCTAAGTATGCGTTTGAGAATACCAAAAAGATAAGTTGGGAAAGTAACGTAGTAGCGCGGTTGTGGTTTTCCGGATTCCAGTGCATGGATGACGCGTTTGAGTACGGCTTCGGGCGGTAGGGTAAAAGGTACGGCAGGTCCTTCCTTACTTAGACGTTTCAGGGCTTCCTGGTAGCGTTCACGATGTATGCTTTTTTCAATATCGACATATTTGTCCAGCATGCGGATGGCATTTTGCCGGAATTTACTTGCGATCGGGCCGGGTTCGATTAAACAGACATGAATATTCGTGCCTTTCAGTTCGAGACGCATGGTGTCGCTTAACCCTTCAATCGCATACTTTGTGGCGTTGTATGCGCCGCGAAATGGAAGCGATACGAAACCCAGAACCGAGCTATTCTGGATAATTCTTCCATAGCCCTGCTTGCGCATGACCGGCAGTACGAGATTGGTCAATTCCTGCCAGCCGAGTACGTTAGTTTCAAATTGGTCTCGCAATGCGTCGCGGCTGAGATCTTCGATAGCGCCCGGGAGGCCGTAGGCGCCGTTATTAAATAGGGCATACAGTTCACCGTCGGTACGCCGCATGACTTCTTCAAAAGCAGAATGGATAGTATTGGAATCCATGAGATCTAAACGAAAACTTTCTAATCCTTCGTTTAGCAGCATGTCGACGCTTTCATGGCGCCGTGCTGTAGCGAAAACGCGGTAACCTTTTTCTTCTTTTAACGCTTTTGCAACGCATAAGCCAATGCCGCTTGAGCAGCCTGTTATCAAGATTGTTTTGTTCATTGTGCTGTTTTGCTGTTTGAAATATTTTTGTTTGATGCTTGACAATCGGATGTTTGCAAAGATAGCATCAATCAGGCAGAAAATCTCTGTTGCGTGAAGAAAGTTTAATAACAGGTGTGTACATGTCAAAAGCGAAGATTCTATTCCGACTCAGTGGTGTTCCGGATGATGAAGCGGATGATGTGCGCATGTTATTGACGGATAATGCTATTGATTTTTACGAAACTTCAGCGGGGAATTGGGGGGTATCCATGCCGGCTATCTGGCTGAGGGACGCTGGCGACTATGCCAGAGCGCGTTCACTGCTGGATGAATATCAAGCGGAAAGAACGATTAGGATGCGTGCTGAATATGAGCGTCTTAAGCGGGAAGGGAAACAAAAAACATTGATCGATGCGGTTATGGAAAAACCGCTGTTGTTCCTGGTAAATCTGCTGGTGGCTGCGTTGGTCGTTTATTTATCGGTGCGCCTGGTCGTTGATATTGGCGCAATTACTAAACAATAGAACAATAAAAAAATAAAATGACTTTGTTACGATGAGTTGAAAAGGAGAAATGATGAAAACTGTATTAAAAATAGCGGCAGCAGTGTTGGCAATCTCGCCATTGGTTGCGCATAGCGGTGGAAACCCGGAACATGTCAAGTTTCCGGCCGGTTACGAGAACACGTTTACGAAGTATTCTACAGCAAACCGTGCAAATCAAACCCAGGTAGCCAAGCTCTATGCCAACGATACTGCCATTGCCAGTTATAAGGCGGATCAAAAGGCAGCTTCCGGTTCTGTGGTCGTTATGGAGATTTATTCGACTAAAACCGGTGAGGATGGTAAGCCGATTGCAGGCAGCGATGGTTTGCTAGAAATAGATTCTCTTGCTGCGGTGGCCGTGATGGAAAACCGCGGTGATTGGGATGCAGGCTTTTCAGCGGATGACCGGACCGGAAACTGGGGATTTGCAGTATACGAGCCTGATGGGTCTGAAAAAAGTAATGACCTGAATTGCGTGCAATGTCACACTCCTTTATCAGGGCAGGATTATCTGTTTACCTATGAACGGTTGGTTGATTTCGTGAAAAATCATTAATACGGAATCAGTTAGCCCAGAAAGCAGCCCGTTATAGCAGGGCTGCTTTTTTTGTGGCGGCGCATCGAATTCGGCGACAAAAGATAAGGAGATGTCATGTTGTCTGGAAATATCTATTCGGCCATTCCCGGCGCGCTCAAGGAAGAATTCTTTGAGATTTTATTTGAACGGGAAAGTTTGAAGATAGAAAGAATCGTATCCAAAGGGCATCGTTCTCCAGAAACCGGATGGTACAATCAGGAAAAAAGCGAGTGGGTGCTGTTATTAAAAGGCGGTGCTGAACTGACTTTTGCAGACAGTACCACGATTCGTCTCAAAGAAGGCGATTACCTGTATATCCCACCACATAAAAAACATAAAGTCAGCTGGACGGAGCCGGATCAGGAATCATTCTGGTTGGCGGTGCATTATTAATTCGATTAATAATGACGCATTGCCACCCGAATCATAAAGTAACTGTTGCTGCAAAACTTCAGACTCAGGCGGAATGTAATTAAGCGTTGAGAAGTTTGAGGGGGTATTCAGCCGTTATTGCTGACTCAAGATTTTTTTGAAAATGGATTGCCGTATTTCTGGCGGAACTTCTCGACGCGGCCGGCAGTATCCACGATTTTTTGTTTGCCAGTATAAAATGGATGGCAAACTGAACAGACTTCTATGTTCAAGGGTTTGTTCAGCGTGGAGCGCGTTTCGAAAGTGTTGCCGCAACTGCATGTCACTGTTATTTCATTATAATCGGGATGTATATCTGCTCTCATTTTTTCCTCAGTTACAGTAAAGCGTTATCTTTTTTGGTGCGAATCAAAACATTGTATTATCCTTCAATATTGCTATCTAAGCAACAGTTTCTCAGCGAATTGCACAGTGTGAAAGTGTGAAGCTTGTCGTGGTTGAGCGGCTGTATTGTCATATAATTAAAATTATGGATCGTTAAGAATAAGAGGTGTGGTGCGGTGAAATTAATAAATTATATCTTTTTGCTTCTGGTGTTTCTGGCTTTCTCAGCGCAGGTCAACGCAGATGATCAGATAACGACAGAGGTTTATTTTGACCGGGCAGGATTAAAGCTTGGTAGCGGTGTGGTCAATGTGTTTACCGGCTGGATGGAGCTACCCAAAAATATCGGCATGTGGCGGCAAAAAAATGAAAGTGAATGGGTTGGCGTGACTGAGGGCGTGTTGCGAGGGCTTATTCATACGGCGAGCCGTACTGCTAGCGGTGCAGTGGATGTGATTACTTTCTGGCTGCCGACTTTTCCGACACCGAGTCCATTGTTTGTCTGGGACGATTATTCCGTGGAATCAGAATATCAAGCATTCCGAACCGGCGGATAAAATGTATCAAAAAATGTCACGCTGGGGTTGTCTATGAACTATTCGCATATCACACCGCCAATACCTTCATAATTCCAATCCGTGCAGGGATCGTCAAAAAAGATCAATAACATTAACAGAAAGATAAACAGAAAAAGAATCAGTGTTTCTTGATTGGATGGAGTGTTCATTTCAGGTCAGGATTTAATCGCGCTTGTTATTAAATTCATGTATACAGTTGTGATGTAGCATAGGGGATGTTAACACTCCCAAAGCATTGACAAAAACCGCACTGCTTAAATAACTGCTAATGTATTTGTGATAGAGTTCTATTTGGGCAGTGTGACAGTTTGTTTTTTAGTTCGCAAGGGTATTCCAAAATAGAAACATATCGTCAGATCAGTGAAGAAATCATAGCCATTGCGCAACGTTTGCATCGAAAAAACATGCTTGCTGCGGCGGATGGCAATATTTCCTGTCGTGTGGATAAAGATGGGGTTTTAATAACGCCATCAGGCAAGGCAAAAGCCTGTATGCATCCCGAAGATATGGCGCTGATTAACCTTGATGGGCGTATTCTGGAAGGAAAACCTTCGTCGGAAAAATTGATGCATCTGGAAATTTATCGCCAATGTCCCGAGGCCAAAGCGGTAATCCATGCCCACCCGCCAACAGCTATCGCCTGGTCTATTGCGCAACCCGATTTTGCGTTCTTGCCATCGCACGCATTGAGTGAAGTCATACTCAGTTGCGGCGACATTCCGTTTGTCCCTTATGCGCGGCCTGGAACACAGGCTATGGGTGACAATTTAAGAAACTTTCTACCGCAATACCGGGCATTGATTCTATCCCGGCATGGTGCGCTGACATGGGGTGAAAGCCTAGAAGAAGCGTGGAAGGGCATGGAACGTATCGAACATTCCGCAGAAATTTTGTGGAAAGCGCATACTCTGGGTGGACTCACATTCTTGCCCGATGAAGAAATAGCTGCACTCAGAGCAATTCGGCAGCGTATTGGCGATCAGTTGCTATAATCTTGCAGACCGTCAAGGCAATGTCGGATTGCTGAATATTCAGATATTGATTTTATAGCAAGGAGAATAAGCACTGTGATCAACCTGGAATCGTTGGCGCTTCGATTCACGCACACACCGCAACACACCGAATTATGGATTCTTGACCAGATGCTGTTACCGTTGAAGGAAGAATGGATGCCGCTTCAAACCGTCAGCGAAACTGTATCCGCCATTAAAGCGCTTAAAGTACGCGGAGCGCCTTTAATCGGCGTGACGGCGGCATTGAGTATCGGGCAATCCGCAGTAAACGGAACAAGTATGACGCAGTTAAAGGAAGAAGCGCAAGCATTGCATAATGCGCGTCCGACAGCTGTTAACCTGATGTTATGCATGAACCGAATGATTGCCGGAATCGAAGCCAAAAAATCACCGGAGGAATTGCTAACCATTGCAGTCGATTTGTTCAACGAAGATGTCCGGCTTTGTGAAGCGCTCGCCGAGAACGGTGCGGAATTGATTCAAACGGGCGACAATATCCTCACGCATTGCAACACGGGCGGACTGGCAACAGCAGGAATCGGTACCGCACTTGGGGTAATCCGGAAAGCGCATCAGCAGGGAAAAGCGATTCATGTTTATGTGGATGAAACACGTCCGCTGCTTCAAGGTGCCCGGCTTACTGCGTGGGAACTGAAAAAACTGGAAATACCCTACACCTTGATTACTGACAATATGGCCGGTCATTTGATGCGACTCAACAAAGTGCAAAAAATCATCGTCGGTTGTGACCGAATAGCCTCAAACGGTGATTTTGCGAATAAAATCGGCACCTACAGTCTGGCTGTGCTGGCGCACTATCATCAGATCCCGTTTTATGTCGCCGGGCCGTACACAACCCTGGATAAGGAATGTGCCTGTGGAGATCAGATACCCATCGAGCAGCGTAAGGCCAGCGAAGTATCGGGTGTTGAGGGCGTGTTCGGGCGTGTGGAATGGGCCGCGCCGGAGTCACCGGTTTATAATCCGGCTTTTGATGTAACTCCCGCAGAACTGGCGTCAGGCTGGATTATGAATGATGGCGTTTTTGTGCGTGAGGATTTTCAACAGGGAAAGCTGAGATAATTCGAGTAGTATTTGGCGAGCATTTGCAACCGGGCTAATTTTGCTGTTTAAACGCGGGGAAATGATCGGTGATGAGCTTGATGCCGATTTTCTCGCCGATTTCATGATTGTAATGGCTCGGAACCAGTGACAACACGGTATGATTACTGGCCAGTTGTAACGTGTATAAAATTTCCGCACCTTTGAATGCCTTGTTGAGAATGGTGGCTTGTTGTGGGCTGGCTTCGTCATGCACGATATCGTCAGGGCGTATCAACACGTCCACTATGCTGCCCGCGGGACAATCCGGTGGCGTGCTGCTGTTTAATATGCCCAGTTCGATTTCAATCCGGTTGGCTCCCGTTACTGTGCCGGGCAGAAATACACCCTGACCGATAAAATCCGCGACGGATCGGGTCGTAGGGCAATGGTATAAATTGTACGCGGTATCCCATTGCTCGATGTCGCCGTTAAACATGACGCCAATCTTGTCAGCAATCGCAAATGCTTCTGACTGGTCGTGTGTGACCAGGATCGCGGTAATATTCTGGACTTTCAGTATTTCACGGACTTCCAGGCTCAAATGCTCGCGCAGACTGACATCCAGATTGGAAAAAGGCTCGTCGAGCAGCAGTAGCGCAGGATGTGGCGCCAGCGCACGTGCCAATGCCACACGTTGCTGCTGCCCACCGGACAGTTCATGGGGATATTTTTTTGCGGCATTCTCGAGCTGCACGATATCCAACCATTGCTCAACGCGTTGTTTGCGTTCGCCGCGGGACAAGCGATGCAGACCAAAACCGATGTTGGTGGCAACATCAAGATGGGGAAACAAGGCGTAATCCTGAAAAACCATGCCGATTTGCCGTTTTTCAGGTGGTACGGCAGATTGCGCGTTGCTGATGCATTGACCGTTAACTTGTATTTCGCCACCTGAAATCGATTCAAATCCTGCAATGCAACGCAGTGCCGTAGTTTTTCCGCAGCCGCTTGGTCCCAGCAGGCAACCGATCTCGCCTTGATGTAAGGTGAGCGATAAATCGTTAAGCACCCGGTGATCCCCGTAGCTTTGCTGGATAGTGTTGAGTTGTAACAGTGCCGGATTCATTATGATAATTTCAGGATGTGTTGTCTGGTAGACCGGGCATGAAACCTATTTGTCATGGTAACTGATTGTATTGTTTTTATTTTGACGAAATAATAGTTGTGTTGAGCCAATCTTGGATGTTCTATGGTATCAGAATGTTGTTAGGCTGAGACAAAGGAGGTTAGTAACGATTAAATTGGGAGCCAAGGAAGGGTCGGCCAAAAGAATCAAATTCGATCAGGTTCAATCCTGTTCGGTGCAACAATCAGCGGCGACAATGAAAGTAAAACCAGATGAATTCAATGACTGAAATGATTATAAGTCCAAGAAATAGTGGAATAAAGGTATCTTCGGCCAGGAAATAATAGATTCCTGCAATCGCTACGATGATGACAAATGCATGAACAAAGCAAGCTAAAAACGAATTGTCAAAAGGGTTGGCGCAACGTACAGGTATGAATTTCATTCAGCACCATTATTGGAAGTGGCAACCTAAGCCAGTGTGGTGTAACGGCCTATGTTGATAAGCTATTCGATTCCGTATCGTTCTCTCTGATAGGAATGCGGGCCAGAAAGAATGCCAGGATACTGGCAATGGTCAGTAACATGATTTTTTGCCACATTTCGGGAACAATCAGGATGGAAACGCTGAATGACAAAGCGGTCATGATATAAGCCAGTCGTTTCGTTTTCCGGGTAATACTGCGATGCAGGCGCCATTCAAGAATGACCGGGCCGGTATAGCGGTTGGTCATTAGTTTGGTATGAAACCGTTCGGAACCTCTTGCAAAACAGGCGGCGGCCAGCAGTACAAACGGCGTTGTCGGCAAAATCGGCAGGATGACGCCGATAGCTCCTAGTGTCAGGGCGATGAAACCCGCGGCCAGATACATGCTGCGAATGAGAGGGGAATGATGTAATTGCAGTAGACCAGCCGATTGAGTATCCTGGACAGAAAAAACAGGTGAAGCAGCGGAGCTGGAATTGAGTGAATTGTGTTCGGATGGTTGCATAGGAAATGAATTAGACTAAGTCAAAAGCGTTTCAATTTAAAGTTCATGCAAAAGCATCAATCGATAATAAGGTTATAATACCTTAGAGCAGGCTGAGAGCCTAAAGTTTTATCAATTTTAAAGGAAAACCATGTTCAGAACACAATTTGTTTTAAATTCAAGCGTTGTCATTTTAAGTGCGACATTCTTGTTACCGCTATTCGTGTTTGCGGGTAACGCCCAGGCGGCCGGGTCGGTTACGGAACTTGAAATTATCGATCACAAAGTCGGTGAGGGTGATGAAGCGGGAATCGGTGATACGGTCAACGTGCATTATACGGGATGGCTTTATGATGAAAATGCCGAGGATAAAAAAGGCCGGCAGTTTGACAGTTCTCATGAAAGAAAAGCGCATTTTTCTTTTATGCTGGGCGCCGGAAGAGTGATCAAGGGCTGGGATCACGGTGTGAGAGGCATGAAAGTCGGTGGTGAGCGTACGTTGATCATACCGCCGGTAATGGCATATGGTTCGCGTGGTGTCGGTAAAATTATCCCGCCGGATTCAACGTTGATTTTCGATGTCGAACTTGTCGGTATCCAGGCAGATAAACCGCATTATTAATCATGCTGCACTAAGCAAGCTATTCCAATGCCCGAAGTGATGGAACGCACTTCGGGTTGGAAAAAACAGTTTTTTAACCCTTTTTTTCGTTTGGTGAAAAAAATTTCTAGTAAAAATTCCATATAATCTTTAGGGGGTGTCGTCATGTGTTATGTACATTTCTGTTTGTTTTTCGGGCAAAAGAATTAAGTTTTTGGGCCGCAGGACATGTTAAAGCATATTCAAGGTGCAAAAACAACGATAATTTTGTTCGAAAAGCAAACCCGAAGGGCGTGGCAGATTTTTGTACCTGCTTGTTCAAGGTACTTGGACATAGCTAAGGCTATGCCCTGCGCACTTTTCACAAACATTCATCAAAAATCTGCACACGCATAAATGCACATAACACATGACGACACCCCCTAACACA
>JAGRFM010000048.1 GCA_020446045.1 Nitrosomonas sp.
ATGAATAAAAATATAAATTTCAGGAAAATACTTTAACCTGAATGGTGAGCAACACTATGCTATTTATAGCACATTGTTTTTTAATTTTTGCGGTGTTGCAATTCGTTGTAATAACTGGTTATTACGCCTCTTTGCGTCTTGCTAAAAATAAAAAACAAAGCACTCTAAACACCATCCAACTGAAGTTTTTAGGATAATGGTACACTTGTTTCATTTTAGGATGAATTCTTAATCATGAGCGATTCTTCTCTTCCGGTGCTTTCCCTGCTTGAAACACGCGTCTTGGGCGTGCTGGCTGAAAAACAGCGCACCGTTCCCGATATTTATCCGTTGACACTCAACGCGCTGGTAGCTGGCTGCAACCAGAAATCCAGCCGCGATCCGGTTATGAATGCGTCTTTGGCGGAAGTGAGGACAGCGATTAACAGCCTGATACAAAAAGACCTTGTATCCGAGATCAGCGGCGGACGTGCGGACAGGTTTGCGCATCATATGGAACGTGTGCTGAAAATTCCATCTCAATCCGCCGCGCTGATCACCACGTTGATGCTACGTGGCCCGCAAACGGTGGGAGAATTACGCATCAACAGCGAACGGCTGCATAAATTTGCGGATATTTCTTCGGTCGAAAGTTTTTTGGAAGAACTGGCCGAACGCAGTGACGGCAGTCTGGTCGTCAAACTGCCCAGACAGCCGGGATCGCGGGAGAACCGCTGGATGCATTTGTTATCCGGCACGCCTGAAATCAATCAAACTGAACAGACAGAAGCGGCAAAAATTGTCCCTCAAACGGAAAATACCCATAGTGAAAATGACTTTGAAGCATTGAAATCCCGTATCAGTTATCTGGAAGCCGAAGTCGCTGACTTAAAAAAGATTGTTGAAACACTTACAGTGCAGTTGGGTGATTCGGTAGATCAATAAACTTTCATCCATAGTGGTGCTCTTTAGCGATGACACTGATTAGCCCGGATTAACGATTTACTACCACTCGCTTGCTTTTTTCACGCTGTGCTCAATAACAACAATCAAAACACTTTCCTGCCTGCTGCAGCATTGTTACTGGGTGCTTCGATTTGGGGCATTATCTGGTACCCGATCCGGCTATTGGAGCAAGCCGGAATCAGTGGCGCTATTTCAACCACGGTCACCTACTTTATCGCGCTGATCATGGGGCTCATTCTGTTTCGCAAAGAATTGCGATACAACATTATTTTCAACGGCAACGCCCATTTGTTGTTCTGGATATGCTTTTTTGCCGGATGGACTAATATTGCCTATATTCTAGCGGTAATTCTCGGTGAAATCGCCCGTGTATTACTGTTATTTTATTTGTCACCTCTATGGACGATTCTATTTGCCCGATTATTGCTCAATGAACAATTAATACCGCAAGGCTACCTGGTCATGGCGCTGTCCATTACCGGCGCAGTTGTCATGTTGTGGCATCCCGACACCCCTTTTCCGCTACCAAAGTCTTACGGGGATTGGCTGGGATTAACCGGTGGAATCATGTTTGCGCTGGTTAATGTGCTGATCCGCAAGGATCATTCACATTCCATTGAACTCAAATCCATCGCCATCTGGTTGGGTGCAACCCTTATCGGACTGGGTTGCAGCTTTTTTTTCGTTGAATCGCTGCATGTCATTGATATCGCTTTGCAACACTGGAAACTGCTGTTGTTAATTGGCGTAGCCATGTTTTTGCTGAGTATTATGGTGCAATACGGACTGACCTATACGCCAGCAAACCGCGCCATTATATTATTGATGTTCGAGCTGGTAGTGGCGGCAGTGACAGCTTATTTTCTCGCCAATGAAGCACTCACCTGGCGTGAACTGGTCGGAGGGGGCATGATTGTGGCGGCAGGCCTACTCTCTGTCAGGCTCAATCCATCGCATGACGCAAGAAGCACCACATAAAAAGATATTCAAAAATAAAACAAAAGATACAAATAAGCTCATCGCTATCCATTTAATGAATAAAGCTTATTTAATTTTTCCCGTAAATTATGGTTTGGTGACAAAAACATTGCAAGTATTCATTTTTCAAACAAAAACATGTAAATTATCATCACAAACGTATGAAATAATGAATAAAATGGCCAATCCAATTGATAGTTTTAGGTTGAAAGACTCAATCCTATTTTGACAATTCAATTATATTAAAAAGGTTGTAATAAATGGAAGAAACGGAAGGTAAAAGAGCCGGTCAATCTACTTTGAATGCGCGCTTGCTTGGCATTGCCCGTATGACATTGGGAAGTATTCTTGTTTTTATCTCTGCCGCTTTGCTATTGGGTAATTTCATTCTCAGCCTGCTGTCACTCATTAATGCCAGCGAAATTAAAGCACATGCCTTTGCCGAAAATATTGCCGCCTCTCTGGTGTTTGAAGATGCCAGCTCCGCACAAGAATTATTGACTTCACTCGCAAGCAGTGACGATGTTTCAGTCGCAGTCGTTTATAACCTCAACAACAAAAAATTCGCAAGTTATCCGGCGAACAGTTCTGTGCCGGATGAATTTCTCGAATTACCTGTCAAGAATCTGGATATCAGTTTGCAACATATCAAACTCGTCCAACCCATCGTTTTTCAAAATGAAACGTATGGCAGTTTTTTTCTTGTTACAAACCTGGCTTCAATTTACTGGCAGACGGCCTGGCTCACATTATTAATTGTCATTGTCGCTTCACTGGCATTGGTGATCAATCACTTCATGCTCAGCCGTTTGAATGCAACGGTATTGGAGCCATTGATGAGGCTGAGCGAGTTGATCAAGCATGTATCAAAAAATGCTGATTTCACGGTACGCGCGAAACTCAATACGATTACAGAACTCAATACACTGGCAAATGGTTTCAACCACATGTTGGAGCAGATTGGTCAACGTGACAAATACTTAGCCGATCAACGGAATCAACTGGAAATTAAAGTCGAGGAGCGTACAGCCGAACTCGTCACCGCAAAAGAAGCTGCAGAAGCAGCAAGCCGCGCCAAAAGTGAATTTCTGGCAACAATGAGTCATGAAATCAGAACGCCCTTAAACGGTGTTTTGGGGATGAACGAGTTACTGTTGACCAGCGAGTTGACGCCACAGCAAAGAATTTGGGGTGAATCCGTTCAACTATCAGGCCACCATTTACTGCGCGTAATCAATGACATACTGGATTTCTCCAAAATCGAATCCGGACATATGCAATTGGAGTCTACAGACTTTGACTTGGTTAACTTGATCGAAGAAGCAGCGGCCATGTTCGCACAGCAGGCGAGAGACAAGGATTTGGAACTGGCCATTCAATTCAACCCGCCTAATCAGTCGATAAACTTGCGTGGCGATCCATTCCGGCTTCGCCAGGTCATTATCAATTTAATCAGTAATGCGATTAAATTTACCAACAAGGGCGAAGTTGTCATCCGCACGAGGCTAATTGAAGAAAAAGATCAAAAATTAAAAGTGAATTTTTGTGTTGAAGATACGGGTATTGGCATTAATTCTGAATCGATTGGCATCATTTTTGATCATTTTTCGCAGGCAGACAGTAAAACAACGCGAAAGTTTGGCGGAACAGGCCTAGGCCTGGCGATTTGCAAATTGCTGATTGAATTAATGCATGGGCATATTTGGGTGGAAAGCAGCCCTGGAAAAGGATCGAAGTTTTTTATTGAACTCGAATTAAATAAAGCTTCAGAAGCTTATGGCAAACAAATTAAACCCGTGAGTTTCAAAAATATTTGCGTTCTTGTTGTTGATGATAATCAGACGAACCGTGAGATTCTGGTTAACCAATTACAAAGCTGGGAAATGTGTGTTTATTGTGCGCCCAGCGGTCCGGAAGCACTTCACATTATGGAACAATCCATGAAAGAAGGTTTGTTCTTTCATCTCGTAATCTTGGATATGCACATGCCTGTCATGGACGGCTTACAGCTTGCACAAGCTATTCGATCCAATGAAGCGTTTGGCACCCCGCATCTTTTGATGTTGACTTCAACTGTCAGCGATACAAGTCAAATCAAAGCAAGTCAAAGGCTCGGCATAGCCCGCTATCTGCACAAACCGATCCGGCAATCCGATCTGTACAACGTGATCAATGGTATTTTATCAACAGCTCATGAAGACCAAGCAGTCGAACCAGTTAAATCGACTGAAAACGAAGAACAAAAATTAACTGGCACTATTCTTTTAGCCGAAGATAATCCAGTCAACCAGCAGGTTGCTAATGCAATGCTAAAAACAATCGGAATTCAAATGGATCTGGCGACTAACGGAGAGGAAGCCTACCAAATGATTAAAAATAACCAATACGATTTAGTATTCATGGATTGCCAAATGCCTGTTATGGATGGTTATGTGGCCACCCAATTAATTAGACAACTACCTGAAGATAAATGCAATTTGCCGATTATTGCATTAACAGCCAATGCACTATCCGATGACCGTCAAAAATGCCTTGATGTTGGCATGAATGACTTCTTGTCAAAACCGTTTTCACTGTCCCAGTTACGCGCCATGCTGGAAAGATGGATGTCAACAAGCAATACACAGGCCGATCAGAGCAGCCGCAAAATAGTGGAAAAAAATAAAAATGCCACTCATAAAGACCAGGCGTTTGATCATGTCATCATCAATCAGGAAAAATTAAATGAATTAAAATCGCTGGATACCGATGCCAGCAATGCTATTCTCAAAAATATATTATCAATTTTTCTATCTTCAGCACCGCATACGATTTCTCAAATCAATCAAGCAATACTGACAAGCGATATCGAAACTATACAAAAAGCATCACACGCACTGAAATCCAGTGCAGCTAATGTTGGTGCAGAACAACTTTCTGATCTGTGCCGGCAAATAGAAATGCATGCGTCAAATCAGCAAATCAACGAAGTGCAGCATTTAATGCGTTCATTGCAGAAAGTATTCAATGACACCCAAGATGAATTGCAATCCATACTGGATAAACTTTAAACCTGATGAATAAAAGGAATCCCATGCGCGATGTCGTTGTATTGAGTGCCGTAAGAACGGCGATCGGTGATTATGGCGGAGCACTCAAAGAACTTCCCCCATCCGAACTGGCTGCAAAAATCGTAGCCGAGGCAGTCAAACGCGCGAACATTGACTCAAACGAAATCAATCATGGTGTTTTTGGCAATGTCATACACGGCGAAGCGCGCGATATGTATCTGGCACGGGTTGCTTGCATCAATGGCGGACTGCCGCAACATACCGCGGCGTTTTCAGTCAACCGCCTATGTGGCAGCGGTCTGCAAGCCATTATTTCCGCCAGTCAATATATTTTACTTGGAGACACTGACGCAGCGATTGCCGGTGGCGCCGAGTCCATGAGCCGGGGAGGTTATCTGCTACCCGCTCTGCGCTGGGGACAGCGTATGAACAACAGTAGCGTCATCGATATGATGGTCGGCGCCTTGACCGACCCGTTTGAAACGGTGCATATGGGAATAACTGCCGAAAACATCGCTGAAAAATGGAATATCAGCCGTGAAGAACAAGATATTTATTCGCTGGAAAGTCACCGGCGAGCCGTTAATGCAATTCAATGCGGCACTTTTAAAGACCAGATCTTACCGATAGAAATCAAAAACCGGAAAAACATTACCCTTTTTGATACGGATGAACATCCGCGGGAGAATATCGATATCGCAGCTTTATCCAAACTGAATGCCGTTTTCCAAAAAAATGGAACGGTTACCGCCGGGAATGCTTCCGGCATCAACGATTGTGCGGCGGCTGTGGTATTAATGGACAGCGTAGCAGCTGAAAGACGTAATTTAAAACCGCTTGCCCGTCTCGTTTCGTATGGTCATGCCGGTGTTGATCCTCAATTCATGGGTATCGGCCCCGTGCCTGCTGTGCACAACGCACTCAAAAGCGCCCGTTTAAATATTCAGGACATGGACGTTATTGAATCCAACGAAGCATTCGCAGTCCAGGCTTGTGCGGTCGCAAAAGAATTGCAATTCGATCCTACAAAAACAAATCCCAATGGCGGCGCTGTCGCATTAGGACATCCGATCGGCGCTACCGGTACAGTCCTCGCTATCAAAGCCATTTATGAACTCCACCGTATCGGCGGCCGTTATGCATTGGTAACCATGTGCATCGGCGGCGGTCAGGGCATTGCCGCCATTTTTGAACGTATCGATTAAATCGCTTTCAGGGCTGCTACGGCTGACTAATCTCCGGATTATCGTCTTCCGCTTCCAGCGATTCGACAAATTCAAGGCGCGCCTCTTCAATGGCTTCCAGAATTTGCTGTTTGAATTCATCTCTGGAATAGTGTTCTTCAAGCTTTAACAGTAATTGCTCCACACCGAGGCCTACCGAAATTCCGCCAATAATGCCGCCAACCGTTGCACCAATGGCTGTTCCAATGCCGGGCACAATTGACCCCACAGCCGCACCACTTGCCGCTCCCGCGCCTGCTCCTCCCAATACACTGGCGGCCTTCCCGGCGGCAACTTTAATCAGCGCCTTAGCACCAAGCTGGATCGCACCTTTGGCAATAACTTTTGCGGTAATTTTACCGGCTATGACTGCGGTAATGGCTCCCGTACCGCCTGAAATCAACAAACGATTTTCAAGATCGACAACAACGCTGTGGTTGGGTGGTTCTTTTAAAGCATCAAGCGATGAATATTGATTGACCTCCTGATGACGGCCAACGGCATTGATATGATTCTCAGCCAAAATTTGGTTGATTTTCTCCTGATATTCCTTGTGCAATACTTCGTTTTTTTTCAACGTTTCCTCTATGGATTGCTGAACCGGACCAAATGCGTTTCCTTGTGTCAAATACGCTTCCAGTTTCTCCGCCATCCACCTTTCCAGCCTTCCCGTCGCCAATGCCGCAATACGTTCATATTCCCCAGGAAGACTATAATACCAATCCAGGTAATCATCGACATTTTCAGCCATCAACTGAAAACTCTGGTCGGCAGTTTTTTTTAATTCGATCAAGGATGTATCCAGCTCACTGATAACCTCCATATAAGCCAGACGGGTTTGCTCAATCGTACCGGACTGATAATATTCATCGCCTATTTTTTCAATTTTTACGGTTAAATCGTTTAATCTTTTCACCACCTCCGGTGAAGCTCTCAGCCAGGCATCAACATACACCGTCATCGGAACAATGATGAACAGGATAAAGAAACTGGTCACCCCAGATGCAATGGCAAGCGTTCGGGATGGAATACGCTCAGGTTTCTCGATATCTTCCAGCGGAGAAAATACACGCCTGTATTCAGTCAACGGCACCATAAAACTTGAAATGGCCAGCGCCACATTGTAGAAAAAAATGATACTTCCCAAAAAAATGCAAAGCAGAAACACAAAGACGCTCATGGTATTCAGGTTACCCAAAACATACGCCTTAAGTCCTTCAATGAAGCCCAGCAATCGAATGGCTTCATGAATCAAAATACTGTTGGTCGTACCGCTAACCCCCTGACTGCGGGCTTTAATGGCTTCTCCAAGCGACTCATAAACCGGATAATCGCCGCTGAGTTTTACATACAAAACATAAAATATGGCCATCCCCAACGCTGTGGCCCAACGCGTCCAGGACAAGGATTTATGTAATGCAATATACGGTTTGAATTCCTTGGTCGCTATCGGCAAAAAAATCGAATGAATGGCGTGAAAGACCGGTATGGTCAGTACAAATACTATCCATTCAAATTTCTGTGCTACACCCATATAAAACAGTAGCAGAAAGGCAAAGATAATTGACCAGAAGGCCCAGCCTATATAAGGCAGAATTCTTCTGTTCAAAAACCAGTAAAATATTCCCAGATTACTGAGTTGATGAGCACGGTGTATTCGTTGTACGGTTACAGCATAAATTGCAGCCATATACAACGGTAATCCAAAGATAACCGTAGCAAGCAAAGCAAACCATAATTGTTGATCGGGAATCATACGCCCGCCAAAATGGGCAAACGCCAGCCATCCTAAAGACAGCGCCCAGAAACAAATGATCCTATTCATAGCATACCAAGAATGCCCTATTGGTTAGCGTTAAACACATTTTTTTAATTTTGCTCAAAATGAAATGCCAATATGACTTGAATCTGCCGTACACCCCAATTCAATCATTTCATTTTAAGCTGAATAAAACAGCGTATTGCATTCGACCGGATTGACAGAAAACTCGAGAATCGATAACTTCCAGTTATTATTACATAACAGCATCATGAATAAATCTGTGGCAAATATCACAGAAAACCCTTATGCTTCATAGCACAATCTATTTAAGTCAAATCATATAGTGTTAATTCTATTTTTAAAAGTGATTTATACTTAATTTTGTAAAAAACGATGTTAAAAAATTAAATTCTCACCTGATCCTGTGACAGATAAATGAGAATCACAACACAAATCAGCTCTATACTGAATCATGTTTCAACATAAAATGAAAAATCGATTATTCAGCGACTATTTTTCAGGTTATTTTATACGATGAATCAGGCCTTACCTGTTATTCCCCATATTATTGATCAACATGCGGAAGAGGCTGCATTTCTTTGGCAACTGAGAAACAATGCCGTAAACGCACCACATTATGATTTAAACGATCTGATTAAACTGGACAACCGGGTTGCTGCGCATCTTGATGGTCTGGCCATAGCAGGTAATTATGGAATAGGCGTCTGTGAAGCGACATTGGAAAATCCCGGGCCGAATGAAGTGTTTGTATCAGCGGTCAGAGCAATTGAAGAAAAGAATATCCAGTGGTTAGACCATTTATTTGCACTGGTTAACGCTGAACCAAAGCTGTTCATTGGCCTGCTTTCAGCTTTCAATTGGGTATCCGCTTCCAGCCTGCAAGGAACAGTCGCCCTGTTGCTCTCTTCTCAAGATGCGCTGAAACAATTCGTGGGTATCGAAGCCTGCGTTATGCATCGTGTAGACCCCGGAACATCGCTTGAACAATCACTCAACCAACAGACTGATAGCAGACTTGCCGCACGTGCATTACGTGCTGCAGCCGAATTGGGACGTGTTGACCTGCTGGCAATTTGTGAACGTTATCTTGAGAATCAGGAAGAAGCATGCCGATTCTGGGCTGCCTGGTCTGCTGCTCTGCTCGGGAACCGGAAATACGCAGTCAATACACTGTATACGCTTGCCCAGACAAATAATCCGTATCAGGAACAATCGCTGACACTGATTCTAAAATTATTACCTGTTGCTGATGCACATGCCCTTTTAAAAAAACTTGCGCAAGATAATGCCAACCTCAGGCTCGTCATCCAGGGCGCCGGCATCGTCGGCGACCCCTATTATATCCCCTGGCTGATCAAACAAATGGATGACCCGGCAGTTGCCCGGCTGGCTGGCGAATCGTTTAGCTTCATCACCGGACTTGATCTTGCCTATCTGGATCTCGAAAAAGATGCTCCGCAAGATACAGTGGCCGGGCCAAGCGACAACCCCGAAGATAATGATGTATCCGTAGACACCGACGAAGATCTGCCCTGGCCTGACGCATCAAAAATCCAGGACTGGTGGAACGTAAACAAACAGACATTCATCACTGGGCAGCGTTATTTTATGGCTCAGCAGATTTCCCACAATCAGTGCCTTAAAACCCTGCATGAAGGTTATCAACGTCAACGCAAGGCCGCAGCGCTGTATATCAGCATGCTTGCCCCCGGAACTCCGCTTTTTCCAACATCCGCGCCCGGGTGGCGGCAGAAAAGATGGCTTGAAAAAATGAAATCAACATAAAGGATCGTAATTTTATGTTCACATTCTGGCTGATTCCACTATTATTTGCTCTTTTTGCGGTATATTTTGCCGGCCTGTTAGTCCGTGACCGTCTACGTTTAACCGGACAAACAAACCCGGCCCGTAAAGCATGGTTACGCCTGGCTATTATTTTTGCATCGATCAGCATCGGCCTGGTATTTCTTTATATTTTTATGTAACTACTCATATTTAAATGTAAAATGAAAACCGGCAGCTGATTCTTTTATCAAATTGATTAATGAATGATATGAAAATCTGTTTTTTGGAAGGTTATTTCACAGCTGAACATATCTATAGCAGAGTTATCGTCAATCACCTGCCTTTTGTTATAGGCCGAAAACCGGATTCCGATTTGCCCATTAACGCAGACACACTGTCGCGTTATCACGCAGAAATAATCGAGCAGAATGGCAAATTATGTATTCGGGATCTAGGCAGCACTAACGGCACCTATCTCAACGATAAAAAAATCACGACATGCACGCCCATACAAGATGGAGACATTGCGCGGCTGGGCGATATGCAATTAAGAATCAATTTTGAACCCTGGTCAGAAAATTCCAGTGAAGCAAACAACGAACACACTTTTATTTCAACCGGGAAGGTCATACACCCCATCGCTAAAGGTGTCCGGGAACTCAAAGAACTCATTGATCAAAAACTGGTAGCCAGCATATTACAACCTATTGTTAATAGTAAACTGGAAATCGTTGCGTATGAATTGCTTGGGCGTGGCAAACATACCCAGCTACCTCAGTCACCGAGTCCGCTGTTTAATATTGCCGAACAAAAAGGGTATGAGATCACTTTAAGTCAGTTATTTCTCGAAGCGGGACTGGAAACATTGAAGCATTATTCACCGGATTGTCTTTTTTTCTTTAATCTTCATCCAAAAGAAATCGATGACCTGAATGCTTTATTCAGATGTATTGAAAAAATTCGTGAAGAAAATCCGAATACCAAATTCGTTCTGGAAATCCCCGAAAAAGCGGTAACTCATATACAGAAATTAAAACAGTTGAAAAATCATCTTCAAACACATGATATGGGTCTGGCATTTGATGATTTTGGGGCTGGACAAACGCGCCTGCTCGAATTATCAGAAGCATCGCCCGACATCCTGAAACTGGATTTCTGTTTAATACACAATATTGACACAGCCAGTCCTGCCCGGCAACGCATGGTAGAAATACTGGTCAACTACAGCCATGATTTGAATATTAAATTACTCGCAGAAGGCGTACAAACAGCAGCAGAAGACACATATTGCCGTCAAATCGGTATCGATTTGCTACAAGGCTTTTACTATGGGCACCCGGATCAGAACAATAACCAGGTTGTTACATAACAGCCCTTCGTTTACTGAATTACACCATTAATCTGTTGACTTCATGACTTTTCAAACCTATTCGGCAGCGTCATTATCGTTATGAATGACAAGACAGTATTATCACAATCGGCTGGTAAACACTTGCGGGATAACGCAGATATGACTGTGATGATGCGTCCTGAAATAATCGTCAAACTGATTGATGGCAATGGTAAAATCACACAGACCTTTAGTTTCTTACACGCTTTCACCGTTGGCCGCGCCCCCGATAATGACATTGTTATCGCTAACAAACTGGTCAGCCGCCATCATCTCGAGATCAAATATCAATCGGTTTGGGTTGTTTACGATCTTAATAGCGCCAATGGCGTTTATGTCAGTAAACAGCGCATTAATGAAAAAGCGCCGTTGAGCCTGCCAGCCCTGGTCGCTTTGAGCAAATCGGGACCTTTTCTGGAAATTACCGCGCCGGATCAATCCGCTCAACCCAGTCTGCATGAAGGGATTAACGCCAAACATGACGAAGCTCCATCTTCATTTCCATCCGGCCAAACCGGCAGCGTACAAAAAAATTACAATCAAGCGGAATTAAAAGCCCGCTTACTATCCGAATCCGATGCCGGAGAGTTCGGTCACTACACGCGCATGGTCAGAAAGATCATTCACGAAGACCGAATCAGTCACAAAAGAAGTTATACAAAAATCATCTGGTCGGTCAGTATTTTGTTTCTGGTTGCTTGTCTGTTGATCGCTTATCAACAAATTTCACTTTCCAAATCGCGCAACCTGGCTATCGATATGTTTTACGATATCAAGACCCTCGAAGTCAGTTTGTCGCAGGCTGAAATACGGCTGACGGAAAGCGCAGAAGTATTAGCGTTAACGATGAACGCCATTCTCAATAAAAAACTGGAAATGGATCAGCAAAAAATAGCCGCTGAGCAACAAAGTATTGAAGCCGAACGAAAACTGATTGCCAAAAAAAGGCAAAAACTCAATGAAATGCGACAACGGTATCAACAATATGTCAATGAAGCAAAGACCTTTAATTTTTCATTTTCCAGCCAATCACACTATGAAGATGAGCTGATTCTTAAAGTTGCGCGCGGCTTCGGCGAAAGTGAACTGGAACTTCCCGAGGGATTCATCAGCGAGGTTAAGCGTTATATCGACTACTGGAAACAATCCGAACGGCTGCAGCAGGCCATGGCCCATCTTGAAGCGCTTGGACACTCGCCGCTCATTATCGACACACTCGCCAGAGAAGGGCTGCCCTTATATTTTGCTTATCTGCCATTGCAGGAAAGTAATTACGACGCCAACGCCATCGGCCCGGAAACACGATTCGGCATTGCCAAAGGCGCCTGGCAGTTTTTGCCGGACACCGGCCAGGAATATGGTCTCAGGCCCGGGCCTTTAGCGCATAAGCCCAAATATGACGAACAGGACGAGCGTTTTAATTTTGAACAGGCAACCCGCGCAGGCGCGAAATATCTCAAATATTTATACAGCACCGAAGCGCAAGCATCCGGGTTGCTCGTGCTGGCCAGCTACAACTACGGGCAGACACGGATACGTCAGGCCTTAAACCAGATGCCCGATAATCCTCGGGAAAGAAATTTCTGGAAATTTATTCAGCAATCCGAATTACCCAAAGAAACATACGATTATGTGCTCTATATTTTCTCTGCCGCCGTCATCGGAGAAGATCCATTGCATTTTGGTTTTGGCTTCAAGCCGCTGGTTAATTAATTATTAAAGAAAGTGAATTCATTTAAGGAGAAAAATCAATGAGTAATGTTACTGAACGCTCGGTCATGATGCTGGGTGGGCGCGGTGCGGGAAAATCGACACTGCTCGGATCCATTTTCGATCAATCCGCCACCCTGGAAAATGAAACCGGTTTGCGCATCAAGGCCGACCAGTATTCAACCGGCCCATTGATCCAGAAAGTCGAAACCATGCGCGCGGTTACCCAACAAAAACTGACGGATACGGTTAATCCTTTCGAATTCCCGCGCCGTCCTAATGCAGACAAGGAAAGCTTTACCTTTGAAATCGGCACCGCAGACCAGCATGCGCGGCTGGATTTGACATTTGTCGATATGCCCGGCGGATGGATGTCGGACGACAAGCCCAAATTGTATGACGTGGCAATCAAATCCCATGCAGCGATTCTCGCGATTGATACCGTGGAATTGATGGAACAAGGCAGTTATCCGACCGAAGCGATGACAGAATTAAGAAACCAGCCCAAGCAATTACGAGAAACCGTCAAATTCTGGCTGGACCATTTTCTCGGTGACGGCAAGGAATCCGGTTTTCTTTTGCTGTGCATTGTCCCTGTGAAAGTAGAAACCTATTTGCGCAGCTATTCTGGCGATAACAAAGGCACAAGAAACTATGCGGCAGTCATTGATAAAATAAAAGAGGAATATAAGGAAGTTCTGGCGGAATTAAAAAAACGCGAGAAAAATGTAGCCGCAGTCATCACCCCCATCGAAACGCTGGGCAATGTGATCTGGGATCACTATGAACCGGCCGACATGGCGTATCCCAAAGAATTCTTCCGGCGGGTGGAAGGCAGCACAGAGAATGGCCGCAAAGCATTCGGCTACTGCCCGCATAACTGCGATCTCCCTTTGCGTTATATCCTCAACTTCTTCCTCATCCAGCAAATCCGCAGCGAAGTACTGGAACGAGAACCCAACAAGCTCGAGTCGATTATCGATTCTGTCGTCAATTACATGACCAATTTAATGCAAAAGATTTTTCCCGATTTCAACCGCAGCAAGCTGGAAAAGATTTTGCGGCCATTTTCCGATGTTTTTTCACCGGAAAGGAGCTTGATCAACGCCGTCTGGGAATTTACAAACGGCGCTGATAACCATGTTGTTACTGTTTTACAGGGAGAACGGCTGCTCACACGGGACAAACCCCTGTTTCACGATTTTATCAAACGGATTGAGAAATAACGGAAACAATAGTGTGGAAACAATATGGGCGTCTCTAAAAATTCAAAATTTTAAACAAAACGAGGCGCGAGCAAAAAATGTTGACGCAGCATAATTTTGCTTATGTAAGGAAACATTTTTTGTGATTAACAAAGTGTTGTAACGAATTTTGAATTTTTAGAGATGCTCATAACAGAAACAGTTTACTTATTGTCAGCAAATGCGCAGGTCGAATTCAAATGGTATCGGCATGAAGCAGGCGAAACGCAACCGGTTCAGGGAACAGAACCGGAAAGCTGGCTGATTCTGAACCGCAACATCAACCGCATTCATCCGCAACACGCCGGTTTTGCGCTGGTTTATGACAGCAATAACCGGCCCAACACGATTTTTACCGGATTACTTGCAGAAACACGGATGAGTGGCGGCGGAAAAATTCAGGACACGTTTATCCTGGTTTCACCCGACCAGACTTTGACGGAAAACCAGAAACTGCTCATGCACGCTTTTTTCCATGATATTGGTGAAACTGTTTCCGCACATGACGAGGCGTTTTATAATTTTTCGTGCCTGTCCAGCCTAAGCAGTACCATTGAAGACCGATTGGAACACGGCATCAGCCTGAACCCAATCCGTTTTAATGAAGCAATCAACAGCCTGAATCAACTTGTTCAGGCGCATGAAACTCATAAGGCTTCTGTTTCTGTTCCGGCTGTGCCAGAGCAAAGCGAAAACAGCAATACGGTCATTCCGTTACCGGAAGGCATTCACCAGCACACCAGGGAAACGCGCCGGGCACTGGCCGACACGCTATTAGCGCAGGAATGGCCTTTTCCAGAACAACCGCACAAACCTGTCGTCGCGATCATTACCCAGTTCGTCAGGGCCAAACATCTTGGTAACGATGTTATCTGGGGACTGACCGACGACCCGTCAGCTAGGCAGAATCATAAATCCGACTCTCAGAAAACCGGCAACCTGGCGCCAAATAACAACCCATCATCCAATAAAAACGATTCGTTCTATCAAATCATCGCTGCCCTACTGCTGAGTTCAATGCGAACGATACGCCGGTTATTTCGTTAAAGCGGTTACGAAACATGGTAACCCCGCACAACATTGGAAATTCACAGTCACCATACACAATTAATATCTTCGGTAAAATTGTTGTTCGATAATTTGCAGTTGCTCTTGAGCACGGTAACCTGGATAAGTTTACGCCATCCAGGATAGATTTTGCATGGCGACAAGAATGTTGATCGCAATTTTATACCTTCAAAATCATCAACTCGATTCTTAGCAAGATGTTTAGATTAGTGCATTCCCCTGCAGTTCAGAAGAATTTCCGTTATTTAGAAAAAACTGTGAACAGCTTTTTCCACCATGGTTTCTCCGGGTATGGCAAGCCTTGAATTCGCTCTCGGATAATAGCTCCCATTTCAGAACAAACATTTGAACAAGCAGCATTGAATACCTCATTCATATTTTCTTTGGTATAGAATGATACTGTATAAGAATCAGAGTATGGAGCGGGACCACCACATAATGCCCAAAATTCAGTTTCCCCAAAACATATCAGACTATTATTTTTTCGTAAGAAAATCCGTCGTGGAGGCATACGCTCATCTTCAGCTAATTTGAGTAAATCATCTTTGAATAAATTAATAGATTGATACTGTTTCTTTTCATCTGATTCAATCTGTATACTGTCACCGCCAACTTGGGTTTTAATAGCCGAAAGTAACTCAATAAAGAGCTCTGATTGAAAAAGGATAGTATTATATTCGGGAAAAGCAGTTTCAAAAATAATTGCAAAGCGATAACAAAGATTCTCTGTATATACTTGCTCTGGCACAGGAGTATCAGGATGATATCCATATACTATCGTAATTACTCCGTGTTTATTCATAACGATTACAATATATTCTCTATTAAAGGACAACCCATTCCTCTTTTTCCAATTGCTTGAAAGTCCAGTCATATACAATTTCGGTGAGTTCTGTCCCCGCAAACCAACCAACAACACCACAACCCACTCCCCCAATTGCGCCACCAATTAAGGCTCCTGCAGGTACAGTCACCAACTCCTCTGGAGTAGCAATTTGTGGTCCCAGTTGACCAACTGCGGTCATAAAACCAGCCCCTACTTTCGCACCAGCAGAAGCACAATATCGTCCAGCCGTTAAAGCACCAGCCCAACCTCCTATCTGACGTGTAATTTCCCGTGCTTTGTTTTCAGCGTGATAAACATCATAGATACTCATAGCTACACCAGCAACAAACATTGCCCGTCCACCCCATCGAAAAATAGTTAAAGCGCGTCCTGTTGCAGCAGCGCCCGGTGTAACTGCGTGATCAGCAATTTTTAAACCATCGATCTTCGCAAAACCACTCGTTCTATTATAATGCCATGCTGGTCGACCACTTGTACTTTCCAGACCATGATAATCTAACCTAAAAACTTTTTTTGGGTTAGATGCTTTGTAAATAAATAGTTTGGATGTACTCCCACTCGGAGGCACCCACATCCCAGGTTGAGGTCGTCCAGTGAAATAAAAATTCTCACCACTCAATCGAAGTGCTATTCTCCCTCTAAGGCTTATTTCCCATCCAGCCCATCCTGCACTCACCCCTTTAATTAAAATTTCATTTTCCTGATAAGAATCGGGTTGTACTTCAATCATTTCACAGATACCCTGAGGTCCAGGAATTCTACAAGAAGGCATTTTTTCTCCATTTATACGCATTAAGGAAAAACAATAAACTCGTCAGACCGATACTCCCAAATTTTCACGCGTAACGGTTTCATGATTTCCTCTTCCCTGATCTAATCCAAGATTTTTCAACCATACTATAAAAAATTAACGTTATTGAATTGATCGATATAAATACACACTCTACCAATAAAGATACATAATACACTTTAACATAGCACACCACTTTACAACTCCTTCCCTGAACAGAAAATGATGCCTTTCTAAACCTTTTGCGCGTCTTTCTGCTTGTTGCGGCCAAACCGCTCCCGTAGAATGGCCAGCTGCTTGTGGTGGGTGATCAGCACGACTTCATCATCGAGATTCAACCGGGTATCCGCTTCCGGCAAAATCAGTTCATCCTGCCGGTAAATGCACATGACGCGGCAGTTTTTCGGCAGGTCGAGTTCCACTAACGGGCCTTGTATATCCTCATGCACAATGAATGCATAGACACGGGCGTCACCTTTGATGATCGAGGTGATTTCCAGAATATTGCGTCCTTCGATCATGTCTGCCAGATAAAGCGCTATCGTTCTGGACGGTACCACGATGCTTTCGAGCCCTAATTCAATGGCAATATGATCAAACTCCGGGTCTTCCAGCTTGGTGACGACTTTCTTGAATCCGAGTGACCGGGCTACCAGACTGGCAATGATGTTGGACTGGTCATTGCTGGTAAAGCAGAATACGATTTCAGTGCTGTCAGGATCGATTTCTTTCAAGATATCCGGGCGCGTCCCATCGCCGTAAATGAAACCACAATCCAATTGTTCAGACAGACGTTCTATTTTTTCCTTGTCAATCTCCACCATGATGATGTCATGACCCTGCTTGCTCAGCATACGCACCGTGGCAATCGCAACCGAACTCGCACCCACAAACGCCATTCTCATATGTCAGATCTCCTGTTAATCCATGTCGCCGGATAGATAAGCACCAGTAATGCGATAAATTCAAGACGCCCGAGCAACATATCAAGACATAGTATCAATTTCAGGTGTATCGGCAAGTCAGCACTGACAACACCACTGCTTAAACCAACGGTGCCCACTGCGGAAACGACCTCAAACAACGATGCGACCGGTTCATAGCCGGAAAACAAAAAAGCCAGCCACGACAAAACAACCGCAAGAAAATAAAGCATAATGACCAGTAACGCTTTGTTGATTTCATCCATTTCCAGTGTTTTACCGCCCAGCTTCGGCTCAATTACCGCATGTGGTGTGGCAGCGGTTTTTTGCAGCATATGCAGCAATGCCCGCCTGAAGATTAAAATGCGATACAGCTTGATGCCACCGGCAGTGGAACCCAGCGAACCGCCCACAAACATGGCCATCATCAGAAGCAGCAATCCGTGGTGGCCAATCCGGGTAATATCGATCGAAGCAAAACCGGCTGTTGTCTGCGCTGAAACGGCCATCAATATTGAATGATACAACGCATCCATGACCGGCATCTGCATTTCCTGCACCAGGACAATGGTGAGCATCAACCCGATTCCCAAAATAAAAACAGCGATTGCCCTGACTTGTACATCCCTGAAAATCATCGAAAAATGATAGCGTCGAATGCGAAAATAAAGCATGAACGGCAGCGCGCCAAACAGACAGCCTAAAATAACGCAAAGGGTAACCAGCCGAGAATTGAATCCGGCCAGACTATCATCAAAATTGGAAAAACCGCCTGTCGAAACCGCGGATAAAGCATGGGTTACCGCATTGAAAAAGCCCCCTCCCGCGATCCAGATCATGCCAATACTGAAGATTGTCAACGCGATATAAATCAGCAATATGCGTCTGGCATAAGTTACGGTAGAACCGACGATATCTTCACTTTCATCCAGCTCAACCAGTTTTCTGAGATAAATGCCGGGTCTTAGCAACAGCACAATCGTCAAAACGACAATTCCCAATCCGCCGATCCATTGCATATACGCCCGTGAAAACAGAAAAGTACGCGGTTGATGCCGCAGTTCGGTCACAACCGACAACCCGGTGGTGGTAAATGCCGATACGGTTTCAAACAAGGCATCGATAAAACCAAGACCAATACCCATAACGGGTATGGTCATCACCAGCGGCGAGAAAATAAAAACAAGCGCGGAAATGACAAGACCTTCGTTGGTCTGCAGGCTCGCCGGCGCACTGATACGCATAAGCAGCAATCCGGCGGATAACAGTATCAATTCGACGATAATATAGCGAACGGTAAATTCATATTCCTTGAACACCAGCGAAACCAGCAGCGGCAGCAGCGTCAAAATGGCGAGCACCAGCAACAACTGGCCCAGATACTTGCCAATAACCGCTATCCTGACAGACTTCTGCAGTAAAATCGTCTTGTCTTTATGCTGCAAAATAAGATTCCATAGGTGACGACCATAACGAAAAATTCCTGCTATTCTGAATTGCTGGCAAGCGCATGGCAAGTGTGAATCATGTGCCAGTCAACTGTTTCAAACAAATTTACCGATAAATTTGCTCCACTCAAATCGCATGCGTTATGCTTATCAATCACATGTATCAGTCAATACAGTCAATCTTCATATGAATGAACCGGATATCCGCTGGCGGCAACGTTTCGCCAGTTATCAGAAAGCTTTGCAGCAGTTGCAAAATGCGGTGGAACTGAGCCGGCAACGAGAACTCAGTCCATTAGAAAAACAGGGGGTTATCCAGGCATTCGAATTCACACATGAACTGGCCTGGAACATGTTAAAGGATTATCTGCAGGATCAAGGCAATCAAAACATCAGAGGTTCAAAAGACGCCACCCGCGAAGCATTTAAAGTTGAGCTGATCCATGACGGCGAGCTGTGGATGGCGATGATCCAAAGTCGCAATATTTCCTCGCATACTTACGATGAACGTACGGCAGAGCAACTTGTGGCGGCCATTATCCAGCAATACTACCCTTTGTTTACTGCGCTGAAAGTCGAAATGGAAAAATACCTCGTATGAACGTAGCACCCCCCTTTGGTTTGTCCGCCGCAACACTGGAAAAGCTCAACAGCGTATTTGCACAGCACACCGCAATCGATACGGTTCTGATTTATGGATCGCGCGCCAAAGGAAATTACCGTACCGGTTCCGATATCGATCTGACGATCAAAGGCGACGAAATCCCGTTCACCGAATTCATGCAAATAGAAGATCAGATTGATGACTTGATGTTGCCGTACACCGTCGATTTGTCGCAATACCGCCAGCTTGAAAATACTGATCTGATCGCACATATCGACCGCGTTGGCGTTGTCATCTATCGCAAAACCGGAACATGAATAATGCCTACAATCATTGAAGGGTGTCTCTAAAAATTCAAAGTTATCAACAAAATGAGCAAAACGAGGCGCGAGCAAAAAATGGTGACACAGCATATATTCGATATGTAAGAAAACATTTTTTGTGAGTAACAAAGTGTTGTAACGAACATTTGGATTTTTAGGGATACCCTTAAGCGATAATGGAATAACACATCACCGTAATAACCGTAGCACCGATAAAATTGAGCACCAATCCTTCCCGCGCCATCGTGGCTATCGGAATCCGCTCTGTACCAAACACAATTGCATTCGGCGGTGTGGCCATGAACAATATAAACGCTCAACTGGGGTTCATAACAGACATTGACGACCTTCTACAATCCACTGGGGTATCAGTATTAGCAGAAAAACAAATGCAATACTTTATGCTGATTCCAATTTCTGGAAATGAAGGTCATCATTTTTTCATCGCGTACAAAACTTATTCTGTTTACTGGATGTATGAATCATATATCTCCAGACACATACCCCAAGTAACAGCAAATATAAACTTGCTGGTATCGGAATAGCCGTAACACTTGAGACAGTTAGTATTGCAGAAGTACTTTCTATATTTGAGAGCGAAGAGAGTCCAGCTATAGTGCCTGCCGCAAAATCAGGCGACGCGAGTGAAAGAACTACCAACGAACCAAAATCTCCGGCAACACTTCCACCAGTTACAGAAAACAATATTTCAATCAAACCCACACTTTCTCGGTAATCTAGAAAGTTACCAGTAAGCACAAGTGAATCCAATGGATTAATTGTAAAAGGATTTAATACAGAGAATGTTCCACCATTAAGATCTACAGCTGTATTTGTGAGTGAACCAGTATCCAGCAACCCCGCTAATGGCGCTGCCAAAGAACCACCTGATGCTAGTCCTGTCGGCCCACCGCCATATGTAATACCTGAACTACTCAAACCCACACTTACAAAATCACTAATAACCGCACCGCCAGGAACCGGCGTTACTGAATCAATGAGTATCGCTTTTGCACTGGAAATACTCATAATTAAAATTAACCCTGACCAGAGCAGGGCCTTAAAAACTTTCTTAGCCATTTAATTCACCATTTTATCTTTACATTTGTATTTTTGTTTCAGGTACTTGAAGATCATGATCATACGAATGTAATATCATTCACCGAACCAACCCCATTAACAATCAAAGTATCAAAATCTCCACCATCAAGGAAAAGATATGTTGACAAACCAAATCCGAAGGAAGATGAAACAACACTGCCATCAAGATCAATAGAATCTTCTCCTGGCACATAATCATTTATCGTACCAATTTCACGACCATTCCCCGGCGTTGCTGTAAAAACAAAAATATCTGCCCCACTATTTCCTGTGAAGAAATCAAAAGCACCACCATGGCCAAAAAGAATATCTTCGGTATTTGTGCCAATGAGGTTATCACTACTAGCCGTACCTTCAATAATATTTGGTGAACCGCCCTCATTAACATCAGAAACCGTAATGGTTACATCTTGAGTGACTAATACCTTACCATCTGATACGCCAACTGTAATTTCATAAATATTATTGTTATCAAAATCACTGGGTAATTCAAAGTCTGGTGCAGTTACAAAACTAAAAATACCGCTGTTATCAAACGTAAATAGTCCGGCATCTGCCCCGCCTTCAATTGAAATGACAAGAGTGTCTCCAGCGTCCGGATCGTTTGCAACAAGTTGCCCGACCACTAGTGTATTTTCATTTACAGCTGCGCTATTTTGTGAAGAAATAACAGGAATATCATTAACACCTGAAATGTTGATAGTAACTGTTGCTGTGTCAACACCACCATTACCATCCGATACCGTGTAAACAAAACTATCCGTGGCGCTATCGCCAACACCCAGTGACTCAAAAGCACCGTTTGGATCATAGTTGAAAGTGCCATTGCCGTTATCGGTGACAAGACCCACAGTACCTGTTGTATCGATCGAACTAATACTCAATACATCACCGGAATCGGCATCTGTATCGTTTAACAACACGTTTGAGGTGGTAAACTGCGTGTCTTCGTCCGTGATAAAGCCTGTCGGGTCAGGATTACCATCATCAGTGGCTATCGGATCATCGTTCTCACCAGTAATGGTGATGGTTGCCGTATTACCCACCGAATCCAATCCGTCAGTCACGTCATAAGTTACACTAAT
>JAGRFM010000049.1 GCA_020446045.1 Nitrosomonas sp.
GATTTTTGCGCCTATTTATTCAAAGTACTTGAACATAGCTACGGCTATGCCCCACGTACTTTTCACAAACATTCATCAAAAATCTGCTCGCGCAGAAATGCACATAACTCATGACGACACCCCCTAACAACAGGGATTGGATAAAATGAAATACAATCAACTTACTCCGGTAGAGCAAATCGTCCGGCGCAACACATTCATCAAGCGTTGCATTCTGGTGCTGATCATTCTGGCAGGTATCTATTATTTTGTGTTTGAACGCACCTATCCTGTCACGTATGAAAAAGAAGTGGATCATTTCAAATACGGTTCCATCGGCAGTGAACCGGCAAATGGCCTTCCTTACTGGATTTTTAAATCGTTGCCGCACCTTTTTCAGGATAAGCTGGGGCCGCAGGGATACCGTACCTTTGGTTTTTTATATGAAACGCCGGAGTCGGATCTGCCGATCGGTTTTTCCAAACGCACGGTCAACGGGCTGGATTTCGTCTGGCTCAATTGTGCGGTATGTCATACCGGCATTTATCTCGATCCGGCCGGTGAAGAGCAACTTATTATCGGTGCTCCGGCGAATCGGCTGAAACTGCAGGAATTCATTGCCTTTCTCAGATCTGCTGCTGTTGATAATCGGTTAACCAGTGAAAATGTACTGGAAAGCATCGAAGCAGTCGGTGGCGATTTGAATATCCTGGAAAAACTGTTGTATCGCTTTTATGTGGTTGGCCGCGTTCAGATAGGCCTACTTGATTTGAAAGAAAAACTGTCTTTCCTGGATCGGGGCGATCTTAATCCATGGGGAGCGGGGAGGGTCGATACCTTCAATCCGTATAAGACATTACAATTGAATTTTCCCATGGATAAGCAGCATGTGAGCGCATTGGAACTTAACAGCGCAGCCGATTATCCTTCGATCTGGATGCAGCGCCCGCGTAAAGGCATGAATCTTCATTGGGATGGCAACAATGCGTCAGTCGAAGAGCGTAACCTGAGTGCGGCGCTCGGTGCCGGTGTAACACCGGTGACTGTCGACCGAAAAAGTCTCAAGCGGATTGAAAACTGGCTGCTGGATTTTCCTGCACCGAAATTTCCCGGAAAAATAGACAAAGCGCTGGCGAAGAAAGGTGCGCCGTTATACCGCGAATACTGCAGTACGTGTCATGGTGACGGTTTGTATTTTTCAAAACATGCTTCGAAATATGCCGGGCAAGATTATGACGGGAATGATTATGCCGTTCCCTATGATTACAACACCAAACGCTACGCCCGCTTGGGACAGATCGAAGACCTGAACGACGTGCAAACCGATTCAGGCCGTTTTGCAGCGTATACTGAGGAGTTTGCGGCAGCGCAGAATATGTTGTATGCCGGTTATGACTGGCGTTTCTCGCATTTCAAAAAAACCAACGGTTATGCCAACCATCCGCTAGACGGTATTTGGGCGCGTTCGCCGTATCTCCATAATGGTTCGGTGCCGACCCTGCGTGACTTGCTCGAATCCAGCGAGAACCGGCCCAGCGTGTTTTATCGCGGCAGTAAAAAATACGACTGGCAGCGCGTCGGCTACCAAAGCTACCCGGATGCACAAACGCCACAGGAAATCGGATTGACCCGCTATGACACCAGCAAGCTCGGCAGCAGGAATACCGGACATGAAGGGGAAGCCTACGGAACACATTTATCGGCGTATGAGAAAGATGCCATCGTCGAATATATGAAAACATTTTAGGGGAAGATTGCATGAACGCTAACACAAAAGCCGATTTGTATACGCGCTGGCATGCCAAAGCGGTGGCATTTGGTATATTCCTGAATATTCTGCTAATTGTTCCGCTGCTGTTTTTTCCTGCAGAATTTTTATCGTTCGTCGGGGCTCCGACCGATAAGCTGATCTGGCCTAGATTTGCAGCAATTCTGTTGATTATTATCAGTGTATTTTATATCCCCGCGATCATTGACTTGAAACGTTACCGCGTGATTGCATGGCTGGCGATTTTTCCGTCCCGCTGTTTCGGTTTTAC
>JAGRFM010000050.1 GCA_020446045.1 Nitrosomonas sp.
GCAAAAAAGTAATTTGTCCCGGACTCTCAAAAAAATGGAGCAATATGGATTCGTCGAACTAAAACGGACGAAAACTAACGTTAAACCTATCGCTAAAGCAACTGAGTTCGAAATTCACGCCGCCTAACAACCCAGCCACATGTTAAAGCGCCAGTTATCGTGGCGTTAAAAGGAATATAAAAAAGCACTTGCCATTTATTCCATAAAGGTATATTTTTTATACCCGTGTATTCTTTCGAATTTGACCTAAAGAAAAGCGAGTCCAACCTAAAAAAGTATGGAATCGACTTTGTTGATGCTCAGGAAATTTGGCAGGATCCTGATTTCATTGAAGTTGAAGCAAAGTCTGATGATGAGCCCAGGTCATTAATCGTGGGCATTTTTGACGGCAAGCATTGGTCTGCAATTATTACCTACCGCACAGAAAAGATTCGAATTATTTCTGTAAGACGGTCTCGCGAATCAGAGGTGGCACTTTATGAAAGCTAAATCACTAGACAAAAAATTTGATGAAAACAAATCTGATATTACTGATGAGCTTGATTTGTCTTCTATCAAGCGACCCAATCAAACACAGAAAAGGGTTAATGTAGATTTTCCAACCTGGATGATAGATTCCCTTGATAAAGAGGCATCACGCCTTGGCGTTACTCGCCAGTCTATTATTAAGGTCTGGTTGGCTGAGCGCTTAGAGCAATTGACTTTTGACAAGCAAATGCGGCCGACGCAAAAACCGCGCGGCTGATTTGGGCGTTATATTCTGCTTAAAAGCCCTGTGTACAGGTGTTAAATTTGACCTATAAAGACTGCCATAGGAGGTCAAAATATGGCCATTAAATTTTCAAAAGATATAGTCCCTCATCAGACCTAAAAGTAAATCCTGGGAAAATAGTGAATCAAGCCAAAGAAACCCATCGACCAATATTACTCACTAGTCGCGGAAGAGGTGTAGCAGTTGTTCAAAGTTTAGACGAATATGAAAATAGAGAAGAAGAACGGGAATTTATGAAGACCGTCGCCCAAGGTTTGATGGAGTTAGAAGAAGGCAAAGAAGTTGATATTGAAGAAGCGAAAAAAAGAATTGGATTAAAATAGTGAAAATAACGCTTTCAGAATCAGCAATAAATGACTTGGAGGACATTAAGTTACACTATAAAGATGAAGGTGTATCACAGACAGGTATCAATTACAGTTAAAGTTAGCTGATAGCTCGAATGACAGCGAAATATAACGAATAAGATTAGATCGCGCGAGGAACGCGCCGCGATCTAATCTTATTCGTTATAAATACAGATACTAAAGTGGAATACGAGGAAATAAAGATGGTTTAAGCATAATGTTTCATTTTATGTATTGATAAAAAATCGAAACGTTTTTTACAAAATTACGGATACGTGTTTCATCTTTTATAAATATTTGATAAAATTAGCATCGATTTCAGATGGGCTTTACCAGCCCATTTTTTATTTGTATTGAGACTATGATGCTTGAAAATTTGCTTGAATCAACCCTTGCTGGAATGGGTTATGAATTAGTTGATGTCGAGCAATTGTCTCACGGGAAATTAATACGGGTGTATGTTGATAAGGAAGGCGGTATTTCAATAGACGATTGTGTAACAATCAGTAATCATTTGAGCAGATTGCTGGCTGTTGAGGATATTGATTATGATCGTCTGGAAGTCTCGTCACCCGGTTTAGACAGGCCTCTGAAAAAAGAGAATGATTTTCTCCGTTTTATTGGAGAGACTGTTAAATTGAAACTGCGTGTTCCATTGCAGGGACAAAGAAATTTTATAGGAGTTTTGCGGGAAGTAAATGATGGCATTTTAAAACTTGAAGTCGAAGGAAAATTGTTTGACCTGGATATGCACAATATTGGAAAAGCCCGTTTGGTTCCAAAATTGTAAGCAATTAAAAATTTGACTGGAGGGCTATGAGCCGCGAAATTTTATTGTTGGTAGATGCTTTGGCGCGTGAGAAAACGGTGGAAAAAGAGATCGTTTTTACCGCGTTGGAAATGGCATTATCTTCTGCGACAAAAAAACGATTTAACGAAGATGTCGATGTGCGCGTATCTATCGACAGAAAATCGGGAGACTATGAGTCATTTAGACGCTGGCTTGTGGTGGATGACGCGGATATCGAAGAGCCTTCCCGTGAAATCACATTGAGTGATGCTCAAAAAATAAGCTCCGATCTTCAGTTGGGTGATTATCGCGAAACACCTCTTGAACCGATTGCGTTTGGACGAATTGGTGCGCAAGCAGCGAAACAGGTCATATTCCAGAAAATTCGTGATGCAGAACGAGAGCAAACATTAAATGATTTTCTCGATCGCGGCGAATATATGGTGACCGGTACCATAAAGCGTTTGGACAGAGGAAACGCCATTGTCGAGTCAGGAAGAGTTGAAGCTGAACTGCCTCGTGACCAGATGATACCCAAAGAAAACCTGCGCGTGGGCGATCGCGTGCGCGCCTATTTGTATAAGGTTGACCGAGGGGCCAGAGGTCCGCAATTAAAGTTGTCACGTATTTCATCTGAGTTTCTGGCAAAGCTGTTCGAACTGGAAGTGCCTGAAATTGAAGAAGGTATATTGGAGATAAAAGCAGCTGCAAGAGATCCGGGTTCACGCGCTAAGATTGCGGTTAAATCAAATGACCAACGTGTTGATCCTATAGGTACCTGTGTGGGTATGCGTGGATCGCGTGTTCAATCCGTGATCAGTGAGCTGGCGGGCGAACGGGTTGATATTATTTTATGGTCCGAAGACCCGGCGACCTTCATTATTAATGCGCTGGCGCCTGCTGAGATTAGTAGTATTATGGTTGATGAAGAAAACCATAGTATGGATATTGTGGTTGATGAAGACAATCTCGCTCAGGCAATCGGGCGTGGCGGTCAGAATGTCCGTTTGGCAGCAGAATTGACAGGCTGGGAACTCAATATCATGACTGAAGAGGAGTCGCAATCCAAGCATGAAGAGGAAGCGACTTTAATCCGGCAGTTATTTATTGAGAAGCTCGATGTCGATGAAGAAATTGCTGATATCCTGGTTCAAGAAGGCTTTGCTGCATTGGAAGAGGTGGCATATGTTCCGCTGGATGAAATGCTGGAGATAGAATCGCTGGATGAAGAAACGATCAATGAGATTCGTGAACGTGCTCGCAATGTTTTGTTAACTGACGCAATTGCTGACGAAGAGAAGGTGGAAAATGTAGCCCAAGATTTACTGTCGTTGGAAGGTATGGATGTTGATACCGTTCGTGCACTTGCAGCAAAAGGTATTAATACGCAAGACGACCTGGCAGATCTTGCCGCTGATGATTTGGTGGAGATAACCGGAATGGATATTGAACGTGCCAACAAACTGATTATGAAAGCGCGTGAGCCTTGGTTTGTGTAGCCGGTGTTGAATCCAAGTTCGATCGTTTTTTAAATGTTTTTTATTGACCTGTTATTAAAATCAGAAATTTCTGATAAAAGCATTGTGTTCTCAAGAGGGTTTAAAGATTATCAATGGCGCAAATGAGTGTTGAACAGTTTGCTCATGAACTGGGCATGATACCGTCGGTATTGCTTGAGCAATTGCAGGCGGCAGGTGTAAAAAAAGTTTTGACTGAAGATAATTTGACTGAGCAGGATAAAGCACAGTTGCTCGATTATCTTCGTAAAACTCATGGCGCAAAAGTAACAAAAGACAAGGTTACATTGACAAGACGGCAGACATCGGAAATCCGCAAAGCTGACAGTATGGGAAGAGCGCGTACGATCCAGGTTGTCAGAAAAAGGCGTGTGATTACAAAATCCCCATTTGAAAAAGATGCTGCGAAAAAAGTTAGTGGAACTGAGCTTGCTGAAAAAACACGTGTCAGTGAACCCATAATTAATGCGGAAGAATTGGCGCTACGTGAAGTAGAAGCAAAAAAACAAGCCGAATTGATAGCACGTCAGACAGCAGAGATTCAACGTAAAAAACTGAAAAAAACTGAAGCCGAAAAACCAGAAAAGGATGCGATACCTGTTGCAGTAAAAGAAAAAATTGACGCTTCACCTGCTGAGACAACGACTTCACAAGCTGGTGAGGTTGAAATCAAGAAAGCTTCTCAAGAAGAAGGCAAGGCAAATACGGTACAAGATGAATTAACTGAACTGCCTAAAGAAAAAGCTGAAACGGCTGATGAAAAAATTGCCGCAAAACAGGGTGAAGGCTCAAAAGCAGAAAAAACTGGCAAGGATGTTGCCAAAGAAGCAAAAAAAATAGAGAAACCTGAAAAGGCAGATAAAAAGAAAAAGCAAACCAAAGCCCCTTGGCAGGATGAAGGATTGCGAAAACGTGGTGCGAAAGTGCGCGAAGATTTATCGAGTGGTCAGGGGTGGCGCGGGCGACGTGACAAGCAACAAAAATCGGTGGAGCCTGAGAAGAAGGAACACGGATTTTCTGCACCCACTGAGCCGATTGTGCGCGAGATTATAGTTCCTGAAACCATCTCGGTCGGTGCATTGGCACAAAAAATGTCCATTAAGGCGGCTGACATCATTAAAGTGTTAATGAACATGGGTAGTATGGTGACGATCAATCAAATGCTTGATCAAGAAACAGCCATGATCGTTGTCGAAGAAATGGGTCATGTCGCCAAACCGGCCGAACTGGATAGTCCGGAAGCGTTTCTGGCTGATGCAGAATCTATCAACGCCAAAGCAGAGATGGTACCACGGGCACCCGTCGTGACCGTTATGGGGCATGTGGATCATGGTAAAACATCGTTGCTGGATTATATCCGGCGCACGCGTGTGGCGGGTGGCGAAGCAGGTGGTATTACGCAGCATATCGGCGCCTATCATGTCGAAACGGATCACGGCATGGTGACTTTTCTTGATACGCCTGGTCATGAGGCTTTTACGGCGATGCGAGCGCGTGGAACCAAAATTACAGACATTGTCATTTTGGTCGTGGCCGCAGATGATGGCGTCATGCCACAGACAGTAGAGGCGATTCATCATGCAAAGGCAGCCAATATACCCATTATTGTTGCTGTCAATAAAGTTGACAAGCCGGAAGCAAATGCTGAGAAAATCAAGCAGGAACTGGTTTCGCATGAAGTTGTGCCGGAAGACTGGGGTGGTGACACGATGTTTATCGAAGTTTCTGCAAAAACAGGGCAGGGTATAGACGCTTTATTGGAAGGCATTTTGTTACAAGCTGAAGTTCTGGAACTTACAGCACCCAGTAATACGCCGGCAAAGGGCGTAGTGATTGAATCGCGTCTCGATAAAGGGCGCGGGCCTGTTGCAACGATTTTGATTCAATCCGGAACATTAAAACAAGGCGATACTCTGTTAGCTGGCGCAGTTTACGGGAAAGTTCGTGCTATGAGTGATGAAAATGGTAAGAAGATCAAGCGTGCAAGCACCTCTATTCCCGTTGAGATACAGGGGCTGTCTGAAGTGCCTGAAGCAGGTGAGAATGTAATGGTGCTCGATGATGAGCGAAAAGCAAGGGAAATAGCATTGTTTCGCCAAGGTAAATATCGTGACGTTAAACTGGCTAAGCAACAGGCAGCGAAGCTGGAGAATATTTTTGAACAACAGGCAGATGTTAAAGTACTTTCATTGATTATCAAATCTGATGTGCAAGGTTCCTGCGAAGCGTTGGTGCATGCATTGCAGAAACTGTCTACAGATGAAGTGAGAGTCAATATTATTCATAGCGCTGTAGGTGCAATCATTGAATCGGATATTAATCTGTCTTTGGCGTCAAATGCGGTCATTATTGGTTTCAATGTGCGTGCGGATGCTGGAGCGCGCAAATTAATCGCGTCAACGGGAGTTGATGTCCATTATTACAATATTATTTATGAAGCTGTCGACGAAGTTAAAGCAGCTTTATCCGGTTTGATGGCCCCTGATCGGAAAGAAAATATTATTGGGTTAATCGATATCCGTGAGATTTATCGTATTCCAAAAGTGGGTGTAGTTGCGGGGTGTTATGTATTGGAAGGAAATATCAAACGCAATTCTCTAGTTAGAGTATTGCGTGATGGTAAAGTGATTCACAGTTGCGAACTGGATTCCTTGAAACGGTTTAAAGACGATGTCAAGGAAGTGCGGGAAGGGTTCGAATGTGGTATTTCACTTAGAAATTACAATGACTTAATGGTCGGCGATCAATTGGAAGTATATGAAATAATTGAAACTGCACGTTCGCTGTAGTTGGAATCATGCCAAAAGATTTCTCTCGTTCATTTCGAGTAGCTGATCAGATTCAGCGTGAGCTTGCCGATTTGTTGCAGAACGAGATTAAAGACCCACGGATCAGTCAAGTTACATTGACTGCGGTGGAAGTCAGCCGTGATTATGCTTACGCCAAAGTCTTTTACACAACACTGGATGGTCAAGATGAAAATGCGGTGGTGGAAAAAGGCTTGAAACATGCTGCTGGTTTTTTACGGACGGGGTTATCTAAAAGAATTCATTTGCGGCAGACGCCTCAATTGATTTTTGTTTATGATAAGTCAGTTGAACGTGGTGCACATTTATCACAATTGATTGATAAGGCTATTGCGCAAGAAAAAAAAACTGATTCCCAGGACTGATAAATTCAATATATCCGTGAATCTGTTTTTCGTTGCCTTACAATTCATTCTCTTTTCATGATTAAGCGTAATATCAGCGGGATATTGATATTGGATAAACCATACGGTATCTCCTCGAATAAAGCGCTTCAAATAGTCAAATATTCATATAAGGCCGCAAAATCGGGGCATACCGGTACACTTGATCCAATGGCAACCGGTGTGCTGCCCATCTGTTTGGGGGAAGCAACCAAGTTTTCATCCTATTTATTAAATGCACACAAAAGCTATGAAGCTGTTCTAAAACTGGGTTTTATCAGCACTACAGGCGACTTGGAAGGAGAAATTAAAGAAATCCCCTGTCTTCAAGCGCAGAAGTTGACTATTGAGAATTGCGAGACGGTATTAAGGCAATTTATTGGAGAAATTGAGCAATTGCCACCGATGTACAGCGCACTCAAATATCAGGGTAAACCGCTTTATACTTACGCAAGAAGAGGTGAAGCGATTGAACGCAAATCCAGATCTGTCTTTATCCATGATATTAAAGCTAAATCGATGATCGGGAATGAATTGACAATAGAAGTATTGTGTGGAACCGGTACCTATATTCGTACATTGGCTGAAGATATCGGTAAAGCGCTGGGCTGTGGCGGCGCCTATTTAATCCGGCTGTGTCGTAATTCGGTTGGTCAATTTAATCTATCTCAGTCGACGACACTTGAAGCGCTGGAAGGAGTGGATATGGCAAATCGGGATGGCCGTTTGCTGCCGATCGATAGTATGTTGTCAGATATTCCTTCGGTCGAATTGGATAAAAAAGAATCGCAGCATATTTCGCAAGGACGTATTATTTTAATTGATCGGTCAATGCTAACAATATCCGGAGAAGAAATAGATTGTAATAATGATCAGGATGTTCGCTTGTACTATGACCAGCAATTTCTGGGTCTTGGAGAATTATCGGCGGATTTTCAGTTGAAGCCAAAACGATTGTTATCGGAATCCTATTTGTCAGCTTGCCTTGATCGCAACAAGCCAATTGAAAAAATCAAAAGTGAAATGTAACGATACAGTATCAGGGTGATACGGTATAATGCACAGTTTTAATTTGTAAAGAATATAAATGTTGCAAGGGAGCAATTTGGCTTGCGTACGTGGTGACCGAAGGTTGTTTAAAGATGTCAACTTTACTTTGGAAGCGGGTACGTTGATGCAAGTGCATGGCCCAAATGGAAGTGGAAAGACGAGTTTGTTGCGTATTTTATGTGGATTATCGAATCCTGCCCTGGGTGAAATCACCTGGAATGGAACCGGGATACGTACGCTGGGTTATGAATATTTATCCAATTTGACGTACATCGGGCATTTAAGCGGCACAAAAGATGATTTGACGGTTTTGGAAAATATACGTATCTCGAGTGCTTTGGCGGGTATGCAAATTACCGAAGCGCAGGCACGGAAAGCATTAGCTTATATGGGATTGAAAGGCAGAGAACTTTTGCCGGCAAAAGTATTATCACAAGGACAACGTAGAAGGGTTGCGTTGGCGCGTTTATTGGTCTGTAAAACAAAATTGTGGATTCTGGATGAACCCTTGGCTGCATTGGATGTGATGGCTGTCAAGTTAATTCAGAGGCTACTCGAGCGGCATCTGGCTGACGAAGGTATGGTGATTATGACGACCCATCAGGATATTGAAGTGACCACCTTCTCCAAGGTAAATTTAAAGTTAGCCTAACATGTTTTTTTGGATCATAAAGCGTGATTTACTGCTGGCAGTACGTCGAAGATCAGATGTTTTAACGACACTGTTCTTTTTTGTCATCGTGGTCAGCTTGTTTCCTTTGAGTGTCGGTCCGGAAATGAATTTATTACGCACGATGGCTCCGGGTGTTGTTTGGGTTGCAGCGCTGCTGGCGTCAATGTTGTCGTTAGGGCGGTTGTTTTCTAATGATTACCTTGATGGCACATTGGAACAAATGCTGCTGTCACCACAATCATTTTCCTTGCTTGTGTTAGGAAAAGCGCTGGCGCATTGGTTGGTTACTGGTGTGCCGCTGGTATTGATGGCACCTGTCCTGGGTATACAATATGATCTTCCGGCAGATGCGCTGTTTGTATTAGTTGTTTCCCTGCTATTAGGGACACCTGTGTTAAGTCTGATTGGCGCTATTGGTGCCGCACTGACGTTGGGACTTCGTGGTGGTGGTGTTTTGGTATCGTTATTAGTGTTACCGCTCTATATACCGGTTTTAATTTTCGGTGCCGGCGCAGTTGAAGCGAATATGGCCGGAGTGAGTTTTGAAGCGCATTTGTCGCTACTGGGTGCTTTTTTACTGGTTTCCCTGGTTTTTTCACCCTGGGCGACAGCATCGTCATTGCGCGTTTCGATGGAATAAAATTTTGTTGAACGGGTGAGCTTTAAACGATAAAACTTATATTTTAGAAACAAAGCTTAAAATCCGAATTTGTTTGATCTTAATCAAAGCAATTTCTGGATTCTTAGTTTTGGTATAAAATGGAATGTTTAGAGAATACTCATATGTAGTTCTATTAACTAAAATCATTCATATTTAAAAGATATATAAAATCTAAATACATATGGCAATTAATTGGTACAAATATTCATCACCTGCCAGTTTTTATTCGTTGGCGGGTAAAATGATTCCTTTTTTTTCGATCCTTGCAATTGGCTTATTGGCAGCCGGTCTATACATTGGCTTTTTCGTAGCGCCGACAGATTTTCAGCAAGGTGAAGCGTATCGCATCATTTTTATCCATGTGCCCGCTGCCTGGATGTCAATGTTTCTATATGTCGTTATGGCGTGTTGGGCCGGTATCGGTCTCGCCTTTAATACGCGTTTATCATCAATGATGGCGACTGCAATCGCTCCAACCGGCGCCATGTTTACATTTTTGGCGTTATGGACGGGCTCACTTTGGGGAAAACCGATGTGGGGAACATGGTGGGTCTGGGATGCACGTTTGACATCTGAATTGATCTTGTTATTTCTTTATCTGGGTTTCATGTCATTACAGGCCGCAATTGATGATCCGCGCAGAGCGGATAAAGCAGGTGCAATTATCGCAATTGTCGGTGTTATTAATATTCCGATTATTTATTTCTCAGTACAATGGTGGAATACACTACATCAAGGTGCATCGGTCAGTGTGACACAGGCGCCAACAATGGCTTCAATTATGTTGACGGGGATGATGGTTATGGTGTTTGCCAGCTGGATGTATTCAATTGCAATTATTCTAAAGCGAGTGCGCGTCATTATTCTCGAACGGGAAAGCCATACAGCATGGGTCACTGAACTCAAAAATAAAGGGGCACTGTAATGATTTGGTCTAGCTGGTCCGAGTTCTTCGACATGGGAGGATACGGCTTTTATGTTTGGGGTTCGTATCTAGTCACATTTGCATGCGTCATTGGTGAAGTCATTTTAATTTCACAGCGGCGTAGAACTTTAGTCAAAACATATGGTCTGATTCACGATTCAAATAATGATGAGATTTCTGATCCTGAAACGTCTCCTACTGAGACTGAAAAAACATCAGAAGTAGATGAATCTACAGATATTTCAGATTCGAATTCTAATATAGAAGAGAAGAAAAATGAAACCACGTCATAAACGACTTGCAGTGATTACTGCAGGTGTTACCGCATTGGGATTTGCCGCAGTTCTGGTACTTAACGCATTTCAGAGTAATCTGGTTTTTTTCTATAGTCCGACACAGGTTATTGCCAACGAGGCGCCTATGGATAAGAGTTTCAGAATAGGTGGGTTGGTGGAAGAAGGAAGTGTACAACGTGAAGATGAAAACACGACCGTTAGATTCGCAATAACCGATACCGCTGAAGTCATTCAAGTAGTATATACCGGAATTCTTCCCGATTTATTTAGAGAAGGAAAAGGTGTTGTTGCACAAGGTAAGCTCAGCTCCAAGGGGGTTTTTGAAGCCGATGAAGTTTTAGCCAAGCATGATGAGAACTATATGCCTCCTGAAGCTGCACTCGCCTTGGAAGAAGCCGCAAAAGCACAAAGAAACTCGTTGACACAATAGCAGCCTGAGACGCGTTTAAAATCCGGCCCGGCTTATTATTATATAAATTTATTCAATAATTAGAATACTATGATTCCAGAAATTGGTAATTTTGCATTAATTCTTGCCTTGTTATTGGCAACCGTTCAAGGTACGTTACCGTTACTCGGCGCCGCACGTAATATCCCTTCTTGGATGGCGTTGGCAAAGCCTGTCGTACAAGGTCAGTTTGTTTTTGTCTTGATCGCTTTTCTGTGCCTTGGATATTCATTTGTAACCAGCGATTTTTCAGTATTAAATGTAGCACGGAATTCGAATACTGAATTACCGCTACAATACAGAATTGCTGCAACATGGGGATCTCATGAAGGTTCGCTGCTGCTGTGGGTGTTAATGCTCGCCGGATGGTCGGTTGCGGTCAGTGTCTTCAGTAAGCAATTGCCGGAAGATATGGTGGCGCGGGTAATTGGCGTACTAGGTTTGGTTAGTATTGGTTTCCTGTTATTTATGCTAATGACATCCAATCCATTTGACCGTTTACTGCCGGCTGCAATGGAAGGCAGTGATCTTAATCCGTTACTGCAAGATCCGGGGATGGTAATACATCCGCCGATGCTGTATATGGGTTATGTTGGTTTTTCGGTGGCTTTTGCATTTGCCATTGCCGCATTGCTCAGTGGCAAATTGGATGCTACCTGGGCGCGTTGGTCTCGTCCATGGACAACGGTTGCATGGGTATTCCTGACATTTGGAATCATGCTGGGCAGTTGGTGGGCATATTATGAACTTGGTTGGGGGGGCTGGTGGTTCTGGGATCCCGTAGAAAATGCTTCTTTCATGCCCTGGTTGGTCGGTACTGCTTTAATGCATTCGCTGGCGGTCACTGAAAAGCGCGGCAGCTTCAAAAGCTGGACCGTGTTGCTGGCCATATGTACATTTGCTTTATGCTTGCTGGGTACATTCCTGGTTCGTTCGGGCGTTTTGACTTCGGTTCATGCTTTTGCAACTGATCCTGAAAGGGGTGTGTTTATTCTTGGTTTCCTGTTTGTTACCGTAACATTGTCACTGCTGCTATTTGCCTGGCGTGCACCGAAAGTTGGACTGGGGGGTAAATTTGATTTGATGTCACGCGAATCCATGTTGCTGGCGAATAATTTGTTATTACTCGTTGCGTCTGCTAGCGTAATGTTGGGAACTTTGTATCCACTTGTTATGGATTCGCTGAATTTAGGCAAAATATCAGTCGGGCCTCCTTATTTTGAGGCTGTTTTTGTGCCTATCATGACACCGGCAATTTTCCTGATCGGACTTGGCCCCATTTCCAGATGGAAGCAAATGAGTCTGCCTACACTGGCAGTGCGGATTCGATGGGCTATAGGGGTGAGTTTTGTTAGCGCATTGATTGCTCCGTATTACATGGGTGAATGGAAACCATTGGTTAGCTTCGGCTTGTTGCTGGCATTCTGGATTTTCTTCAGCATTCTGGTGAGCTTTAAGCATCGCTTGGCGAATAGTGGTCAAGGGAATATTTTTACGAAACTGGCCAAGCAGTCGAGGAGTTTTTATGGTATGCACTGTGCGCATTTGGGTGTTGCCGTGTTTATTATCGGTGTAACGCTAGTTAATGGTTATGAGACTGAAAAAGACGTGCGTATGGATATCGGCAGCCGGGTGACAATCGGTGATTATGCATTCCAGTTTAATGGTGTAACCGATGTCGTAGGCCCTAATTACATGTCGGTAAAAGGTGAAATCGATGTGCTCAAGGACGGTGAATTTATACGAAAACTATACCCGGAAAAACGTACATACAACGCTTCAGGGATGGTGATGACCGAGGCGGCGATTGATACGGGTATATTCCGTGATCTTTATGTGGCGTTAGGTGAACCTTTGTCGAATGATGCTTGGGTTGTGCGGGCCTATCACAAGCCTTTTGTTGACTGGATCTGGTTTGGTTGTCTGTTGATGGCAATTGGTGGGATTACCTCAGTCTGTGATAAACGTTATCGTTTGAAAATTAAAAATAAAAGTAAATCTTTTGCAAGCAAAACAAAAGAGTCGGATGAACGTGTTGTGGGAGATGCCAAGCCTGCGGCAACTGTAGATCCCTCTTTAGTATCGGAGACACGGAAAGTATGATGCGTTATTTAACACCCTTGTTTGCATTTTTGGTTCTGGCCATATTTTTGTTTGTTGGATTGTCGTTAAATCCGAGGCAAGTTCCTTCACCCTTAATCGACAAGCCGGCTCCAGAGTTTGAATTATATAGCTTGCATGAGCCTGAGAAGATTTTTTCCTCCAAAGACAATTTGGGTAAGGTATGGCTACTAAATGTCTGGGCCTCATGGTGTGTTGCCTGCCGGGATGAACATCCGTTATTGGTGGAAATCGCTAGAGCGGGAATAGTTCCGGTTTATGGTTTGAACTACAAGGATGAAAATACTACGGCAAAACAATGGTTAAAGTTATACGGTGATCCCTACGTTGCCAGTGTGGTTGATCCAGATGGAACGGTAGGTATTGATTATGGCGTGTACGGTGTTCCGGAAACCTATGTTATTGATAAGCAAGGTATTATACGGCATAAACAAATCGGCCCGGTAACTGTGGATTCACTACAAAATAAAATTATTCCGCTCATCATGGAATTACAGGGGCAAACATGATGACGCTAATTCAGTGTTTATTAAGAAGATGGCTTGATAAAGCAAGCATTATCATTTTTTGTCTTGGTATATTGTTGGCTTACCCAATTTTAGGATGGTCAGAAGAAACTTACAAAGAGGCAATACCTGTTGCCGAAGATCCTGAAATTGAGAAGAGGATGCTGGCGTTAACAGAAGATTTGCGTTGTCTGGTATGTCAGAATGAATCTATCGCAGATTCCCGTGCCGACTTCTCGAATGATATTCGACGTATTATTCGAGAGCAGATAAAAGCCAATAAAACAGATGCTGAAATTGTCGACTTTCTTGTAGAGCGTTACGGTGATTTTGTCCTGTATAACCCTCCAATGAAAGCGACCACAGTTTTATTATGGTTTGGACCCTTAATCATGTTCCTGATCGGTGCGTTGGTGCTGATTAAATATTTAAAAGGTAGGCGCGTTCAGATTGAAGATGTTGTATTGACTGACAATGACCGGAAAAAAGTAGCAGCTTTACTTGATGAGAAAGAAATAACAGCGAATGTATCGGAAGTTGAAGCAAATAACGAATCATTAACGCAAAATTTTATAAATAAGGAACAACAGAATACGTCTGAGGTTTCAACAGAAGAAGATAAAGGTAAAAAAATATGACGGCATTCTGGATTGTTTCAGGAATCTTTATAGTAGTTGCTTTACTTTTCATAGTTCCAACTCTGATAAGAAACAAAGATGAAAAGAAAGAATATATAGAGCGTGATGCGGTAAATGTAACGGTCTATCGCGACCAACTAGCTGAACTTGAGAAGGATCTTGAAAATGATATCCTGACTCAAGAGCAATATGACCAGAGTAAGCAGGAATTGCAACAGCGCATGCTGCAGGACATTCCAGAAAAGAATAATGAAATCGTTACCACGAAAAGCGGTAAGTTTGCAAATATTGCTGTTTCAACTTTGATTATTCTGACATTACCGGTTGCAGCCGTCTATCTTTATCTGGAGATTGGTGACACACGCGGATTGTTACCACAAGCTCAATTGGCTAATGCAACCCAAATGCAACAATCTTCGGGAGCCAGTGGTGGGGGTGGTGCTCCGGAAGGGCATGATAATTTCATGTCGGTGCTCGACAACTTGATAACAAGGCTAAATAACGACCCGGAAGATATCGAAGGGTGGTTCATGTTGGCGCGTACTTACGCTATCATGAAACGTTATGATGAGGCTGCAGACATATATGGCAGAATCAATGCAATGATTCCGAATGATCCTCAAATATTGAGTGATTATGCTGATGTGCTGGCAATGACTAATGATGGCAGTCTGATTGGTAGACCGGCTGAATTAATTGAAGCAGCGCTTGAGTTGGATCCTGAATATCCAAAAGCATTGGCATTGGCGGGTACTGTCGAGTTTGAGAAAAACGATTTTGACCAAGCTGCGATGTATTGGGAAAGACTACTTGCAGTGATACCGCCTGATTCGCAACTGGCACAATCGGTGAAAGAGAGTATTACTGAAGCCAGAACACTCGCTGGTAAAGAAGCTGGTGAACAGCCGGTTCAGATGGCAGATGCAGGATCAATCAGTTCAGATGACAGTGAATCGGATGGATCTGCTTCGGTAATGGAAATGCAGCAACCTACCCAAGCGGCCGTGGAAGATGCAAATGCTGAACCAAAGACACTTTCCATATCTGGTACAGTTTCGATTAGTGATAAGGTTTCTTCGAGTGTAAATCCGAATGATACGTTGTTTATTTATGCACGTGCAGAAACCGGACCAAAGATGCCACTGGCTATTTTGCGGTTAAAAGCGAGTGATTTGCCAACATCATTTACACTAACGGATGAAATGGCTATGACACCAGCGATGAAGTTGTCCAGTTTTCCGAATGTTGTGATAGAAGCACGTATTTCGAAGTCTGGGCAAGCGGTCCCTTCAAGTGGAGATCTGCAAGGATTAAGCGTGCCTGTGAAAGTAGGTGACAATAATGTGGCGATTTTGATTGATTCTCGCATCCCATAATGTGCCTATTTATAGATCAATGAATCTGTTTAAATGTTTAATGGAATATGTTAGAAATCAATAAACCGGTAACAGCGTTTCAGTTACCGTCAACAAGTGGAAAAGTATTTTCTCTCTCAGAGAAACTCGGTAAGAATCTCGTGATTTATTTTTATCCTAAAGACAATACGCCGGGCTGCACAACTGAGGGAGAAAATTTTAGAGATAATTTCGATGCATTTGAAAGCTTAAACTGTGAGATTGTGGGTGTATCACGAGATAGCATAAAATCACATGAAAACTTCAAAGCGAAGATGAAATTCCCTTTTGAGCTGTTAAGTGACGTGGATGAAACTGCCTGCCAACAGTTCGATGTGATTAAAATGAAGAATATGTACGGCAAGCAGGTTAGGGGGATTGAACGCAGTACTTTTGTCATTGATACAAACGGTATTCTGAAGCATGCATGGCGTGGTGTTAAAGTTCCTGGTCATGTTGAAGAAGTACTGGCATTTGTTAAAATGCTTTAGTCCACATTATCAATGCTTTAGAGCAGTTATCCATTTAGTATATAACCGTTGGGCAACTGTATTGAGACGTTCCACTTTTTTGGATAAATCAGTTTCGATTTCTGAAGGTGACTGAACAGTTGGTTCGTCAAGTTGGATAATTTCTTCGTAACTGACATCACACCAGTCCTTAACCATACGCTCAGTCATTTCGACATGGCATTGCATACCCAAATGTATTCCCAATGCAAAAGCCTGATTTTCACAATGCTTATTTGACAGGATACAGGTTGCGTTTGTTGGAAGGCTGAAAGTTTCGCCATGCCAGTGAAAAGTTTCGAATTCTGTAATATCGTCGAACCAGGCTTGGGCTTCCTGATTGTTCTGTACATTAACTTGTCCCCATCCCATTTCCTTGACCGGATTTTGAAACACAGTTCCCCCCAGTGCTTTTGCCATTAATTGACCGCCCAGACAATGACCCAATACTGGTATATCCTGCTCGACTGCTTGACGAATCAAGGTTAGTGACGGTTCAATCCAGGGAAGATCATCATTAACACTCATGGGGCCTCCCATAAAAACCAATCCACTAAACTGTGAAATGCTTGCTGGCGGTTTTTCACCTGCATCAATTTTGATGAGTTTCCATGGGATATGATTGTTATCAAGAAATGTGGCAAAATAGCCGGGGCCTTCAATAGGTAAATGTCTAAAAACTGCAATGGGTTTCATAAAATGTCCTGAAGAAAATATTCAAAATAATTGATAGTGTTTACACCATTAATCATCATATTTTCTACTGGTGGCAAATGTCAATTTACGCGTGTACTTCTTTGGATGGATTCTGTGTATATTCTTAAAGTGATTTATGCTTTTCTAAAAAAATAATTTCAATGACAGTAACAAAAAATAATTTTAATGAGCAGGTGCGTATTGAGCAGTTACGCAATATAGAATCTATACAAGGGAAAGCATTATCGTATGCGAGTCTATCGGAAATGGATAACCCGGCTGTTACTGACTTCAAGTACGCTAATTTCACTCAGCGTTTATCCAAACGTGCAGATCTATTGATACATGAAAATAGATTAGAGGCCGTTTTAATGAAGCCTCGTCAACACTTTAAGTATGCATGCTTTGGTATTCTTTTTCTTGCTGTAATGCTTGGAGGATTGGCGGCAGGCAATGCAGTGAGTGAATTGTATACATTGAATATTTACTGGCTACTTGCTGTATTGCTGGGATTTAATTTGATTTCTTTGTTTTTGTGGTTTGTGGGGATCTCGTTCAGAATACAAAGCTTAAGTAGCGGTCTGGCAGCACAATTTGCCAGCTGGATTCCATTTCGCAAAAAAGATAGCGAGACCTCTGAGTCGCTGTCCTCGCATGCTTGGTGGGAATGTTGTTTAACCGGGCGAATCGGCAAATGGCGTGTCAGCATACTAACACATCAGTTTTGGTTAACTTATCTTGCTGCGGGCCTGGTGCTGTTAATTTTGTTGATGATGGCAAAACAATATAATTTTGTTTGGGGTACAACATTACTACCTGAAAGTAGTTTGCCTAGATTAACTGAAGTTATAGGTAAACCACTTGAATCATTCGGTATGAGTGTTCCTGATAGTGAACAGATTACTTCTAGTAGAATGGGGAAAAGTAAGCAGAATGCGGAGACACGTGCTGCCTGGGCGCGGTTTTTAATTGGTGTCTTGCTTATTTATGGGATATTACCTCGTGTGATATTACTGGCTTTTTCCATTATGATGCTGAAATGGTCAGAGCGGAATTTTAAGCTCGATTTATACTTACCTTATTATATCGACTTGCGGCAACGTCTTATGACCCGTAAAGCTGTTTCACAGGTCATAGATGCGGATCCGATGGCTGGTGTAAACAGCGTTGAAGTCGAACAGCCACGTGAGACATATGCGCTTCCAATTAATGCCTATGCACTTGGAATAGAATTGGATGATCAGATACTTTGGCCAAAAAGCGTGTCTAGTCAATTGAATATCATTGATATGCAATCGATGGAAGAGGCTGCTGGATGGGTCAAAAATCTGAAAGGTTCATTGATAATTGGTGTTGCAGCTTACCGGTTACCGGATCGCGGCATTCAACGGATGATACGGGACTTGGTTCATGCAACGCAATGTACGCCTTGGCTGTTGTTATTGAATAAAAATCCTGCGGTACCGGTAAATGAGAGCCGTGAATTAGCTTGGTTTCGCTTGGCCGAGATTTGTGAAATACCCGCTGAACATGTCGTTACGCATTAAAAATATGGATAAACAGTTCACAAATACGAATACGGGAACTTTGCTTAACGTTGCCGTAGTGGGACATACCAATACGGGTAAAACGTCACTGATAAGAACCATGCTGCGTAGCAGTGAATTCGGTGAAGTGGAAGACTCGGCGGGAACGACACGTCATGTCGAATTGGCTACAATTTCGGCAGGGGATGTTCCGATACTTAATCTGCATGATACCCCGGGGCTGGAAGATACACATGCTTTGCATAGTTATCTGAAATACGCAGGGACGCATTCAAGATCAGATTCTCCCGTCAAAATTTTGGAGGATTTTGTTGCCAACATTGCCATTCATGACCCATTGGAACAAGAAGCCAAAGTCATTCGACAGGTACTGCGTAGCGATGTGTTGCTTTATATTATCGATGTGCGTGAGCCATTGTTGGAGAAATATCGTGTTGAACTGGAAATATTGACACGTTCGGCAAAACCGATTATCCCTGTTTTTAATTTTGTTGCCGGACACGAACAAGAATTATCACGCTGGCGTGATCGTTTAGCGGCCTATAACATTCATGCAACGCTGGAATTCGATACTGTTGCATTTACGTTTGAAGCTGAAAAACGACTGTATCAGAAAATACAGACACTGGTTGAGCAACATTACGTTAATTTGCAGAAATTGATTGACTATCGTGCCAAAGTCTGGAAGCAGCTCTGCTTGTCGGGTGCCAAACGTATAGCTGAGCTGATTGTCAATGTGGCCTGTTATCGTGAAAGTAAAGATTTGAACAGTAATCAGATTACTGAATCGCTGAATGAAGATCGTATCCGAGAATTTGTTCGAAAAGCGGAGCAGAGGTGTCTCAATGACTTGCTGACTATTTTTAAATTTACCGAGAAAGATGTGGAAATTCAAAAAATTCCAGTAAGCAATGGCCATTGGGAGTTAGATATCTTTGCGCCAGGCATTTTAAAAGCATACGGACTTGATGTTGGCAGTGCGGCTGCTAAAGGTGCAGCTGCGGGAGCTGGTATCGATCTAATGGTGGGTGGTTTGAGTCTCGGTGCTGCAAGTGCATTAGGCGCACTCGCAGGTGCAGGCTGGTCTACATTTAGGCGCTATGGCGATGAAATCAAAGCAAAGTTGCAGGGTGCAAAGTGGTTATGTGTAGATGAAAATACATTACAAATACTTTATTTACGCCAAAAACAGTTGTTGGAGAAAATAATGCATAGAGGACATGCGGCAAATGTCGCTTTGCAAATTGATGATACAACGAAAACAGACTTTCCTGCTGATTGGTCTGCGATAATCAGTACTTTACGGCAGAATCCGGCTTGGCAAAATGCATCATCTTCACGTAATAATACTAAGCTCTATCAAGAAATTGAGGCCAAATTGATTACTTTTCTTCTAGGTGAAGAAATGATTGCTGCACTTTGAGCATTGCCGGTTTAGTTTGTAGAGTTTCACTGGTTCATCTGTATTCTATTATTCCTTTCCTATCTATAGCGCTTGTCCTAGGAGGTGTCGTCATAAGTTATGAACAATTCTGTTTGCTTCTCGGGTAAAAGGATCAAGTTTTTGTTCCGCAGGACATGCCAAGGCATATTCAAGGAACAAAAACGCCGACAATTTTGTTCGAAAAACAAACCCGAAGGGCGCGACAGATTTTTGCGCCTAATTATTCAAAGTACTTGACCATAGCTACGGCTATGCCCCACGTACTTTTCACAAACATTCATCAAAAATCTGCTCGCGCAGAAATGCACATAACTCATGACGACACCCCCTAGGGGCTGTTCTCAATTAGTGAATTATTTCTGTTGTCCCTGAAATTGTACCAAACAAGGTATGAGAAGCGTGGTTTGGTCATTTCGGATGAGCGACGAATAACACCGAATGGTACTATTCAGAAACAACCCATAGGGCTGCGCCCAATTTGTTCCTCTGCTGCGTTATCACTCGCTCTTTCTGCCTTTCTGAGTTCCAAAATGGGTTCCAGCAGCAACAGCTCACTAATTGTTAACACCCCCTAAGTAATCTGCTACTGATTGCCGTATAAGTAAGCAGTTTATTAGAACCGTGCACCTACGGTTTTATTAGTGAAAAAATTTCCCAGTTTAAGGAGTTATATATGGGCGCTGTTACAGCTCGAGCGGAAAAGAAAGGAAAAGAAGTCAAAGAAGTCAGTTTTTCATGGGAAGGGAAAGACAAAACCGGTAAACAAATTAAAGGTGAAATGCGCGCCGCTGGGTCGGTGGTGGTTACATCAACATTACGTCGTCAAGGCATTCGCGTCACTAAAGTTAAAGAAATCAAGCAGAGCGGCGGTAAAATTACCGACAAAGATATAACACTTTTCACTCGGCAGCTTGCAACAATGATGAAGTCGGGTGTGCCGTTGTTACAGGCTTTCGATATTGTCGGAAAGGGACATAGTAATAGAGCGTTAAGCAAGCTGTTGATGGATATTAAAACCGATGTTGAGACAGGTAGCAATCTTGCTGATGCATTCCGTAAATATCCGCTATATTTTGATAATCTCTTTTGTAACCTGGTCGGCGCAGGTGAAGCCGCAGGTATTTTAGATACATTATTGGATCGTTTGGCGACTTATAAGGAAAAAATCCAGGCTATTAAAGGAAAAATCAAATCTGCATTGTTTTACCCACTATCAATTATTGTGGTAGCCTTCGTTATCACTGCGGTCATGATGATTTTTGTCATTCCCTCGTTTAAGGACTTGTTTGACAATTTTGGTGCTGATTTGCCGGCACCGACACTTTTTGTCATGACTGTTTCTGATTATTTTGTTGACTATTGGTGGGCTATTTTTGGTGGCCTGGGTGGTACTATATATGCATTTTTCTATGCATGGAAGCGTTCAGCGGCGGTACAGCGTGTCATGGACAGAATGATGCTCAAAATGCCGATATTTGGTGAAGTCATCAGAAAAGCCACCATAGCACGCTGGTCTCGAACACTGTCGACTATGTTTGCTGCGGGTGTTCCGCTTGTCGAATCATTGGACTCGGTTGCAGGGGCGTGTGGTAACTATATTTATTATGAAGCAACTAAGAAAATACAAGTTGATGTAAGTATTGGTAATACGCTAACCTGTTCAATGGCTAATACTGAATTGTTTCCCAATATGGTGATACAAATGGTGGCCATTGGCGAGGAAGCAGGCTCTTTGGATGCCATGTTAAGTAAGATAGCCGATTTCTTTGAGGCGGAAGTGGATGATGCAGTTGAAGCGCTTTCCAGTTTAATGGAGCCATTAATTATGGTCGTTCTTGGTACCCTGATCGGCGGTATGGTTGTTGCCATGTATTTACCTATCTTCAAAATGGGCATGGCTGTTGGCTAAAATTGATCAGAAAATTAACGCCTACTATCTTTTAATAACAGCCAGGCTTTAGCATTCTGGCTGTTATTATTTAACTTCAAGCCTTAGAAAATTGCCATTTAAATTATTTATATTCTGAATATTTATGTCTATACTTGCACAAATGCAGGATTCATCTGTTTTTTTGGTTAGTTTTATTGCAGCAATCGGGCTGATGGTCGGTAGTTTTCTAAATGTTGTTATTTATCGTTTGCCGAAAATGTTGGAAAGAAGTTGGCAACAGCAGTGTGCTGAATTGCGCGGAGAACCCATTAAAATGCAATCGGCATTCAATATTGCCACCCCACGTTCTATTTGTCCGAATTGTCAGCATAAAATCGCTTTCTGGGAAAATATTCCGGTTATAAGCTATATTTTTCTGAGAGGGCGTTGTGCCGGATGTCATACTCGCATATCAATCCGGTATCCATTGATTGAGTTGTTTACAGCAATGATGAGTGCCTTCGTTGCTTGGTATTTCGGGTTTGGATGGATGATGCTGGCTGCGCTGGCTTTTGTGTGGGCGCTTATCGCATTGGCTGCAATTGATATTGATACGCAATTATTACCTGATGATATTACGTTGCCATTAATGTGGCTGGGTATACTTTTTAATATGTATTCGGGCGGATTTACCGATTTGCATTCTGCGGTGGTGGGTGCCGTAGCCGGTTACTTATCATTGTGGTCCATTTACTGGATATTTAAACTTGTAACAGGAAAAGAAGGAATGGGCTATGGTGATTTTAAGCTATTGGCAGCAATCGGTGCATGGTTAGGATGGAGTGTGTTGCCGTTAGTGATATTGCTTTCGTCTCTTGTGGGTGCGGTTGTTGGCATAGGACTTATCATAGCAGCCAACCTTAATAAAAGCGTGATGATACCTTTTGGCCCTTATCTTGCGGGCGGTGCTTTAATCGCTTTATTCTGGGGTCAAGAAATTACGCATGCATACTTTGGTATGTTTTGATCCCGGGTCAGTTACTCGATTGACTTTGATAATTGGCCTGACAGGGGGTATCGGCAGTGGGAAATCCAGTGCATGTAAAATATTTCAGGAACTTGGGATAGATGTCATTGATACTGATCAAATTTCCCATGAGCTGACGCAATCAAATGGACAAGCATTAACGGCAATCCGTGACTTGTTTGGCAAAGAATATATCACTGATGATAATGCGCTGGACAGGGTTAAAATGCGGCAGTTGATTTTTAACGACGGAACCATGCGGACCAAGCTTGAAAATATTCTCCATCCGCTCATTCTTGCAGAAACTTCGAAACGTATACGGTTTTGTAAATCAACCTATGTCATTGTTGCCGTACCGCTTCTTTTTGAAACAAAGGATTATGATTGTCTGATACATCGTAGCTTGGTGATAGATTGCGATGAACAGTTGCAGATTAACCGTACAATGAAGCGCAGCCATTTGAGTGTCGAAGAAATCAAATCAATTATGAAGGCTCAGATAAGTCGACAACAACGTCTGGAAAAAGCCGACAATATTATTGTAAATAACCAAAGCCTCAGCCAATTAAGAGAACAGATTTTTCGTTTACATCAAAATTACATCCAAATTTCTGCACAAAACCATCAAAAATGACTTGATTCATTGATAGTATCTGTAGTAAAAATTAAGCGACGTATTTTTATGAAGAAAGAATGCTTGCTGTAAAATTAAACCGGATTTAAAAGTAAAGTTCTTCTTGATTATGCAGGATTCAGATCGATTTCATTCCAAAAGGTTTAATAAGTTCTCTTATTGGTTCCTACTTGTTTTAGGCGTCGGTGTATTTACCGGTTGTACAACATTCTTTAAGGCGCCACTGTCGACTGTCAAACAAACGGATTTAGAAACACCAGAAGAACATCCCAATGCTAATGCTGCATATAATAAAGTTTATACTGTAAGCGGTAAAAAATATTATCCGATGCGTTCCGCCGTAGGTTATAGCGAGACAGGGATAGCGTCGTGGTATGGTTCAGAGTCGGGGAACCGAACGGCAATGGGAACACGTTTCAACCCTAAAGGTATAACGGCCGCACATAAAACGTTACCGCTTCCGACTAAAGTAAAAGTAACCAATTTGAGTAACGGAAAATCGGTAAATGTTATTGTAAATGACCGTGGACCTTTCAAAAGAAATAGGATTATAGATTTATCACTAGGTGCGGCAAAAATTATCGGCTTGGATAAGCAAGGATTGACTAAAGTGAAAATTGAATACCTTGAGACATTAGCCAGTAACCCCTGATTGCTTTTTGAAATTGGAATTCAAGAAAAAAAGTATCTTGAGTCAAATAGTGATTACCCTGAAGGATAATTATAAAGGAACAAAGTAAAGCTATCTGACTGTGTTCTTGCAAAATAACCAAGTTGGGGTGGCTGATGGGACTCGAACCCACGACAACCGGAATCACAATCCGGGGCTCTACCAACTGAGCTACAGCCACCATTTACTGACCAATTCTGTAAAATCGTATTGGTTTGCGGTGATATAAATTACGATTTTGGTGTTTCAGCCAAGAGTTAAAATAAACAATGGCGTGCCCGACAGGGATCGAACCTGTAACCCCCAGCTTAGAAGGCTGGTGCTCTATCCGATTGAGCTACGGGCACTATGTCGAACATGCTATGAATGCTTGGACTGTAATTGGTCGGGGTGGAGAGATTCGAACTCCCGACATCCTGGTCCCAAACCAGGCGCGCTACCAGGCTACGCTACACCCCGAAAAAGCCGACACTATACTCTTTCATACGCAATACGTCAATTTCCAATGGCAAAGTTTTCTAAAAATTATACGCGCCGCATGGAATCAAAAAAATCCGAGTTGTTTTTAGTCGCTTTAATTTTATCTAAAAGAAATGCCATAGCGTCCATATCATCCATTGGATGTAATAGTTTACGCAGCACCCAGATTTTTTGAAGTACATCGGGCTCTATCAATAATTCTTCTCTGCGAGTTCCGGATCGATTTACGTTGATAGCAGGATAAATTCGTTTTTCGGCCATACGCCGGTCCAAGTGAATTTCCATATTACCGGTTCCTTTAAATTCTTCATAGATAACGTCATCCATGCGTGAACCGGTATCAATCAAAGCCGTGGCAATGATGGTAAGTGAACCCCCTTCTTCAATATTGCGTGCTGCACCAAAAAAACGTTTAGGGCGTTGTAATGCGTTGGCGTCGACACCACCGGTTAAGACTTTTCCTGAAGCCGGTGCCACGGTGTTATAGGCACGTGCTAAACGGGTAATCGAATCGAGGAGGATGACGACATCTTTTTTGTGTTCAACCAGTCGCTTGGCTTTTTCTATGACCATGTCGGCTACTTGTACATGTCGCATTGCCGCTTCGTCAAAAGTAGAAGAGACAACTTCCCCGCGAACGGAACGTATCATGTCGGTAACTTCTTCAGGACGTTCATCGATCAGAAGTACCATCAGAATGACATCAGGGTAATTGGCCGCGATGGAATGTGCAATATGCTGCAGCATGACGGTTTTCCCAGATTTGGGGCTGGCAACCAGCAAACCCCGTTGCCCCTTGCCAATCGGAGCTATCAAATCAATGACGCGTCCTGTCACATTTTCTTCAGCTTTGATGTCACGTTCAAGTTTTAAGGGCTCAGTCGGAAAAAGCGGCGTTAAATTCTCAAACAGGATTTTGTTTTTTGAATTTTCTGGCGCCTCTTTGTTGACTTTATCAACTTTGACCAGTGCAAAATATCGCTCACCATCTTTAGGGGGGCGTATTTCGCCGTCGACGGAATCACCTGTATGCAGATTAAATCGCCTGATTTGACTGGGTGAAATATAAATATCATCGGGCCCGGCTAAATAAGAAGTATCTGGGGAGCGTAAAAAACCAAAGCCATCTTGTAAAACTTCAAGTGTGCCTTGTCCATAAATACTCTCGCCTTTTTTTGCCTGATTCTTCAGTAACGCAAAAATTAAATCCTGCTTTCGCATGCGGTTGGCGCCGTCAATTTCATTAGCGGTAGCCATTTTGATTAATTCGGTTACATGAAGGTGTTTAAGATCTGATAAGCGCATGTAATAGCTCTTTGAAATTTAGGTGAAAATAAAGCAAAAGATAATACGTGGGTGGGAAAGTGACTGCTGATGGGAATATATTACGAATACTTAATCGGTATTAATTGGTGATTTAAAAAATTTTTTAAATCACAAAATGCTATGACTAAACATAGCAAAGCCAGCTTAGCGATTTTAGAGGTGACTGTCAACAAATGCGGTTAATTGTGATTTTTGCAATGCACCAACTTTAGTCGCTTCAATGTTGCCATCTTTGAATAACATGAGCGTAGGAATACCACGAATACCATATTTTGCGGGTGTTACTTCATTATCATCGATATTGAGTTTCGCTACTTTAAGCTTGCCATCATATTCGGCGGCAATTTCATCGAGAATCGGCGCAATTGCACGACATGGGCCACACCATTCAGCCCAATAATCGACCAGTACAGGCAATGTGGATTGCAATACCTCTGTTTCAAAGTTCTCATCGGTAACGTAATGAATATGTTGACTCATAGAATCCTCAAAAATATTATTTGTTTTTGTAAAAGTATTGTAACTAATGAACTTCGATTAGTTTTTTTAAGCTAATCAATTGGCGGTGTCAGAGTGAATTCATACAATTCACTATGCTATAGAAAAAAAGAGAAAAAGGGAAGTGTCAATTGTATTGGCAGCCAATATTTGTAGTTTGGCAAGGGTGATATCTCCAATGAATATTCATTTTCCATCAATTTCTCATTGCATGGTCTTGCCATGCGCCTCAAAATTGAGAAAAACTGTATTTGTTCTCCCGCTTGGCTCGCTACGATTGCTTAAGTAAGACAGATTCCTGGCGTTTTGTAAATCATTTGATTATGCTATAACCAATCAGGGAAAATCATCGATTGATTACCAGCCATGATCAGGTTCTTCTTTTCAACACTATGCATTTTATTCTATGAATAGCCAGGCTTTGAAGCTGCGCCGAATAGCCATTGATACGTACCACGAGAATGTTGCGTATATGCATCGTGAATGCGAAGTTTACCGTGCTGAAGGATTTCAGGCGTTGTCCAAAATTCGCATTAGCACAAATGGCAGCAAGATTCTTGCTGTATTGAACGTAGTCGATGATGACGCAATTGTTACACCAGCAGAATTGGGATTATCTGAGCAGGCTTTTCAGCAGTTAAATGTATGTGAGGATTGTGCTGTCAGCGTTGATCATGCAGAGTATGCCGCATCAATGGATGCAGTGCGGCGCAAGATCAACGGAGAGCGGCTGATGCTCAATGATTTTGAAGCGATCACTAAAGATATAGCCGAAAGCCGTTATTCCAAGATGGAAATGGCGGCTTTTCTGGTGGCGACCGGACAAAACAGTCTTGATCGCGACGAAGTCTATTACCTGACCCGTTCGATGCTGGAAACGGGGCAGCGATTAAGCTGGGGTGAATTGCAAGTGGTTGACAAGCACTGTATCGGGGGTATTCCAGGAAACCGAACATCAATGCTGGTGGTACCGATTGTGGCGGCACATGGAATGCTGATTCCCAAAACATCAAGCCGTGCGATTACTTCACCTGCCGGTACTGCGGATACCATGGAGATTTTTGCTGAAGTCAATTTATCTCCGGAAAAGCTTCACGATATTGTGCGTAAGCACCGCGGCTGTCTTGCCTGGGGCGGCACTGCACGGCTGGCACCGGTCGATGACATGCTGATTTCGGTTGAACGGCCACTTGGTATAGATTCGCAGGGACAAATGGTGGCGTCTATTTTATCCAAGAAACTTGCAGCTGGCTCAACGCATCTGCTGATCGATATTCCTGTTGGTCCGACGGCTAAAGTAAGGCATATGCGAGCAGCCCTTGCACTCAGGAAACTGTTTGAATATGTCGGCGATCAACTCGGGATTCATCTTGAAGTCATCATAACCGATGGGCGCCAGCCTGTTGGACGTGGTATTGGTCCAACGTTGGAAGCGCGAGATGTGATGCAAGTCCTGGAAAATGATCCTAATGCACCGGCAGATTTGCGGCAGAAATCTTTAGCGCTGGCAGGGCGCATTATTGAGTTTGATCCCGACGTTCGCGGTGGGCAGGGTTACGCGATCGCACGCGATATTCTGGATTCAGGCCGGGCACTGGCCAAAATGAACGCAATTATAGAAGGACAGGGCGCTCATTCAGCTGACTTTAGGCCGGGACAATATTGCTATGAAGTCAAAGCAGATAAAACCGGCATGGTTACTAGTATTGATAATCTGAAAATGGCCAAGATTGCTCGTATTGCAGGCGCGCCTATGGACAAAAAAGCCGGCGTTGATTTGCTGTGCAAAACGGGTGATACCGTGTCCGAAGGGGATGTGCTGTATCATGTTTACGCCGAATTTATGTCTGACTTTGAATTCGCAAAGAAACTGATTGAACAGGAAAATGGATATGTCATTGGAAAAGAATCCGAAATCAAAAGATATGATGCTTTTATATAATTCAGGGAAAATACAATGCGGGTAATTGGGTTTGATGATTATCGCAAACAGGCGGAGTCCTTTGCGAATGCATTGCATACCGATTACCAGGAAATCAGGCGCCATAAATTTCCCGATGGCGAAAGTCTGGTTCAGGTGCCGGTTGATTTGCCGCAGCATGTGATATTAGTTAGAAGCCTCAATCAACCGAATGATAAACTCATCGAATTACTGTTCAGTGTTTCCGCATTGCGCCGGCATGGCGCCAAACGCATTACGCTGGTTGCGCCTTATTTATGCTACATGCGTCAGGATACCGAGAATCATCCCGGGGAAGCAGTGAGTCAGCAAGTCATCGGGCAGTTACTCGCAAACCATTTTGACGATGTTATTACAGTCGACCCGCATTTACATCGTGTGCATCGGCTTAATCAAGCGATTCCGATAAGCAATGCCATTGCGATTTCAGCCAGTGAGGCGATAGGTCAATTTATTGGTGACCGGTATAAACAAGGAATATTAATTGGGCCGGATAGTGAATCCGAGCAATGGGTTCGGGACATCGCCACTCGAATCGGTTTTTCGTTTGCTGTGGCGGAAAAGATCAGAAGTGGAGATAAACAGGTCGCAATCACCATTCCGCAGCTTGATTACGCCGGACAACAAGTGATCTTGATCGATGATATGGCAAGCACGGGCCGCACGCTTGCGCAGGCTGCCGAAAAATTATTGCGTGCTGGAGCAAAGCAGATCGATGCCGTCGTGACGCATCCGTTGTTCTGCAGTGATGCAGAGCAATTTATGCGGCAATCCGGCATCACACATATCTGGAGTGCTGACAGTATTGCGCATCACACCAATGCCATCTATCTCGCTGATGTGCTGGCGGATACGATGAAGAAAATCTGCTGATCAAAGCTAATTTGATATTTCCTGCAATCCGTTAACATTCGCCCGCGATGCACGGGATTCAAACTACACAGTTGGAAAGTGGGTACTGTGCAATTGGTCGATCAATTTCCGCATACCCCTCATGTTGAAGTCCTTGCGGTGTTTGTAAAAACCGAGAATGGTTTTGAATGACAGTGATAACATAGTGTTCGTTTAATAATGCGTTATACTGAGCAGGTGGTGGACATAATCGAGGTGAGCGAATGAAGATCCATGAATATCAGGCCAAAGAAATTCTGCGGCACTACGGTGTTGCAACGCCGCGCGGTATTCCTTGTTTCAATGTAGATGAGTCGGTCAATGCTGCACGGCAGCTTGGTGGGAATGTGTGGGTGGTCAAAGCGCAGATTTATGCTGGCGGCCGCGGTAAGGGCGGTGGCGTCAAAGTGGCGCACTCATTGGAAGAAGTTCGTGATCTGGCTGAGAGCATGCTGGGTATGCGGCTGGTGACCCATCAGACCGGGCCTGAAGGACAGACAGTACACCGTTTGTTTATTGAAGAAGGTGTCAATATCGCCAACGAATATTATGTCGGTATGGTGGTTGATCGCGGTAGTCAACGCGTGTGTCTGATGGCCAGCTCCGAAGGGGGGATGGATATCGAGCAGGTGGCGGCCGAAACCCCGGAAAAAATTCATAAGGTTTATATCGATCCGATTACCGGTTTGACCGATTCCGAAGCACTCGATATCGCGGCCAAAATCGGAATTCCGGATGTGGCGCATGCAGAAGCTGCCAAGTTGTTTAAAAGCTTGTATCAAGCCTTCGATGACAATGACGCTTCGCTCGCGGAAATTAATCCGTTGACGCTGACGGCTGATAACGATGTGCTCGCACTCGATGCAAAAATGAATTTTGATGACAATGCACTATTCCGTCATGCTGATATCGTCGCGTTGCGTGATTTGGATGAAGAAGATCCGGTAGAAATAGAGGCATCTGAACATGATTTGTCGTATATACCGCTTGACGGCAATATCGGTTGCCTGGTCAATGGCGCGGGGCTGGCGATGGCGACGATGGACATCATTAAACTGTATGGTGGCAATCCGGCTAATTTTCTTGATGTCGGTGGTGGGGCTACAGCCGAAAAAGTTACCGAAGCTTTCAAATTAATGCTGAAAAATCCTAATCTGGAAGCGATTCTGGTCAATATTTTTGGCGGTATCATGAGATGTGATGTAATCGCAGAAGGTGTGGTGCAGGCTGCGCGCGAGGTGCAACTGACCGTTCCATTGGTGGTGCGTCTTGAAGGTACCAATGTGAAAATCGGCAAGCAGATTCTGGCCGATTCTGGATTGACCATCATTTCGGCTGAAAACATGGCCGATGCGGCGCAGAAAGTCGTGAATGCTGCAGCAGGAAAAGCGTGATTCGCTGTTTGAGGTTCGTTCCGCAACGTTTTAATTATCAAGGGAGTTGTTGTTTATGTCCATCCTGATCAATCAGAACAGCCGAGTGATGACGCAGGGGATTACCGGTAAAACAGGCCAGTTTCATACGCGCATGTGCCGGGAATATGCTAATGGCAATCAGTGTTTTGTGGCAGGTGTCAATCCGCGGAAACCGGGCGAGCAGTTTGAAGGCATTCCGATTTTTGCTACGGTCAGAGAAGCCAAGGAAGCGACCGGTGCGAATGTTTCAGTGATTTATGTTCCGCCTCCGTTTGCCGCATCTGCGATTGACGAAGCGGTTGAAGCGGAGCTTAATCTTGTCATCTGCATAACAGAAGGTATTCCGGTGCGCGACATGATCCGAACGCGCTTTAAAATGCAAGGCAAGAAAACCCGCTTGATCGGCCCGAATTGTCCCGGTATCATCACGCCCGACGAAATCAAGATCGGTATCATGCCGGGATATATCCACAAAAAAGGCCGTATCGGCGTTGTGTCACGTTCAGGTACGCTGACATATGAAGCGGTTGCGCAGCTGATGGAACAGGGATTGGGGCAGTCGACCTGTATCGGGATTGGCGGCGATCCGGTCAATGGGCTGAAGCATCTGGATGTGATGCAATTATTTAACGATGATGACGAAACCGATGCGGTGCTGATGGTTGGTGAAATTGGCGGTACGGATGAAGAAGATTGTGCACGCTGGGTGAAAGAGAACATGCGTAAACCGGTTGTCGGTTTTATCGCCGGTGTTACGGCGCCACCGGGTAAACGGATGGGGCATGCCGGCGCGATTATCTCAGGTGGTAAAGGTACGGCGCAGGAGAAACTGGCAGTCATGGAAGAATGCGGAATCAAAATCACGCGTAATCCGGCTGAGATGGGAAAGTTGTTGAAATCGGCTTTAGGATAGTATTTTTGCTTTGGGAGCAATGATGCGCAAGAATACGTTTATTGTTTTAGCTTCGATTCTGTTTGTGTTATCGGGTTGCGCTGCATTGGAACCGCTATTACCTCAGCCGCAAAAATCCGTCATCAAACCGCCTCAGCTTCCACCCGGAAAAGCTCAGCGTCCTGCCGGACCATTACCTCCAAGTACACGCCCTACCTATAATCTAATGGGGTATCCACCGGCATCGAAGGAAGGTTATATTGACGGTTGCGAGACCGCGAAAAAATCGGAATGGGCTTATAAAGACAGGGCACGTTACGAATCTGAAGGCCAGTACCGGACAGGGTGGGATGATGGTTATTTTATCTGCAGCAGGCAAAATACCCGGTAAATTGAGCCGGATCGTAAATTATTTTACGAACATCACGATTCGGATTTTCTTTATGGCCTGGATTATTTCGATGATATCGGTCACAGGACTAATCCTTTCAACGGCTGCCACCGCCACCACTGCCACCGCTGCACAGGCTTTGCCCGAACCGGTGCAACGGCAATTGAATCAGGTCGGTATTCCAGAGCATGCGGTGGGTATTTATGCCCATGAAATTGGCACTGAACAACCATTTCTGGTGTTAAATCCGGATGCTGCGATGAATCCGGCATCGGTCATGAAACTGGTGACAACGTATGCAGGATTGGAAATACTCGGCCCGGCTTATACATGGCAGACTGTTTTATATGCACACGGCAAGATTGTTGATGGTGTGTTAAACGGAGATCTGGTGATAAAAGGGTATGGCGATCCCAAACTGGACCTGGAAAATTTCTGGCTGTTGATTCACCGGTTGCGTCATACGGGACTGCATGAAATTACCGGTAATCTGATTCTGGATCATACGCATTACGATATTCCGCAAGACGATCCTGGCGCATTCGATGGCCAACCATATCGGACGTATAATGTCCTTCCGGAAGCATTGTTAATCAATTACCGTTCAACGGAACTACGCTTTATTCCCGATCCTGAAAAAAAATCGGTCAGGGTAGTCGCTGATCCCATTCCGGATTCAGTTGTGCTGCTGAACAACCTGAAATTGACGGATGCTGCTTGTAATAGTGACTGGCGTAACGCGCTGGATGTCGATATTCAACCGAATCAGGATCAACGCGGGAATATACTGATTACCGTTAATGGTTCATTTTCGGCGCGGTGCGGAAGGCAGTCGATGTTACTGGGCCTGCATGACAGCGCAACGTATACGCGTGAATTGTTTAAGCGGTTATGGCTACAGCAGGGTGGTATTTTCAATGGTGACGTTATTAATGGTCGAGCACCTGATGGACTGACGCCGATCAAGGTTTATCATTCTCCGCCATTGGTTGAAATCGTCCGTGGCATCAATAAATTCAGCAACAATATTGCCGCAAGACAACTGTATTTGACGATAGGTACCGAAGGTTCGAGTCATCAAAGCCGGTCACCGGCAACACTTGATAAATCGGAACAGGCACTCAGGCGATGGTTGAATTCTAAACAGTTGTATTTCCCGGAACTGGTGGTAGAAAACGGTTCCGGTTTATCACGGATTGAACGCATTAGCACCCGGCATATGGGTGAACTTTTACTCGCTGCGTTTAAAAGCCCGGTGATGCCTGAATTTATCGCTTCCATGCCGATTGCTGCGGTTGACGGCACGATGCGAAATCGTTTGCATGGTACGCCGGTGAGTGGATTGGCGCATATGAAAACAGGCACCTTGAACAATGTCAGGGCGCTGGCAGGGTACATGCTCGATCAATCCGGACAGCGCGTAGTGGTGGTGTTTTTCGTCAATGATGCAAAGGCAATAAGATCTCGCGCAGCGATGGATGCATTATTGCAATGGGTTTATGAACGATGATGCTGCCATGCACAGTATGAGGCGAAGCAATGATTAATTTGGCGTTACAAACGCTTGCAGCGCAGCTCAATCAACATTTCAGACGTGTCTACGATCTGACTGAGGATATGGTTGCCGTGTCCAACCTATTGGAAATGGACGGCAATGTTGCGCCGAATATTAATAACCGGTTGGTTGTTTATTTGACCAATATTGAAAAAGATTCGGTTTCCGCCAGAACCAACAGTGCGCAGGAATTTGGCGAGAGAACCGTACAGCGCAGTACCGCATTGAGCTTCAATTTATACGTGATGATGACGGCCAATTTTTCCGGAAATAATTACGCGGAAGCATTGAAATTTCTTTCCGGTTCGATCAGTTATTTTCAACGCCACCCGGTTTTAACGCGACAGACCACACCGGATATGGATTCACGGATTGAAAAACTGGTGCTCGATATTGAGAATCTTTCCATACAGGATATGAGCAACTTATGGAGTTCTCTCGGCGGCAAATATATGCCGTCTATTTTGTACCGTATACGCATGGTGACATTCGATTCGGATGAAATGACCGGACGGCAGCCTATTGTTACCACACCGAAACCATTAGTGGGTAATGATTGACAGCTTGCAAGGTTTGCATTTACAGTGTCGGCTTATAATCCAGTTCAGTGATTAGCCAAACAAGATAGGGAGCGTTATTCAGACGGATGAGTACCTACCAGTTGCTATACAGCGTTACCGTCGAGCATATGTACTTCGCCAATCGGGTTTGCAAGTCACTACAATTTGTCCCAACACAGGCAACCGCCCATTTATTCAGCCGGACGGATTTGTTAATACGGGTTGCCGAAAACCATCTTTCCGTATTCGTTGATCGTGACCAGCTGGATAGGTTGCGCGCAAAAGCCGAAGATAAGCTGGTTTTTACGTTCAAAGTGTTTTCTACCGATAGCCATTTTTCGCACTATACGGCTCCTGATGTTTTGCACAGCAACGCTATTCTGTATTTTGATAATCTAAAGTTGAGTAAAGATGCATCAGACCGTTTTTTGCTGCATGACGGCCCGCATGTATCGTCGGCAGATTATGTCGATGTGGATTCGAGTGACATCGGGGATGATCTCGACACAATAGATTATCATGTACGGCCGAATTTTATCCTGAGAATGACAGTCGATGACAATTCTCCGCTGATGTCATTTGATCAACAGGATAGGGTGCAACGTCAGTTTTATATCGTGTTTGCCAGCAGCAGTACATTCTGGAAATATTATCTGATGGACGGTTTGTCGGATCGTAAGCTCTATATTACCGATCTGGATAATACCATTGATTTTGAAGATGTCGGCAAAGCGACACTGCCCGGAAACCATACCGCCAGAATGCTGCTATCAAAACATGCAATACCCATGCTGGAACAACCCATTCAACGGTTTCAATTGAAAGAAAATGGGGCTCAAAGAGATAAGGTTTTAATCAGGCGATTGCCCAATGCATCAGTCGACCAGATCTATGCCGAACAGATTAACGGCAGTATGCAAAATATTTCAGAAATTTATGTGCATTGATTATCAGTGCATTGGATGAAGGTTTGAGCTATATTGAATAATAATTGACAGTTAAAAGCAGGATAAGGCGCAGCAATTAAGAAGCATGTAAATAAATCTAAAGGAGCTGATTATGGGGCAATATAAAACACCGGGTGTTTACATCGTTGAAAAGAATGCATTTCCGAATTCCGTTGTTGAAGTGGCGACGGCGGTGCCGGCTTTTATCGGTTATACAGCGCGTGCGGATAATAAAGGCAAATCGCTGTTGAACAAGGCATGGCGCATTTCGTCGTTGTCAGAATTTATCAGTTTTTATGGCGATGCACCGAATGCACAATTTGAAATCAAGAAAGTGGAAGGCGAAGACAGTGAAACACCCGTAGAAGCTGATTTTTCTGCGAATGGAACCGATTATGTCCTGGACCATCAAGGCCAGCGATATATGTTGTATTACAGCATGATGCTGTTTTTCCAGAATGGCGGCGGGGCATGTTATATTGTTTCAGTCGGCAAGTACGGCGATGATATAGAAATGGCCAAGCTTGATTCGGGAATCAAGGTGTTACTCAAAGAACAGGAACCCACCATGGTGGTTATTCCTGATGCCGTATCCTTGAAGGAAGAGGGAGATTGTATCGCTTTACAGCAATCCATGTTGAAGCATTGCGGTTATGTCATGAAAAACCGTTTTGCGATACTGGATATTTATGGTGGTTATAAAGATCAGCAAGATCCGAGTGGCGATTGTATCGCAAGTTTCCGTAACGATTTGGGGACGAATTTTCTGGATTATGCCGCGGCGTATTATCCGTGGTTGAATACGTCGATTGTACAAACCAGCGATTTGAATTTTGAAAACATTACCAATCTCGATGTTTTAAAAGGACTGGTTGATGCTGAAATCGACGCCAGCCAGTTATCCGATGCCAAAAAAGCCGATATCAAAACCCAATCCAATGAACTGACTGCGAAAAAGAAAACGGTTGAGAACGTTGAATTGCATAAAAACCTGAATGCGGCCAGTCCGGTGTACGGCACAATTTTAAATGCAATCAGAAGCCGTTTGAATCTGTTACCGCCGAGTGCGGGTATGGCGGGGATTTATTCCATGGTCGACAATACACGCGGTGTATGGAAAGCGCCTGCCAATGTCAGCCTGAATAGCGTGACTTCCCCTTCGGTTGAAATCACACACGATCAACAGGAAGAGCTGAATGTAACGACTGCCGGTAAATCCATTAATGCCATCCGTTCTTTCATCGGTGAAGGCACCCTGGTATGGGGTGCCCGTACTTTGGATGGCAACAGTCTGGACTGGCGTTATATCAATGTACGCAGAACCATGATCATGCTTGAGGAATCGATCAAGCTGGCGGCCAAAGCCTATGTATTTGAGCCGA
>JAGRFM010000051.1 GCA_020446045.1 Nitrosomonas sp.
AAGAATCCGCAACCAGCTGCTGGAAATCATGTTGCGGCAATCTGAACATATGGAATGGCTTGCCGGATTACCGATTTCTCGATTGAAAGATATCGTTAGTTTATTGTCGCCTGGAAATGCATCCATTCTGGAAACGCTATGGCGTGCGGCTGATTCTGTGACTGTGCAAACAACACCGGTACATGATGCTGATACCTCAACACCCGTTGAAATGGAACATTTGCTGTACCGGGAAACACTGAATGCTTTGGTGAGCGCGTTTAGATTGACGCAAGAGATTCAAAACCAAAACATTGATAACCACCCCGGTAATTCTTTTGCTGCGTTTGTAGAGATGCCTGGCCTGATTAAAACAGTGGTGCGCCGTTTGTCTGATACGCCTGAGGGCATGATGTTTATTCAGCGATGGAGGGAGTACCTGGAAAACAAATCCGTACCGGGTCCAATGCCGATACCCGCCTTGCAGACGCTAAAACATGTATTGTTGGAATCCGGTCTTTTTTTGACGCAACCGTTGAAAAGTAATGACGTTGATTCAATGCAAACGAATAAAGCCACACCGGGTTCTGTTCACGGACTTTCGATTCCCCAATCGATCGAGAACACCAAAGACCAGATCCGGGTATTGTTGGAAAAAAATTCGGAACGGGCGCATGACAGGCGGGATGAATTTTTTACTGCAATCGAATCATATGCCGAAAAAGCCGACAATCAAACGGCATATTACCGGGAAATTCTGGAAAAACTGATGCTGGATCAGGACATCGATCTGGAAACCATCAGCAAGCAAACGCATGAACCAGCCGAACCATACAGCACAAAGCTTTACCGGCAGGTTCTGTCAGCCATGAAGATAGCAGCATTTGATGGAAAAGATCGTTTTAACGATGAACCGTCGTTGTTTTACGTCATTACGGATAACACCGATGCGGAAACAATTCGAAATCACCTTCGTAGAGTTTTATACGATAAGACATTACTGGAACACTTGATTTCGCAATTATCGCAACCGGTTTTGCTCGATATCGTGTACTTGCTGTCTCCACAAGCTGCATTATTACTTGAACAGGTTTTGAGTGTAGTGGATGCGCTCGAAAAGGAAGGGAAAGATAAGAGTGGTACTGATCAATTGATGTCGCTATCAGCGACAACACGTCAGATTATGCGCGATGTGCTCGATTATCTGGTGAAAATACCCAGTAATGAAACCAAGAGCATTCTGGATACGGATTATTTCATTCGGCGACTGGTACGGCTTCTGACGGCAGATCCGGTATTGCAAAAAAGCATTCAACAATCATTGCCTGAACTGTCTGCGTTGCCAACAGTATTGATTGAAGTTTTGATGCAGGAAGAATCTGAACGGCTTGAAAATCAGGAATCCAGCTACGGAGCAGAAGTTTCACCGGATCGGAAAATACCCTCATTGCTTTCAGCGATGGCGGTACAGGATAAACCGCGGCAATATTTGAATTTAAAAATAGATTCCGGCGATTTTGCGCCGGATCAATATACTGCACAGGAGTTGAAGATTATCGTATTCGCGTTACTCATGCATGAGCAGCAAAAGGATAATCAAACGTTTATCGATGCCATAGAAACCTATGCGCAAACCGCCAGACAGGAAGCGGTATTTTACCGGCAGATACTGGAAAACCTGTTGTCAGATCAGATTATTGACCTTGAAGCCATTGCGAAAGAATCAGAACGATCCAAACCTTCACGAAATCAAACGGAAAGCGATTTCCAGAATGCAGAATCGGTAAAAGAATCGGAAGTTTCGAAAAAACCAAACGCGGCTGACAATGAAGCACCTGAATCCGTTGTTGTACAACGCATCCAGGCTGCAATTGAAAAGTGTGACTTTGAAACGGATTCTGTCGAACTGGATTTGCTTTTGGACACTGCACTGGCACACGATCCGGATTCCGCCCGGCATCAATTGGCGGATTGTTTCCGTGATTTGTCTCTGCGCAAACAGTTAATCGCTGGGCTGCCGTCAGCCATTCTGCTGGATATTGCTTATCTGCTGTCACCGTCTGCGGCATCAATTCTGGAACGATTACAGACACAGGCGGATAATCTGTTCCGGTTAACGGACGGTCATGAACAGGGTGACGTTACACGATGGAAATGCGAGCTTTGGGATGCAGCATTGGGTTTTCTGGTCAGCTTGCCGGTTGCCGGATCATTAAACGGACTGTTTGATCTGATTGATTTTTTGTCGGCTATCATTCAACGACTGACAAACAATAAAAATACCGATAGTGTTATTCAATTGTGGCACGATGCATTTGAACGGATTCCCGGTATGCGGGTGTTAAGGCATTTGCTGCAGATCATGAAAAACAGACCGGAGCACGTGATGCGTGATGATCTGATGTTTGATGAATATTTATCATCTGACGGTCTGGAATGTGACACCATTCTCGGATCTGAATTTGAAAGCATTGCCGGAGAGGAATTTTTTGTCGATAATGCCGGTCAGGTGCTCGCAGCTCCCTATCTGCCACGGTTATTTACGATGCTTGGCTTGATTAAGGACGGGATTTTTATTAACCGTTCGGCTGCAGAACGTGCTGCCCATTTGTTACAATTCATGGTCAATGAACAGTTTGCGTCACCTGAATATCAATTGTTGCTCAACAAAATAATATGCGGACTGGCTACCGGTATTCCGGTTCGAAGCCGGATTGATCCCAGTCAGCATGAACGTGATACCATTGAAGATCTTATTCGTGGCATGATCCAGAACTGGAAAACGATTGGAAATACATCCATTGCAGGTTTGCGGGAAACATTTCTACAACGTAGAGGAAAGCTGGTGTTAAAGGAAGATATCTGGTTTTTAACGATCGAGCCGGGGCCATTCGATATGCTGCTCGACCAATTGCCCTGGAGTTTTTCCGTGATTAAACATCACTGGATGGAGCGTGCTATCCATGTCACCTGGCGTTAAATTGAAAGTTTCAACGCTGCTACCGGTGGAAAATGTCAACGCGATCACGCTAGACAATGAAATTGCGTGGTTCAAGAAAGTACTGCAAACGCGATTTGATCAGTATTTTGAACGCGAGCAAAAGAACGGCGAAAGCGTGAATGATATTTACGCGGTTAAGCCGCCTGAACTGGAGTTCGATCAATCCGAATATTCGGGAATTGTGCGTCAATTTAATATGGGGTTTGACGAACGCCTGGTACTTGTATTGGCGTTACTGCCGCATCTGCAACCGCAGGCACTGGATACCTTGCTGATCCATAACCAGAACCTTGCACGCGGGTTTTCCGAATTTGGCGGCTGGAACGGAAAACATCACAGCGGTTTTTTACCCACCTGTGAAACGGCTGTTTTTATTCTTGCGGGCAATGATTTGTCCCGGCGCATCCGCATTATGCCGTTATTCCAGTCGGATCATTATCTGTCGGCACAAGGGATTATCAAAATCACGCACACATCACCGGGCGAGCCATTTTTAAGTGCCTCACTGACGTTGTCCGCCGATTATCTGGCACGTTTTACAACAGGCCAAAACCAAAAGCCCGATTTTGATGTGTCTTTTCCGGCCAAGCATATTACGACTGAATTAACATGGTCGGACCTTGTGCTATCTCCCGATGTAATGGACGAAGTTGAGAATATCATCGCCTGGCTGCAACATTCAACCAAAATCATGCAACACTGGAAATTGGGTAGAAACATCAAGCCGGGTTACCGCACCTTGTTTTATGGCCCGCCAGGAACCGGTAAAACGCTGACCGCGACGATTATCGGCACAATGACGGATACGGATGTTTATCGTATCGATCTTTCGTTGGTCGTATCCAAGTATATTGGCGAGACCGAGAAAAATCTGGGCAATATATTCGATCAGGCGGTCAACAAGAACTGGATTTTATTTTTTGACGAAGCCGATGCCTTGTTTGGCAAACGAACACAAACCAGCAGCGCGCACGATCGTTATGCCAATCAGGAAGTATCGTATCTGTTGCAGCGGATCGAGGATTATCCGGGGGTGGTGATACTGGCTACCAACTTAAAAGCCAATATCGACGAAGCCTTTGCGCGGCGTTTCCAGTCGTCGGTACACTTTGCGCTTCCGGACCAGGAACAGCGTCTTCGGTTGTGGCGCGGCATGTTCAGTGATGAACGGCTGTTGTCATCCGATGTGGATTTAAGTCAGTTGGCGGAGAAATACACCTTGTCCGGCGGGGCGATTACCAATGCCGTTCGCTACGCGGCGATACAGGCGATACGCATGCAGCGGTATGTTTTTGTGCAAAGCGATCTTGTTAAAGGGATAATGCGGGAATTGAGCAAAGAAGGGCGTACACAATGAAACGGTATCCGATGGGTATTGTTTTAGGCTGGCTGGTCTGGTTCGGTTGGGCGGCAAGTCTGAGCATGCCCGCCGCGTGGGCTTATGATGCTTATCATGATGTGTATTATCAACCGGATTATGACCAGCATTTTAACCGCCTGCTCGACCGGTCCAAGTTTCAACGGCTGGGAAAATCAGTTGTGCAGCGTATTCAGCAGGATCTTGCCACCGTTTATCAGAACGACCTGAACTGGAAGCGTGATATGCGACTGAGCCAGCAACCATTAACAGACGCTGTCATGGGGCCTGTCACCTTATTCTGGCTGCAACGGTTTGCGCATGATTTCAAGATTGCCCCAGTAGGGGATTATGCCGGTGAGTTGATCGTCCGGCTTGAAAAAATGGCCGAATTTGCGGATATGTTTCCTGAAGAAACCGGAATCCTGCTGAGTCCCGGTTTGGCAGCATGGAACGATACAGAACCCGGCATACAACGTGATCTGGATTATGATATCCGCCGTATGGGTTCTCACCAGGAGTTACTTGATCTTGTTTACCGTTATCTTGCTGTGATGGAACCGTTGCAACAAATGGTCACAGAAGATTATGCGGCTTCACCGCTTTATTTTTATCAGTTGACCGCCGCGGATTTTGAGATATTGAACAACCGGGGACAAATCATCGAAACGTTGTCCAAGCTTGAAAACAAACCGTTTGACAATTTTGCCATGCTTGAAGAAGCGCTTGCCGGTATTTTTCAAGCATATCCCAAATTTTTGGCAAGACTGTCGCCTGCCATCAAAAAGTTTTACCGTGATAAACCGCTAGTTCTGACTACCGAATTCATTGCATTCATCGATCTGGCAATGGCTGGCGATCCGTTTATCCCCGTGTTAAACAAGACGCTAAGCGGATTATTGGAAAAAGAACTGTTGGACGCGGCCTATCCGCATCAGACATTATTCGATAAGGCTGCGCAGGCAAAAATATTTGCTGCGACAGGCGTATGTGTTTCAACACGAATGCATAATCAATATGTGTTGAGTCTTAAATTAGATGACGATGCATTTCTCGATCTGGAAACGGATTTGCTGAACAACCGGGAATATCACGGTATGCCGGAGATACGCAAACACCTGAAATTGATCAATGCGTTACGGCAAGGCGAACGTCACTGCGAGGAAAAAGACAGGCAGACAGTTCAGGATTTTGTGACCAATCTTTACGAACATGCAGTATTGCCAGCGATCGATTTGTTATATAAAAAGCGGATTGATTTTAATGCTGCGGCATCCATTGATTGGGACGGTGGCGGTTGTGGATGCGTACTGGACAAATTATCGGGGACGGTTTACGGTTTTTATCCGTTCTGGTTGGCCGGCAGCGAAAAACAAACGGTCAATTTCAGTGTGCTGACTCGGGTTGCGTACTACGGTCTTTCATTTGACGCAAAAGGTTCACTAATCCACGCCAATGATCCGGAGAACCGGTTCGATTTGAAGTCTTTTCTGAAAAAAAATCCGTTTATTGAAACAGCGCGTAAACACAACAGCAAGGTCGACTGGGTTATTCATAAAGACCAATCTTATTGGGAAACCACCTGGAAACAGCTGGATTCAAGCCAGAAAGCCAATATCCTGACGATTTTGTCCGACAGCATCCTTGATTTGCTAACCCGTCCGTTGGATAAGAATTTATCCAAGTGGACATTCGGCGTATTGCCGCTTCCCACGCAAGGCGATGGCGTAACGTTAGACTTCAGAGGTTTTCCACAGGATGCTGTATCGGTCGGTCTGTTCAATCATTTTTACGATAATCTCAGAACACGGTTGTCGGCAGTCCGGGATGATTATTTTGTCAACATCATGTTACCGCAATCGGATCTCGGCAAAGGCGTTTACCGGCATTTCAACCTGCTGGAACGCATTTCCGGCATCAAGCCGAACGACTCCCCAACTTCTTATCAGCAATTGGATATTCGCGACAATCTAGGGGCTAAAATTCTGGTCCTGATAGAAGAACCCACTACCTATGCCAAAAAGAATCTGCGGCTGGATGTCGAAAGCGGCGGACTGTACGGTATCCTGCGCGGTTTGCTACTTAGAAATATTATTCCGGTCATTGAATATAGCGGTGGGAATTGGGAGCAACTGGAAGACGACATTGTTTATTTCAAAGATAATTTCGGTGGTGCGGGGTTCTGGTCGATGCCGCTCGATGAACCGGCCATGCCTGAACAGTTGTCGGGGCGCTGCGAAGACATTAAAACAATCGGCGGTTGTCTGGTCAGGCACTTTCAGGAGGAACAGCGAAACGGTCAACCGGATTCGGCGCTCGACCGCTTTGTGTGCGAAAACCGGCTTTATTTTTGGGTTGTGCTGGCAGTTTTAATAGTATTGTTATTTATATTGGCGACCATTCTACGCCGTAATTGCCAATTCAGCAGCAAAAAGCGGAATATAATGGTTATGACTATTTTTGCTACCGTCATTCCGGCTTTAGTGGCGGCTTTATTATTGCTGTTATACGATCCGATGATGGAAAAGCTGGCAGAGGGCAATATTCCACTGATTGCTGTTGTCACAGCCGGACTTTTTGCCAGTATTCTGATTTATCGCCGTCAGCAGTCTAAATCCCGCAAGCCTTCACGACCAAAGCGGACATCCTTGCCTGGCCGAACTGGCAACAGGGCGACTCAATCCAGAACCGCATAACCATGGATCTGATCTGAAAAGCCACTGTGATGCATTACCATCGGTACCGCATTGGAGTGCATTAGCGGCGCCGTGGAATCGTTAGTACTCCTTCACTTAATATTTACGAGTACAGCGCTCACAAGATATTTTCCACATGGCGCGGCGCGCAGCGAATGGTTGTTCCATTGGTAAGTGCTATAACACAGTTACAGGATATCTTGTGTGCGCCCTGCGGATTATCTTTTCAGGGCCACTGACTGTGTTAGGACTTTTGACAAGGGAATAACCATTGCCTGCAAGTCCTTGCCTTGTCAGTAACACTGAAAAGCTAACTGTATCCGTAAATATTAAGTTGAAAAAATATTAATGCTATTTCAATTTGATATTGCATAATATTAAAGTTTTCTCTTAACATATTTAACTAACATATTGAGAGAAAAGATGAAGAATAAATATATTGTTCGATTAACGGAAGTAGAGCACCAACGACTGGAGGAATTGATCTATAAAGGGAAGGCGGCTGCGTATAGGCGAACGCGTGCACAAATTCTGTTATGGATCGATGAAGGCTGTTTAGGTCTGCAGTTAATGGATAAAGAAGTAGCGGAGACTGTGGGCGCCAACCAGAGCACGGTTTCCAGGCTGTGCCAGCGCTGTGTCGAAGAGGAAAAACTACTTCAGGGGAAATTTGAATGTGAGACGTCAATTACAAAGAAGCATTTCGCGTCAATTATAAGGACACCTTTATGACTTATTTTCTCTTCCATCCCTGCAAACTAAAGGATAAACTCTTCGGGTATTTGCTTCACAAACATCCTTGAATTTACAAGAATTGCAGAGATTTTGTTCAGTATAAGGTTTAAGGAAAATGGTGTTCAACGTTGAACATTAGTCATTTTGCTATTTCTAATTGTCGCGACACATTTGAACCAGTTCAACGGGTGGAAGAAGATGAATTAATTCTAAATATAAATCCGTTGCACCACTGAAAACTTGAATTGCTTTGGGAAAATTTGCTGAGGACAAACTCACCTTGCCATGAATTGATTGATGGAGAAATATTTGCCTTTTGATGTGAGTCAAGATAGACTCGAGACAATATTGTTACGAGTCATTTTTGTCTCGCACGAAAACCGCCTCATAAGTATAAATCCAGGAGTACGTTAGAAATGAAAGTAAATCCCGGTGGAATTGTTGCCCCCAGTGATGCCTTAGGCCGCGATGCCTTAATTAAGCGGCTATGGAAGCGGTTGGAAAAACAGGGGCTTATTCTTTCCGCCGAACGCCGCATGGGTAAGACGACAATCCTCAAAAAGATGGCTGCGGAACCCAAACCCGGCTTTCGCTTGATCTACCACGACCTTGAACGCTGCGCCGATACGGCCGATTTTGCGAGCAGAGTGACTTCGGATGTCGACACCTGCCTCACCCGCGGCCAATCGACCAAAGAAGCGCTACGCAATTTTTGGCGTGAGATCGGTGGCACCGAAGTCGGTGGAGTACTACGTTTGCCGCAAAGCCAATCTGCCCGTTGGGGAGATGTGCTCGAGCGCGGATTCGCCCTGCTGTCCGAGTCGCTCAAGTCCAAGCCGGATGAATTTACGGTGCTCGCGTGGGATGAATTTCCGTTGATGCTGAAAAAAATAGCCTCTCGAGAAGGCGCAACACACGCCATGGATGTACTGGATCGGCTACGCGCCCTGCGCAATAGCCACCCACAAATCCGTTTGATCTTCACCGGATCGATTGGCCTGCACCACGTCATCAGCAATTTGCGCGAACAGGATTACCCAAATTCGCCAAAAAACGACATGTATACCGTCGAGATTCCACCATTGGCTAGAAAGGACGCGGTGGAGCTCGCAAAACGGCTGATCCAGGGTGAACAACTGGGTGATGATCCGAATGATGCCTGCGCCCAGGCAATAGCGGATTCGGTCGACTGCTTCGCGTTTTACATCCACCATTTGGTTGACGCCATGGTCGACCAAGACTTGGCACCCACCCCAGAAACCGCACATGAACTTGTCGATGTAGCGATAATTGACCCAGTGGACCGCTGGGAGTTGCGCAACTACCGCGAACGTCTCGACAGTTACTATGGCGCGCTCGCTGGCGTTGCCAGCTTGACGCTCGATCTGATCGCGGAGCAACAACCGGTAGCACTTGAGGAGTTGCTTACCAAATTGCGTTTGCGCGGAACGAACCGTCTAAATGCCGCTGGACGAGCCATGCTTGAGGAAGGCGAAGATGGACTGCGCAAGCTACTATGGCGCTTATTGCAGGACCATTACTTATTGCGCGAAGCTGACGGCGGATATCGGTTTCGGTTCGAAGTGATCCGTCGGTGGTGGCTGTTGAAATGAACAAGAGGCGCTTTTTTCATTCCTCGTTCACTCCGAGTGAAGCCGATCCTGAAACGCTTGAAGCGATGCTCGTGGGTCGCTCGAAAATCGCGCGCAGACTAGTCGAGCGTATCCGCGACAGCGCCACTTCTGGTGAAAAACATCAGGACTTGCTGATTGGGCCACGCGGCATCGGCAAAACCCACCTGCTCAGTTTGGTGCGTCACCGCATCAAGGCGGACGCTTCGTTACATCACAAACTGGCAATCGCCTGGCTGCCGGAAGACCCCTATGAATCCAGCTACACCGATTTGCTTTTAGAGATCTTGCGTGAGTTAGCCGACGAATACCCCTCCAAAGACTTTGACCAGAGTATTTCAACCGCTCGATCACAGCATGCCCCCGATCTACTTGAAACCGGGCTGGAACAAACACTGCTGCAATGGCTGGGTGACAGGACACTGCTGATCCTGGTGGAGAACCTTCAGGATTTGTTTAGTAACATCGGAGAGTCTGGCCAGGAAAAACTGCGCGCCCTGATTCAAAACACCGGACAAATCACTATCGTTGCGACCTCGACCAGCTTGTTCGCCGCAGTCGCTCGGCGCAACAAGATGTTCTTTGGGTTCTTTCGCCAGACTGAGCTGCTACCGTTAAATGTGCTCGAAGCACGCGAATTACTCGTGAGACTGGCGCAGATAGAGGGCGACACCGGGCTGGAGAAGCAGTTGCGCTCTCCGCTCGGTTTGGCGCGCATTCGTGCCATGCATCTGCTTGCCGGCGGCAGTCCCAGGGTGTGCACACTGTTTTACGAATTCCTGACCTCCGATTCCATCGATACCTTGTTGACGCCCTTCAAACAATTAGTTGACAAGCTTATGCCTTACTACCAGGGGTTGATGCGCACTCTTTCACCGCAGCAAAGGCGCATTGTGGAGGCATTCTGTCGTGCAGAGGGTGCGTGCAGTGCGTCAAGCCTCGCCGATGAGCTACACATAAAATCGCAGACCGTATCGACCCAAATTCGTCGCTTGTGCGAGCTTGGCTACCTCAGCCCAGTCGATAACGTTGCGCGCGGCACCTTGTTTGAGCTGCGCGAGCCCTTAATGCGCTACACCATTCAATCCAAACAAGACAGGGGAGAATATCTCAAACATATCATCGAGTTTTTGCGTCTATGGTATTCCCCATCAGAACTTGAGGAACGTGCCGAGCAGGCGCAAGATGTGCAGGATAAGCGCTACCTGGTGGAAGCCGCCCTACGCTCCAACCGAGACGGTGATCCGATCGCCAAGGCCTTGAGCTCGGATTTTGCCACCGCATCGGTATCTGGTGATCACGAAGCCGCATTGCAAGCCCTGGATGGCCGTTTGGCAAGGAACGAGAAGGACTTCGATGCCCTGGAAATCAAGGCGCGGATTCTGGCCTACAACCTTAAACGCACCGAAGAAGCATTGTCGTGCTTGATTCGATCGACCGAGATAAATCCCTCACGTCCAGCGGCATGGGTGAAACTTGCTGCACTGCATTTTGAAATCAACGCGATCGAAGAGGCTGTAACAGCAATGCGTAGAGCTGTCGCAATAAAGCCAGAAAATCCCGAAAACCTTCGGTTGTTGGCAGGGTATTTGTTATGCGGCGGCAAAAAGCTCGAAGCGCAGGAAATTTACACTCAGGTGGTAGAAGCTGACAATGAACCTAATACAGCCAAAGATTGGGATCGAAGAGGGGGCGATCTATTTAACGCAGGGCGGCACCCGGAAGCCTTGCGCGCCTACCTGTCAGCAATTGAATTGCAACCGGGGAATAGTGACTTTTGGAATCATGCACTCGGACTCCTGCAACATAATTTCTGGAGGGTAGACCTGTGTTTCAAGCTGTCAGAGGTCGCAATTCAACTTTTTCCAGACAACCATGATCTACGAATCTACTATGCCATCAACTTGGGCCTGACCGGGAAGCGCGACGCAGCGCTAATTGCGCTTGATTCTATAATCGCACAAGACAAATATATCGAACAGAACTCGTTAAAGCTCAGGTTAAACAAAGCTCGAATCCTAATGTTCCTAGGGCGTAGTGAGAGTGCCATAAATTACTTAGAGGACTCGGTAAAGCCAAGTTCACGATATGACATTGTCCGATACGAAAGCACCAGAGTTTCTCTGTATGCCGCATTGGGCGACTGGGAAACATTTAAAGCCGTAACCAAAGACTTACTTACCATGCAGCCAGTGCTGCCTAGTGAGTTTTTTGGAAGTCCTCTTGATGCCATTGAGATAACGCCCCGCAGTACTTGGCGCGAGTCGGCATCGCAGTGGATCAAGGCATTTGCTGAGTGCGCGCAACTTCCACTACTTGCAGCGAAAATAAGCGCTCACGCACGAATATTGGTATCCGGTGAGGTGGAGCTGGAGCCTGCAGCAGCGAAATCATGGCTGGAAGTGTTCCGGACCGAGGCTGAACCTTATGTAGAGCTTCAGCCTGCAATTCGAACGCTAGCTTTCGTGTTGAATTATCTAAAAGACCCAGATCCTATTCGCATACTGGCTTTGCCGAAGGAGGAGCGTATCTTAGTCGAGCCCGGGCTTGCCGAATCGCAGGTTACTCGCCCCACTGATATTGACAAACAAATCGAATCCTTCATTGAACGATTGAAGATTCGCGTGAAGCGCCTCAGCGAGGAACAAGAGAGAAAGGCATATTGGGATACACCAGCTCCAAGCGTTGCCAGTGTATTGGAAAATCTGCAAATCGCGCCTGAAGGAGGCAATAAAGTGGCATTGGCCAAAACGTTACTTTATGGTGATTGGGTCGATATGCAAAACGATGCAGTGACTATGTTACTCGGCAAACTTGTGAAAGACGATGAAACCATACGTAAGGTTATGGCTCGCCAGGGCCTTGCGGTGGTGCGGGTTCGACAACGCACCATGATCGGCAGCGCATTGGGTCTGTATCAAATCGATATCCGTGAGGATGGTCGTTACGGCGCAATCGACGTGTTATATGCGGATGGGAAAACTGTCTTATTAGATGGCGGCAGCCTTCCTCTGCATCGTTTAGTTGCAGATCGCACGATAAGAACCGATTCCGTTGAGGAACGTGATGAATATCTTGTACTGTTCTGTTGTACAGTACGTGGCGAAGAAGGCCGATTTGCCATCCTGTTTCCTGATGAGTTACAGCAGTTCGACGAACCCATGTGGGACGGAAACGAAAATGCTGTGACTATGCAGCGAACCCTGGAGTCCGACGATGGCGCGATGGAATATAGAGCGTTGATTCAATACTCAGATCACTTGTTCAAAGCAAACTTTCGGCTACCACAGCCGGGGAGCAGTAACGTAGAGATGCTTGATGATGAATCGATTAAAGAGCTGAACTTCGTCGAGGAAATTTTTGACGGACCAATTCGTTGGGTATGGCGCAAGCCGAAGGAATCCAATCAAAGTGAATAATGGGATGCATTGACCCAATGCAGTCGCATTTATTAAACGACAATTAACCTGTCCGGTCAGACGACAATTATCTTGACCGGTTGAGTGTGGTCGCCAGAATAAGCTCTTACCCTATTGAATAGGAGAAAGAACTTGCCTGGAAAACATATCACACCAAAACAGGAAGCTATTTATATGAAGAATCGTCAAACAGGACATACACAAGAAACTTCAGCAGCGAAATCGGGAATCAGCATTGCATTAAGGTGCCAGGTCTTGAATTAACACATTTAAAAGTGTAACTAAGTAGTCTAAGCAAGTTTATGCTGTCCAGGAAAGCAAATTAATGTAAGACAGGGAATTGCACATTAACTTGTCTTAAATTACCGATAATAAATTGATATCCGGCATTTCATTTATCCCGGATTCCACAAGTTCCATCCAGGCTACTTGCTCAAGAATGATCTCTTTTGCGCATGACACTCAGTATGATCAATCCTAAACCAAGTAACGCAATGCTGGTTGGCTCGGGTATGCTAACTTGTTCTACAATTACGTTATCTAACCCGAGATCGTAACCATTGGTACTGCTTACGTTGACATTCTTAAACTGTAAAGTGACAGTATTACTTGTTGCAACAAAATCCATTGAGCGTTCACCCCAGTCGGTCCAGAAATTGCCTGAGCTTGGAGCATTAAAAACCTGTGCGGATGTTGATGATCCATCTAAAAACGAGACTTCTGCCTGAGAACAACAACCTTGTTCAGATGCGATAGCGAAACTCAGGTGATAAGTTTCGCCCACAATCAGTCCCGACATTGTTTGTTGAATTGAATATTCAAAGCCGCTGCTCCATAAACCAAGCACAACAAACTGGCTTCCATATGGCGTAAAAGCACCAAACGCACCATCCTGTAACCCCCAAGGATAAGTGCCATTGCTGTTGGGAATATCCCATCCAGTTACATCGCTGCTGGTAAGTCCAAGTTGATAATTACCGTTGGCAGTAAACGGATCGTCCTCAAAACTACCGTTTACAATCAGATTAGCATTTATAGCAGCACTTATTGTCAGAAAGGAAAGTAAGAAAATTATTTGTGAAAATTTGAAAAAGCATTTTTTAAACATATGAATCTCCTTGTTAATTAAAGTGCAACAACCATGGACTTAGTTTAATAAGGTTTTTTGAAAGAACTCTCATAAAACAACAGCTCTACTTTTTAAATAAAAGCAATTTTTGTGCCAAGTTATCTATATTATTGTTTTTATTATTTATCTTATAGATTCTTGCTATTGTTAACAACCAATGTGTAAAATAATTCGACACGATTCGATTTCTGCAAGGTTAGATCGTACGAAACTACGATCTGAACCGTTTATTGAAACGAACAAAGGCGAACAAAGGGGGCACCCATTAGCCTGTATCAGTTAATAATGTGAAAAAATCTCTGCTGCCAAACGGCATAAACGGTAAAACCCCATCGTTAGTACGAACATTGCACCCGTTTTATTATTTTCTTTGGCGTCAAAAGAAATCCGCTTCGCACCAGTCATCCATCCGGATCAAGGCGTAAATCCTCTGAATGATTCTTGCTCCTGGCGCCTTGGCACTCCACATAATCTTCGGCAAACAATGTCCAATATATTTTTACAGAATCAATGGCTCAACACGGGCCGTTCACACCCTATATGGATCTGTCGTGGCTAAGTCGGGTGAAAAAATATGCGCGTTCAATTCAGGCTATAATTTCAAACTTCTATCTGACTTATGGTAATCGTGAGAAATCGTGGCGTTTTAAACAGAATATGCAAATTTTTTTGACGGTGTTGCGTTTTTTTTGTTGGGCTGCTTTTTTGTAGTTTTGCACATTCGGAAACGATTGAACTGGGCATGAGTACGTCACTTGGTGGTCCGGTCCACATTGATTTTATAATTAATACATAATAGGTATACTGTGCTGACCCAAATGCCGCTGTCTCGTATTAGTATGGAAAAAAAACGTTGTAATTTTAAACATGACAGGTTCCCTCGTGACAAACGATGCTGGATAACCGATGATGTTATTAATTATGGAACTGATGAGGATCCACATTATTTTTGCCAATTTCATGAACATGATGAAAAACAGAATAAAGCACTGAAACCATATAACACGAAATTGCAATCTCATTTAAAAGAGCGCAAACATAGTGATGAAGTTTATCTTAAAGCGCTTTTAACAACATGGAATGAGGAGAACAAGGACCGTCATGTTGATTACCGTACCCCCTTTATCCTCCCGGGAATATTGTGTAGTGGAAGAGGATTCCAAAATTTTGAATTTTTTGGGAGAGTAAATTTTGATGATTCTTGTTTTTATGATGTCGAGTTTAAAAATACAATTTTTTATACGGAAGCAAGCTTTAAAAAAGTCAAATTTAAATGTGGTAATAGTTCAATAGATTTCAGTGAATCGCAGTTTAAAGCTAAAGCCGATTTCAGTGATGCGGTCTTCGAAGCTGAAACATCATTTAAAGCTGCAAGATTTGGTGGTAAAAATACACAATTTTTTTCTACCCATTTTAAACAAAAAGCCGATTTTGAAGATGCAGTTTTTGAAGCACATACGCAATTTGAAAATGAACCAAAATTTGAAGATGAGGCCAATTTTAGAAGAGCAAAATTTTATGGTTATACTGAATTTAGAGGAGTCGAATATACTAAATCCCCTAATTTCAATGAAGCTGAGTTTAAAGAAACGCTAGATATAAGTAGTTGCGACTATATGGATGGCGTCGTATTTTCTCGTACCCAATTTGATAGGTTAGTCAGAATTTCTAACACATGTTTTAATGGAGTTGTAAGTTTTCATAATGCGCAGTTTAAAGATCATTTGCTCGTTGGTGAAGAAGATGATCTATCCCGTGACGGGAAGTCCAAAGATAGGGATAGGAATAGTAATTACTGTGTTTATTTTTCCCGGGGTGTAACATTCCACGGCGCTAATTTAAATAATTTAACTTTTAATAAGGTTTTTGTTGGAAATGATGGAAATGAATATGGACTAGAACTCAATAACTTGTATGTCAATGAGCTTGCAAGATTCATATTTTGCAAAATGGAATTGGTTACTCTCAAAAATACATCCCTTAACATAGCTTCTTTCGAAGATTGTGTTTGTAAAGAAATAAACCTTGAACGGATTAAAGTGAAAAAGGAACTGGTGTTCGATGGAGGTAATTATGAAAAAGGAAATTTTGAGGGGCTAGACTGTTCGTTAATTTTTTTTCGTAAGATACGTACTATGTATAAATTTAATTTCCTAGATGCGTATCTGAGAGAAACGCACTTTTCTTCATGTGACTGGACTGACCAGACAGCAAATGATATTTATCCTAAGATTGCAAAACACGATGAAATTTTAAAAGAAGGTGAGATAAAGAAGTTATCGCGATTGGCTGAGATATATCGTCAACTTTTTCAAATATACGAAAACAATGCAAACTATGTTCAAGCAGGAAAATTTCATTATCGTGAAATGCAAATCCGTAAAAAATCATCACTATTTGAAAATCGTTACTTAGATTATTTTGTCTACTTGTTGTATGAATTAGTATCTGACTTTGGAGAAAATTGGAAAAAAATTCTTACAATTTTAATTGCATCCTTTGTTTTCATGGCATTTTTAATTATGGGAATTGAGAGCTGGTATTCTGATAATGAACTTACCTTCTGGGTATCACTTACAATCGTTACTTTAGGTATTATTCCTTCAGGATTACAGCGAGAAGTTTTACTAGGCGCGAATCTTACCGTTATTAGCCTGTGGCTTATAACTCTACAAGGCATAATTTCATTAATCCTTGTTTCTCTTTTTGTTATGGCTATTCGGCGTAATTACAAGCGCTAAGAACTCAATTAGAGAGTAGTATTTGTGATCTAGCGAATAAGATTAGATCGCGCAAGGAACGCGCCGCGATCTGAATCGTTTGTTGGACAAGCCCGGTTATTGCGCTGGCTATGGAAATATCTCCGAGTGATTTTCCCGGCCTGGGGTATAACCCGTATGTTCGGTTTAAGTGAATCATTGAAACGGCAGCTTTGCATTGCCGTTTTTTTATGCCTGAATCTGTTTTTTGGCCTGTTGACTTTTGTTGTAGGAGCAGCCACAAAAAATGTTTGCCGTGTTGACGCAAGCTGGTTTACTGGCCGCTGGTACTCGCCTGGGTATTTATCATCACTGCCATTCTATTTATGACAAGCAGCGTCGGGGTAGCCTAAAATAATCAATAATCAAGGCGAGATGTAGTATTACTTTCTGCTGTGATTTATATCGTGAATGAAATTGATATGGAGCCACTTTTGTCGCCTGTGGCGTTACTCAATTCCTTCCATGGTTTTTTACAAGCCAATGGATGACGAAGTGATATTATGAATAAGTAAAGGGTAAGGTCTTTACTTAAAATTGTTATGACATCGTTAACAGAGTTGTTAAAATCCGAAGAAATGATAGATTATCTTGCTGTAAGAACCGTTTTCATTTTCCATTTAAATTTAAACCTAAAAACCTCAGTTGGATGGTGTTTAGAGTGCTTTGTTTTTTATTTTGGGCAAGGCGCAATGAGACGTAATAACCAGTTATTACAACGAATTGCAACACCGCAAAAATTAAAAAACAATGTGCTATAAATAGCATAGTGTTGCTCACCATTCAGGTTAAGGAATTTTTCTGAAAT
>JAGRFM010000052.1 GCA_020446045.1 Nitrosomonas sp.
AGCTTAAAATACGACAAAACCGCTTGTTTACGTCAGCTCAATTAAAATTCTTCGTAATCTTCTTTGCCAGATTTGGGTGTAAATGATTGATATTCATTTGGATTGCCGGTTTTCGGGCAGACACTATATAGCCACGGGTGCTGGCCAAAAGACCGGATATAATTGGGATGTATTTGATAACTATACGGGCAATAATTCAAACGGTTACTTTGGTTATGTAGCAGGTAAAAATAACAATAGTTATTCCAGCTATCTTTATAGCATGACCACCTGCACTCAACTGGTTCCTTAACCTACACATTAAGTACACACCATAGTTACGTTCCTAATGTATCTATTGCTAAATTTTCGATATTGCCAAGTAAAGTCAATTTGAATCGACAGAACAATAATTGGGGTGTTAAATCATGTAGAATAATAAAATGCTAAACATTTTGTTATTTCTACTGGGGACTATCGGAGTCTTTGGGATCAATCTGGCAAATGTGCAAATAGTACAGGCTGACAGTTTCAGAAATCCACTCCACGACAGCGCGGCGATTGCTCAGGGAAATGCTTTTCGGGCGCAGGCCGATAATCCCTCAGCCGTTTTCTACAATCCGGGGGGTATTGTCGGTCTGCCGCCACCAGGGCAATTTTTTTGACGGGTAATCTGAATTCATTTGATATTCCCATTCTTAAGAATATTTCATTGGGGCTCGGCGTCCAATCCTTGTACGGCTTCAGTAACAAATATCCCAAAGATGGGCCGTTTGCTTCGGTGATAACAAGGGCCCAGCTACCCTTGCTCGATATCAAACCGACCATCGCGTATAAGTTCAACGAACGTTTTTCAGTCGGGTTTGGTTTAGACATTTTTACCTTTGTTAGTTTTATGGGCGAGGGCCGTTTTGTGCAACATTCCATTGCTGATGGCATTATTCCCAATACGATACCAGGCCAGGCCAGGAACTGGAACTGGAACTGGAACTTAATGGAAAAGGCACGACGGTTGGTTACAATGCAAGCCTGTTATGGACGCCGTGGATGACTGCGAATGGAAAACCACGTGTGAATGTAGGTTTCGTATGGCGCAGTCGGGCAAAATTGCCGCTCAACGGAACATTGCGGGCAGATGGCCGGAAATTAACCGGGGTCAGCAGTTCGATGCAATTTCCGGACAGTTATGAATGGGGTGTTGCGGTATGGCCGATTCGCACGGATTTGCATGAATGGAAAGTTGAAGTCGATGTCGACTATGTTCGCTGGTCTGCTGTTAACAATTTTGATCTGACCTTTTCTGATGGAACGGCATTACCCAATCCCCAGAATTGGAAAAATGCGATCACGGTAGGTGTGGGAACACAATGGAAATGGATGAAACACACCATTCATCCCAATTGGGATTACACGTTGCGGGCCGGGTACATCAGATCACACACGCCTATTCCTAATCAAAATTTCAGTCCGGCGTTTCCTGATGCAAATTTGAACAGTATTACTGCAGGGTTTGGGTTAGGATGCTATGGAAAAGCGAAATTCTTATGGCTTGTGCCGTGCAAAAACGCCTTGTCAAAAGCGATAAAAATGGATTTGGCTTATCTGGTATTTTTATGGGAATCCCGTACGGTGACTAGTCATCCCAATCCCAGTGTAAATGGTATCTATAAAACGATAACGCATGGGGGTTCGGTGACTTTTCAACTGCTATTTTAGGAAACTGGCTTTTAAAATAACACCGAGATCACACCATAAGATAGGTTAACGCATCAAATTTAAATTTCCAATGCGTGTTGATACATTTGTTAAAAATCCATTTTGCAATTACTATTGTACGACGCTCAGCATTCGGTGTTCTCACTCAACCGCAACCGCTGATTTCATTCGATGTCTAACTTTAATGGAGATGACTCATGAAACGCCTTGCCTCGCCCCGCTCCCGGTTAAAAGAACGTTATGACGCTATTGTAATTGGTTCAGGTTATGGCGGCGGTATCGCCGCATCCCGCTTGGCGCGAATGCGCCGCAGTGACGGCAGCAAGCTGGATATCTGTTTACTCGAACGCGGCCGAGAGATACAAACCGGCGAATATCCGGATACATTGCTCGAGGCCGGCAAGGAATTCCAGATCAATGTCCACGACAAGCATATCGGCGACTGGACCGGCCTGTTCAATCTATACGCCAATAAAGACATGAATGTCATGGTGGGCTGCGGACTGGGCGGCACATCATTGATCAACGCAAATGTATCATTGAAGGCGGATGACCGCGTTTTTGACGATCCGCGCTGGCCGGAGGAAATCCGTCAGGACAAAGACCGTCTGACGGCTTGCTATGACCGTGCGTTGAAAATGCTCGGAGCCAATCCGTTTCCCGATGGTCAGAATGGAATCCCGGTGCTACCCAAGGTCGAAGCGCAAAAAAATTCAGCCAAATCGGTAAACCGGCCTTTGTCTTTTCCGCCGATCAATGTGACGTTCAAAGACCGCATCAACGAAGCGGGTGTGCATCAGCCGGCCTGCGTACACTGCGGCGATTGCGTATCGGGGTGCAATTACGGGTCGAAAAACACTACGCTGATGAATTATCTGCCGGATGCCTGGAACAATGGCGTGGAAATTTTTACACAAATTGCGGTACGCTGGCTGGAGAGAGACGGTGACGACTGGCTGGTGCATTGCCAGGTGATGGAAGTCGGGCGTGAAGCTTTTGGCGCTCCCGATCTCGTGGTGCGCTGCAAGCAGGTGTTCCTCGGCGCAGGCACGCTGGGCACCACCGAAATTCTACTGCGCTCAAAAGAAAGAGGACTGGCGTTGTCAAACCAGCTCGGCGAACATTTCACATCCAACGGCGATGTGCTGGGCTACGGTTTCAATAACGATGTACCGATCAACGCCATCGGTTTCGGCAATCAGCCGGTCGGCAAATTCGACCCGGTCGGTCCATGCATTACGACCGCGATCGATGACCGCAACACCGAAGATCTCGAGCAGGGACTGATACTGGAAGAAGGCAGCATACCGGGCGCACTCAGCAGCGTATTGCCCGGACTGTTATCGGCCACATCGGGCCTGATCGGTAAAGACAGCGATGGCGGGCTGAAGGACGAACTCAGCGAACATACACGTGTAGTGGAAAGCCTGGTGCGCGGTGCGTATCACGGCGCCGTGCATAATACTCAGGTCTATCTGATCATGAGCCACGACGATTCGGACGGACGCCTGGTATTGAACGACACCACCGTTAACGTCGAGTGGCCGGGCGTCGGCGACAAGCCGGTTTTCAAACGTGACAGCGATTTCATGCAGAAAGTCACCGCAGCCAATGGCGGCACCTACATTCCCAATCCACTCTGGACGGAAGCATTGAATAACAATCTGGTCACGGTGCATCCGCTCGGCGGTTGCTGCATGGGTAAAGACGCTGAAAACGGTGTTGTCGATCATCGCGGCAGAGTTTACAGTGGAACGGCAGGTACCGATATTCATGCGGGATTGTATGCCGTCGATGGCAGCGTGTTGTCACGCTCTGTCGGGGTCAATCCTTTACTGACGATTTCGGCACTGGCTGAGCGTAGTATGGAATTGATGGCCGAAGCGGACGGTTACAATTATGATTTCACCAGTCTGTCACAGCCGCGTGAAGCGGAACCCGCCACAGTCGGCGTGCGCTTCACCGAAACCATGCGCGGCTGGTGGTCGGAAGAAGGTGATTTTGAAACGGCGGAACGTGCCGGTAAGGAAGATGGCAATACCATTGAATTTACCCTGACGGTTAGTGTGCATGATTTGGATGCGCTGATTGAAAAGAACGGCGACTATAGCGGCGGAATGATCGGCACCGTCGTTGCACCGGCATTATCGCCATCGCCGCTGACCGCCACCAATGGTGTGTTCAATCTGTTTAAGCGCGACCCCGACCGGGTGGGCCAGGAATATATGAAATACCGTTTCCAGATGCATTCGGAAGAAGGGAAAACCTGGTATTTTGATGGCTTTAAAGTGATTCACGATGACTTCGGCATCGATGTCTGGCCCGATACCACGATCATGTACACAACCATTTACGAAGGTACGGATACTACCGGCCCGGTGGTCGGGCGTGGGATACTGTACATCCAACCGCTCGACTTTGCGCGCCAGTTGACCACCATCGATGCGATTAACACAACGACAACAGCTGACCGCCTAAAAGCGATTACGCGTTTCGGGTTGTATTTTGCCGGGGATCTTTATCATATTTATGGCGGCGTGCTTGTTCCGCCTCAATATCTGGACACCAATGCGCCACCGCGCAAAAAGCGCACACTGCGTGTAGGCACACCGGAAGTATATAATTTTAAAACCGGTGATGGTGTTCCGTTACGCCTGACACGCTACCAGGGCGGCAAAAAAGGCCCACTGTTGATGGTGCATGGTGCGGGGGTTTCCAGCAAGATTTTCTCGACTGATACTATCGATACCAATCTGCTGGAATATCTCTATGCCAACGGCTATGACTGCTGGCTGCTGGAAATCCGCATCAGCATTGATTTGCCAAGTGCAAACCAGGCATGGACGCTCGATGACATTGCCCGCCACGATTACCCGGCTGCAATCAAGACCATCATGGATGTAACTGGCAGTTCGGATGTGCAAGCCCTTATACACTGCGTCGGATCGACGACATTCTTTATGGCGATGTTGAACGGCCTGCAACATGTACGTGCAATCGTCGCTTCACAGATTGGCCCGCATCACACGGTTTCGCCAACTGCACGCGTCAAGGCCGGCTTACATTTGCCTTCATTGCTCGATGCCGTTGGTATAGAATCGCTTACCGCCTATACCGACAACAAAGGCGGCTGGTTGGACAAGCTCTATGACAAAGCGCTCAATCTGCAGCATTTTGAATTGGAAGAACAATGTACGAGCGCTGTATGCCACCGGATCAGCTTTATGTATTCGCTGCTGTACGAGCATGATCAACTGAATCGCCTGACACACGACAATCTACATGAATTATTTGGTATTTGCCATACGGACATCTTCAAGCACCTGGCGTTATGCGCGCGCGAAAAGCAGATTGTGAATGCTGAAGGCAAAGATGTTTATCTGCCGCATTGGGACAGACTAAATCTTCCGATAACCTTTATCCATGGCGCGGAAAACGCCAGCTATCTGCCTGAATCCACCGAGCGCAGTTTTAACAAATTGATAGAAGCCAATGGTGCAGGCCAATATGCACGGCATGTTATTCCAGACTACGGGCATATCGACTGTATCTTTGGCAAAAATGCGGTGCAAGATGTTTATCCGCATATCTTGAAAGCATTAAACCAGACCAACGCCAAATGACCGTTTCCCGGGTTATAGAACCGGGGTGCTAACAAGCCTTATGGGTTTTGGAATCCAGTCAGAATCCATAAGGGTGAAACCCATGACTGTGGGAGTTGTCGATTCGCCTTTACACAAATCACTGATAAACGCGGTATTCATTGCGCTTATAAACGTTTTCACTTCGGATCATCAAAACTAAAATACCCGGATTCATTGACAAAACGATTGGGACGAAACATGGCTTTAAAAACTTCAATCAAAGAATTCAAAGCATTGCTGGGTGAAAAAGAATCGTTGCTGGATCAGAATTTTAAGCATTTGGCTCAAAAAATTGAACTGCATTGGGGCTATGATGAATTTTACCCTTTTATTGAAAGGCTTATGTTGGATTCGCGGGATGGTCAAAGAGCGGGATTTCCTTTAGAAGTCATCCAGGAAATAGCTGATCTGCATCGGCTTCACGAAAAATTGTATCCACCGAAGAAAAGAATGTAACCTAAAAACCGCAGTTGACCGTTTGAAAGAAATACAAACTTGATGAATTAAAATATAAATTTTAGGAAAATTCCTTAACCTGAATGGCGTGCAACACTATGCTATTTAGTGCACATTGTTTTTTAATTTTTGCGGTGTTGCAATTCGTTGTAATAACTGGTTATTACAGCCTCATTGTGCCTTGCCAAAAATAAAAAACAAAGCACTCTAAACACCATCCAACTGAGGTTCTCGTTTAAGCGGGCTTGCGCATTGCAAAAATAAGCTTTTTGTTTTATAAACTCAATGGATAATCAACCTGGCCTGATTAATCCATGCACAATCATTCATCCCGCTCTAATACCGGACAAACCGGTTCCCTGTTTGAAGCCGCACGGCTTTGTCTGCAAGCCTGTTCAATTGAAGAAAAGTTGCAATTAACGCAACTGACCGAAAAAAACTGGTCTCAAGGTCTGCTGTCACTTGAGTCTGCCGATCCACCCGAACCTATTAGCGAGCCTGGCAGACCGGACAAGCCTGTCCTGGTTCTTCCTGGCCAAGTACCCAAACGTCGTTTGGGGACAAAACCAGGGCTTGTTGCGTTAATTCACGCGGTGGCCCACATTGAATTCAATGCGATTAATCTGGCCTGGGATGCCGTGTACCGATTCCGGAGATTGCCAGCGCAGTATTATAGCGACTGGATTCGTGTTGCCAAGGAAGAAGCGTATCATTTTCAATTATTAAGAACACGTCTGAATGAGCTCGACCATGATTACGGCGATTTCCCGGCGCACAATGGTTTGTGGGAAATGGCAAAAAAAACAGATTTCGATCCCATGGTGCGGATGGCGCTAGTTCCTCGTGTACTGGAGGCCAGAGGGCTGGATGTTACTCCCGGCATGATCGAACGACTGCATGCAGTAGGAGAAGAGAAAACAATTGCGTCACTGGAAATCATACTCCGCGATGAAGTGGGACATGTAAAAATCGGGTCATACTGGTTTAAGTATTTTTGCGACCAGCGTTCATTAAATAGTGAAAAGATATTCCGGGAATTGTTAGATCGATATTTTAACGGTCAATTGTCGGCGCCTTTTCATTTTGAGGCGAGGCGAGAAGCCGGCTTTACTAAAACCGAGCTGGAAATACTGAGAAATCTGTCATCATCTCACTGTGAAACAAATGCCAAATGATAGGGATTTTATTAGGGGGTGTATCACCCCTAATCAACCGAGTAAACATAGCAAACTTCCAACTCCCTGGTTTTACCTTTAAGCGTAACACTGAAAGTTTCACCGTATTTAAAACCCTTGTTGTGTTGGGGTTCTATGACTTCGCGCATGGACTGACTAATTAAAACACACTCCGGACGGCAGGTTTTTTCGATACGCGCCGCAGTATTGACGACATCGCCAATGGCCGTCCAGTCCAGCCTTTCGGGAGTACCAACATTACCAATAACAACTTTACCCCAGTGAATACCTATTCGCAGCAATAGCCTATCAAGGTTTGAACGCTCGCGCAAAACATTGATATCGGCTGAATGATTCTGCATTTCCAATGCTGCAATCACAGCGTTATGGGGTTCACGGAAAAGCACCATAATACAGTCACCCATAAATTTATCAATAAATCCGCCATGTTTTTTAACCGACGTTGATATTCGGCGCAATATCGAATTTAACGTATGAATAATGGATTCTTCATTTTCGTTTTTCTCCACATAAGGCGTAAATCCCACAATATCGCAAAACAGTATGGCGATATCACATTCTTCATTACCGAGCAGATTACCGCCAAGCCTGACGACTTCTCTGGCTTTCTGTTCAACAAGCTGCGGCACATAGTTACGGGTTATGTTGTGTATTCTCGCCTCATGCAGAAGAGAACCTTCCGAAAGCGAGCTACTGCTTTTTCCATCAAGAGATATCTTCTGCCAGAGCGTTTGAATGACCGAATGCTGGTCACGAAAACCACTGACGTTAAACAACACAGATGAACCATCTTTATTATTGGTTTTTATCCGTACTCTATAATTCTCGAACTTGCCATGGGGCTCCTCTAAAGCAAACCCCCAGATCACGTCATTGTAAAATCGCTCCGGGATGGATTTGGAAAAAAATTCAATTGAAGCGTCGCTGGCTTCCAGATTGATCTGTTCCAGCAATGAAGAGGATAGTGTTTGAATGATTCCCAGGTTATTAAAACAAATAATGCCATAGGAAAGTGTCGAAAAAATGTTATTGAAATACGCTTTTTCATCTTGCAGTGGCAACAACTCCGGAGGTTTTACCAGATTGATATCCGCATAATGCTTGAAAAGTAACCCGGTATAAAAATCCGGATGATTGGATATTTTTTGTATTTCAAAGCGATACCCCAGTGTTTCGATAAGTTTACGACTCGATTGAATAGCACTGCCACAAAAAGAAGGCGCACTGATCGTTGCAATGACATCGTCTATCTGAGGAAATGAAAGAATAACATGCAGGTTATTTTGCGTACAATATTTGGCGATATTTTTATCACCGTGCTCATTGATTTCGCTATTGAATATGTCTTTAAAATCAGCATCATTCATAACATCCTCAAGTCCGAAATCATTTTGGATAATTTGCTTGAAGACATTGTAATGTAATACGTTTATCGAATTTGCGATTAGCTGTTGAAGCAAAAACAAAGTCGGCTCCAGCAACGATCCGATTTTCAGCCGCTCAAGTGACAGCGCAGCATTGTTCTTAATGTCACTCCAGACATTTTGTTCAAGAGAGGTGACAACAATTTTTGGTTCCAGATCGGATATTTTAGAAAGCCTCATGGTGATATTTTCAGGTATTCTCATGCCATATCATAAACTAAAAAGGTAAATGTCATTTTGCATTAACTTTTGCAAAAATACATCTTCAAGCAGCATCTCGCAAAGTGAATCGCTAGCACCCAAATTGACTAATTTAATTCTCCTTTCTGCTATATCCAGATTCCTTGCACCAAAACCCATGTTTTTTATCAGGCTGTTGGCAATGGCAAGAAAACGAACAACTTTATTATCGTTTTCATCCGGCATCAATACATCCAGGTTGGCGCCGGAATAATCGGCAAAATGTTTGGGCAAGTTCCATTCCAGAACAGCCTGTTTCCCGATTTCGATATGGTTGATTCCCAGAAATTTTTGTTCTGCCTCGGCACAGGAACAGTACTGTTCCTGTGCATAGTCAAGAATGGCGGGATAGTCATCCGGACAGTTTTGGTACAGTAAAACTTTTCCAATATCATGTAACAAACCGGCGACAAAAGCTTCTTCTGACAAGTGTATTTCATTCATCTCCAAACAGATTTGCTGGCAAGCCAGTGCCGTCAATAATGAATGTTGCCATACATGCTGCTGAAAAAGCGCATTTTTATTTTGTGTAAAAATGGCGCGTGAAATGGACAGTGTGGCCAAGGAACGAATGATATTGATGCCAAGCAGGCTGATCGCATGCGGAATGATTTTGATATGCTTGCCGCGGCTATACAAGGCTGAGTTAGCGGCTCTGAGTACAAAGCTTACAGCACCTTGATCTGATCGTATCAGTTTATCCATATCCTGAAAACACGTATCAGAACTGTCGTCAATGCCTATAATCTGAGCGAGTAGATCAGGACGTGCGATGACACTTTTATAGTTAATCGAACTAAGTTTCATAGGATTCGAAATAAAATCAGGAGGCTGATATTTTTGATCAAACAATCTTTCTATACATTTTACTTACCCTGTTATGATTAACCTGGCATCAACACTATATTATAGGAAAATTTAATCATGTCTTCGTATTTTCCTACAAACTTAGCAATCATAGCAGATTGTTCTTTCAAAGATTTATTGCGCAGCAGTAAATCAGCTTCATTCAGTGGTTCATCAGGAAAATACAGTTGCGTAGTCAATATCCTACAATTATTTCCGGAAATTTTAAAATGAATATGCGGGGGACGAATCCAGGTTTTCGTTGCCGGATAAGCACCCGGTTTTACCGTTTTAAAACTGTAAAACCCATTTCTGTCACTATTAATAACGGCCCATCCTTGAAAATCTGGATCAAGTGGCGCAGGATTTGGATCACGGGGATGGTTGTATTTTCCTGAAGCATTAGCCTGCCACAGTTCTATAACCGCATGATTAACCGGCATCCCGTTAATATCGGTAACCGTACCTTCGATAATAATGGGCTGACCATTCGCGTGTTTTTTATGTCCGGCAATCAAGGTAAGATCAGCATCTTTATCATGTTGATCAGTGATCGGGTAGAAAGGACCTTCAACTTCTGCGGGTGTGGGCATTAACATTTCCCGCCCCCAGCTATGCGTAATTTTTGTTGCTCCCACGACGCCAAGGGCTGTACTTGCCAATCCCAGTTTAATGGCTTTTCTTCTGGATATCATTCTCTTTACCCCCATTAATACAATTCAGGAACTGAATAAATGTTACAATTCTACTTGATATCGTATTTGTCTGAATATGCCGGGTTAAATTTGCTCGCAGGGAACTCGGTAATTTAGACTGAAGAATTAAACTTTACAAGTTTCACCCAATCAATCGCGCCACTGTCATCACAAATAAGTTACCGAATTCCAAGGTAAACTTATTAATTCGTTTTGCATATGCTTCTACAAAGTCATTATTTCTTTAGCCTCGTGACCTAAGGGCTCTATGATGTCCGTATAGAGATTAGAGGTTCCTGATATAAACTCCCAGAATTGTTGACCACAATATTTAAAACGAATGTTCCTGTCGGTTTAAGAACACGCAACATGTGTTCAGTTTTAGGCAAAAACCAGTGAACGTAGTCATCCGGGTGAATACCACCATATGTTTTTTTTTCTTTGATCCGCATACGGTGGAGAGGTAAAAATTAAATCAACAGAATTATCGGGAATGTATTGCAGCACTTCTTCACAATCGCCCAGATAAAGATCGTGCCTTATTTCCATATTTATTCTCTTTTTCATTATCCGCGAATATTTTGACGCATCAGGTTGACAAATACATCTTCAAGGTCGGGTTGTTGCAATTGCATTTCAAGAATCCGGATTTGAGATTGGCGTAATTCGGCAAGCACGGTTTCAATCTGTTCATACGTATCGATTTTCAATTCATAAAAGCCATTATGACACCCAGGCTGCTTTTCCTGTAAAACCGGCGGCAACGAATCGGGCTGCAAACGCAGGCGCAATGTATATCCCACTGTCACAGTGTTTATCAACTCCTGAATGTTGTTCAGGGCGATAATTCTTCCCTGCTTTAACATTGCCACCCGGTTACACAAGGCTTCGGCTTCTTCGAGATAATGTGTGGTCAACACAATCGTGTGACCATCCAGATTGAGTTGCTTGATAAAACCCCAGAGTGATTGACGCAGCTCCACATCCACACCTGCCGTCGGTTCATCCAGAATAATCACCGGCGGCTTATGTACCAACGCCTGCGCTACCATGACACGTCGTTTCATGCCACCGGACAGTGCGCGCATATTGATACCCGCTTTGTCTGAAAGACTAAGCCTGTCAATAATTTCTTCGATCCAGGCAGCATTCTTACGAATACCGTAGTAACCCGACTGAATTTCAAGTGTTTCACGCACGGTAAAGAATGGATCGAAAACAAGCTCCTGCGGTACAACACCCAATAACCGCCTGGCTTGCCGGTACTGATGCACTACATGCTGCTCCATGATACGCACCGAGCCGCTGTCTGCAATGACGAGACCGGCGATAATATTGATTAACGTTGTTTTGCCAGCACCATTAGGTCCAAGTAAAGCAAAAAATTCGCCCTTCCGTATTTCAAGGTCAATTCGATCCAATGCGCAAAATTGCCCAAAACTTTTGCAGATTTGATTGATCTCGATAGCGACAGTCATCCATTAAACCTGAAAATCAGTGCGTCAGCAAAAGCTGAACGCGATCTAACGAACCGAATCGGGCTGCAATAATGGTGTTACACCATACAATTGCATCAGACTTTCCAGGCTTTGAGGAAAATGAATAAACTCCAGGCGGCAGTTTCTTTTCTCCGCCGCGCGCAACCATTCAAACAACATGCTGATGGCAGTTGAATCAACCTCAGTTACCTTTTGCAGATCAACACACAGATGATCACTGTCTAATAGCTTGAGGCCCTGCTGCATCAGGCCAACCACATTCTGAACAGTCACCGCCCCTGCTACAATCAGTTTATCGCCTTCCCGATAAATCATACGGTGTTTATATTTATTTACCTTCGAGAGACCGGTTCTTATCCGTCAAGGTTTTGATTAAGCCGTCAACGCCACCTCTGCGGATCTGGCTGTTAAATGAACCACGATAGTTTGTGACGAGACTCACGCCAGCAACAGTCACGTCATAGACTTTCCAGCCGTCAGCCCCCTTTTCCATGCTGTAATCGATTGGCACTGGTTCCTTTCCCTGTCCCTGGATGACGATTGTTCTGACAGTCGTATCAACGCTATCGCCAAGATTGGCAATCGGATTGACTCTCACCGTTTCATCACGGTAGGTTGTCAGAGCATTGGAATAGGTTCTGACCAGCAATGTTCTGAACTCATTAACAATGGTTTGCTGTTGTTCCGGAGCTGCATCGGACCAGTGTTTACCCATAGCCAGCCGTGTCATGCGGATAAAATTAAAATGCGGCAGGATTTTATCTTCAATCAGATCAAGCATTCGTTCCTTGTCTTGGCCTATTTTTTCATCTTTTCCAATGATATCGAGAACTTCCTGAACGGTTTTGTCAACCAGCCGATCTGGCTCCATTTCCATTGCCCATGCCGGGAACACAAACAAAAAAGCAATCAAAAAAACTGTAACCCCTGCAAATCTTTTCATTGTTCCCTCACTATCCATTCAAATATTGAACCAGCATATTCCATAAAAAACAGTTTAACCCTTAAAAACCGTCATCTTCCGAGGCTTTATCAAACAGGAATCGCCCAATCATTTCTTCAAGCACCATCGCAGAATTGGTTTTCATAATTGTATCACCTTCCTTGAGCATCACTTCATCACCACCCGCAGCCAAACCGATATATTGTTCTCCCAGCAAACCGGCGGTCAGTATGCTGGCAAACGTATCTTTGGGAAATTTGTAGCGGCTGTCAATATTCATCGTTACGATGGCATCGTATGACTGAGTGCTGAACTGGATATCAGCCACCCGCCCGACAACGACGCCCGAACTTTTAACCGGTGCCCTGACTTTCAATCCGCCAATATTATCGAAATTGCCTTTAATCACATAGCTGTCCGCGACACCGTAAGTGCTCAAATTACCTACTTTCAGGCTTAAAAACATTAAAGCAGCAATACCGGCCGTCACAAACAGCCCTACCCAAAAATCCAATGTCCTGCGTTGCATCGGCTTATATTCCTCTAAACATGAAAGCTGTCAGGATAAAATCGAGACCCAATATCGCCAGCGAAGACGTTACCACGGTTCGTGTTGTCGCACCGGACACCCCTTCCGCTGTCGGCGGTGAATCATATCCCTCAAATACTGCTATAGCTGTAACCGCCACACCAAAAAAACAACTTTTGATAAAACCGTTTATGATGTCGATTCTGAAATCAACGTTACTCTGCATTTGTGACCAGAATGAACCGACATCGACACCGATAAACATTACCGTCACAAGATATCCGCCAAACACGCCCATTACCGAGAAAATGGCTGCCAAAAAAGGCATGGAAATAACCCCGGCCCAAAAGCGAGGCGCTACAACCCGGGAAACCGGATCAACCGCCATCATTCCCATTGCTGACAATTGTTCCGTTGCTTTCATCAGGCCGATCTCGGCGGTGATCGCCGAACCCGCACGGCTGGCAAACAACAATGCGGAAACCACCGGCCCGAGTTCCCGCACCAGCGACAAGGCAACCAATGTACCTACTGCGGATTCAGAACCATACTTCTGCAACGTTTCATACCCTTGCAGTCCCAACACCATACCGACAAAAAGCCCCGAGACAACGATGATGATGAGCGACAAAACCCCGACATAATAGAGCTCGCGAATAACCAATCCGAAACGCTGAAAACTGGTTCCAGATTTTAGCAGAACCAGCAGGAAAAAACGCGCAGCATGGCCTAGCCGCCAGATACCGTCAATCGCGCGGCTGCCAATATTACTGATACTGGAAGCAAGCTGTTTAAACAAGTGTTTTCTCCAAATTGAGATCCTGAGGATACGATTGCGCAGGGTAATGGAAAGGTACTGGACCGTCGACTTCACCGTGCACGAACTGGTGAACAAACGGCGCAACTGACTCCCTGACTTCCGACGGCGTGCCATGCGCGGCAATCACACCGTCAGCAACAAAATAGACGTAATCCACAATGCTCAGTGATTCCTGGACATCGTGCGTGACAATGATGGATGTCATGCCCAGCGTATCGGTCAAACGCCGGATAAGACTACCGATCACACTCAGCGATATCGGATCAAGCCCTGTAAACGGTTCGTCAAACATCATGAGCATGGGATCCAGCGCAATCGAGCGTGCCAGAGCGACACGGCGCGCCATGCCGCCTGATAATTCGGCGGGCATTAAATGATGCGCGCCGCGCAGCCCCACCGCGTTCAGTTTCATGAGTACCAGATCACGGATCATGGATTCCGGCAAATCGGTATGTTCGCGCATTTGAAAGGCTACATTATCAAAAACCGACAAATCGGTAAACAATGCGCCAAACTGAAACAGCATACCCATTTTCCGGCGTATCTCGAAAAGTCCGTCACGATCCAATTCGTGAACGACCTGATCGGAAAACTTGACATAGCCGGCGGACGGGATCACTTCACCGCCAATCAGCTTCAACAGCGTTGTCTTTCCCGAGCCGCTACCGCCCATGATGGCGATCAACTGACCGCGCTTCATTGTCATATTGATGCCTTTTAAAATGGGACGGGCATCATATGAAAAATTAAGATCGCTGATTTCTACCAGGGTGTCAGATGTCATGTTACGAATAGCCGATGATCAAATTTGTACCGAACGGGTTCGGATTTTAATATAAATGATAAATCACGCCAATTTATCGTGCAGTCATTGTTAACGCGCATGGATACTTTGCAAGTAATGATGAAGATCTTTCCTAATCTCGGGTGCCAGCAAATATAAACCGATAATATTCGGTATCGCCATGGCAAACACCATGGAATCCGTAAATAAAATGATATTGGACAATTGTGTCGCCGAACCGATGATAATAAAAACACAAAAAGTAATTTTAAAAATATTTTCCACCATATCGTATTCACCGAAAAGATACGTAGCGCACTTCAGCCCATAGTAAGACCATGAGATCATGGTTGAATATGCAAACAGAAATACCGTTACCGACAGCACATACGGAAACCATGAGATGCCGGATGCAAATGCGCGTGATGTCAATTCGACGCCCTCAATACCATTACCTTCCACATAAGTGCCTGAAATGACAATAACCAGCGCAGTTATCATACAAATGACCACAGTATCGATAAACGGCCCAAGCATACCGACCATACCCTGACTGACGGGCTTGTCCGTTTTTACCGCGCTGTGCGCAATCGCCGATGAACCCAACCCCGCTTCATTGGAAAACGTAGCGCGCTGCACACCCATTAACAAAGCCCCCATCAATGCGCCAATACCGGCTTCGGGATAAAACGCCATTTCAATAATTGTTTGTAATGCACCGGGTATCGCTTCATAATGCACACCAATCACAACAAATCCCGCGACAATATACGTGATTGCCATTAGTGGCACCACTTTACCGGCCACTGCTGCAATCCATTTGATACCGCCAAGAATGACCATGCCGACAAGCAATGCCATAAAAATACCAAACAGCCAGCCTCTCTCGGCAAGAAAACCGTTTTCGCCGCCGGTTACAATAAAGGCCTGCTGGTAGGCCTGATTGGCCTGAAACAAACCGCCCGCCCCAATGGTTCCACCGACGCAGCATAACGCGAACAGCCCGGCCATAAACCGTCCCAAGCGCGGTTTCTTGATTTGATCGAATGCGGCGCGCAAATAATACATCGGCCCACCCGAAATCGCCTCGGGATGTTTCTTCGAGCCATGCTGGCGGTACTTAACCCCGAGCGTCACTTCAACGAACTTGGTCGACATACCGAAAACACCCATAATCGCCATCCACAATGCCGCACCGGGCCCGCCAACCGATATTGCCACGGCAACACCGGCGATATTGCCCAGCCCGACAGTTCCCGACAGCGAAGTCATCAACGCCTGGAAACGATTAATCTGCCCGTCGGCATTCTGGCCATCGAATTTACCGCGTAATACATCAATGCCATGTACAAAACAGCGTACATTGACAAAGTTAAAATAAAACGTAAAAAAAAGCGCTGCGATTACAAGCCAGATCAGCACCAGCTTGATTTCCAGTCCTATCAAAGGGATGCTGTAAAAAATGACCGATGCGACCGCGTTTGAAACCGGCTCAAACGCGGTATCAATAATTTTATCGATTTCCATTCAACTCAAAATTCCTAGCAAAACTTCCAATTCAACACCTGATACAGCGCTTAACCGCCCATTCTTTCACAGCAATTGTTTCGTTTCATTGATTTACGTTGTATTCTTATGGCACAGATTAAAATCTTTTAATTGTGCCATATTTTCATCTCCAACGCATTTTTCACAAACATACATCAAAAATCTGCACACGCATAAATGCACATAACACATGACCACATCCCCTAGGTAAACAACCTCATGAATTATAGAATCAAAACACTTTCCTGGATGCTTCTGGCCATAAGCTGTCAACTGGCCGCATTCTCAGCATTCTGTTCCGAAATTTATCGCATTGTGGATGAGTCGGGCAGGGTCACTTATACCGACAAAGCAGCAGACAATCCGGAAAATGTTACACAGACCACCCTACCGATTGATGCTTATCGGCAGTTATATTCAGTCAAACATGTTTATGACGGCGATACGATTATTCTGGAAAACAACCAGCGCGTACGATTACTGGGCATCAACACACCGGAAATCGCCAGCCGTCATCGTGACGAAGAACCGGGCGGCATCGCCGCCAAAACATGGCTGCAGAATTCAATCAAAGACCAAAAGATTTATCTGGAATATGATCAGGAAAAACAGGACAAATATCAGCGACTGCTCGCGCATGTCTTTCTTGCTGACGGCACGCATCTCAATCTTGAGTTAATCAAGCAAGGACTGGCGTTCATGAGTATCATCCCACCCAATATACGCCATGTTGAAGCATTCAGTCGCGCACAAAAACAGGCGGAGGCACAAAAGCTGGGCATTTGGGGCGAGCCCGCTTATCAGGTTCATCCATTGGATCAGATTCAATCAAACGCAAGAGGTTGGCAGCGTTTTACAGGTATTCCACGTCATATCCAGCAACGACGCAGTTATACTTATCTGGTCTTGAATGATCAAGTCAGCATTCGAGTTGCCAACGATCACCTGAATCTTTTCCCAAAACTGGATACTTATTTAGGCAAAACCATAGAAATTCGCGGATGGGTTTCAAGAAGAAGCAAAAAATTCACCATTTCAGTTCGCCATCCCAGCGCACTAATTATCCGTTAAAACATGTTACTAAAAATCGCCGTACGGTGAACGTTTCTTACGCCAACTGATTTTTGGAATAATTAAACCGAGCAACAAGCCTCCAAATAAAACCATTGCACCGGTAATAAACCATTCTCTTTCATTATCGTTGCTGACTTCACTGTATTGTTCCTGCAAAGCCATGAACTGCGCTTTTATTTCGTTATATTGCTGATGCAATTGCTCGTTTTCCGCATCAATTGCCAACACATCCGCAGCAGTTTTTTTGATTGCATTCAACCGTTTTTCCAGTTCTTTCTTTTCATGCTCCAGATTATCGATCCGGTTATTGGCATTTGCAAATTCCGCTTTCACAAAATTTAACTGGCCTCGTATGCTGGTGTCCTTCGGTTCGGTGTTCGTGACTTGTTTCACCAGATTCTCGATTTGTACTCTTGCAACAGGTTCGCGGATCAGATAACGGGAAAGCACCCAGCCTTCAGTACCGGCAGCAGTTTGAACGCGAGAATAGCCATTTTCCTTGTCTTGTTCCAATACTGTCAGTGCAGTACCGCTTTTCAACATCCTTACAATGGTATGGCTGTTAGTAGGCCCGCTTCGCATTGTAATTTCAAACTGATCAGTAACAAAGCGCTGGTCCGCAAAAACTAATACAGGCAACAGGACCCAAGCAGCAATAAGTATTTTTAATAGTACAGAACAGTTTCTTATCATAACTTTCCGAGGTGTATTAACAATATGATTTGAAACAAAAATACAAGATTCAAATCAGAACAAACCGAATACTTAATAAGTTCTCTTCTTCGGCGGAAATGAATCCACTGTAAGGGGTTTCAGGCGCACCGGTTTGTAATCCAGGCGATGTTCATCACTAAAATATAACGTATGTTTCAACCAGTTGTCGTCTTCACGTTCAGGAAAATCGTCCCGTGCATGCGCCCCCCGGCTTTCACGCCGCGCTTCCGCTGAAATCATTGTAGCCATTGCCACTTCTTTCATATTATCGAGTTCCAACGCTTCGATACGTGCGGTATTGAAGACTTTGCTCTTGTCCTTGATTTCGGTCCGCCCCACACGCTCTGCGACTTCCTTGATTTTTTCCACACCCTGCAGCAGCGTGTCCTCGAACCGGAATACTCCGCAATAGGTCTGCATCGTCTTGCACAGCGCATCGGTAACCTGTGCGACACTTTCTCCATCCACCTGATTTTCCAGCCTTGCCAGCCGGGCCATTGACTGATCCGCCGCATCTTCAGGCAACGGTTTGTGATGCAAATTGATTTTCAAATCCTCGATGATCTGATTCGCTGCGGCCCTACCGAAAACAACAATATCAAGTAACGAATTTGTTCCCAACCGGTTTGCACCATGTACGGAAACACAGGCGCATTCACCAACGGCATAAAATCCGGTCACCACTTCCTCCGGCCCTGTTTTATAAGGAGCCACCACTTGGCCGTAATAATTGGTCGGGATACCGCCCATCATATAATGCGCCGTCGGGACAACCGGGATCGGATCGTGGATCGGATCGACATGCGAGAACTTCATCGCCAACTCGCGAATACCAGGCAAACGTGATTTGATGATTTCGGAACCCAGATGGTCCAATTTTAACAACAAATGATCGTTTTCGTCACCGCAACCCCGGCCTTCTTTGATTTCTATCGTCATCGCGCGCGCCACCACGTCACGGCTGGCCAGGTCCTTGGCATTCGGCGCATAACGTTCCATGAAACGTTCACCATCCTTGTTAACGAGGTAGCCACCTTCACCGCGCACCGCCTCGCTGATCAGCACACCAACACCATGTATGCCGGTAGGATGAAACTGCCAGAATTCCATATCTTCGAGCGGAATACCGGCGCGCGCCGCCATACCGAGTCCATCGCCGGTATTGATCAATGCATTGGTATTCGCCTGGAAAATGCGCCCGCCGCCACCGGTGGCAAACAAAGTCGCCTTGGCCTGCAAAATCATTACATCACCGGTTTCCATTTCCATCGCGGTCATCCCCAGCACATCACCCTGCGCGTCACGGATCAGATCCAGACCTATCCACTCGACAAAAAACTGGGTATTAGCGCTGACATTGCGCTGATATAGCGTATGCAACAAAGCATGGCCGGTTCGATCGGCTGCCGCACATGATCGTGTCGCCTGTGCACCACCGAAGTTTTGCGATTGTCCGCCAAATGGCCTTTGATAAATCTTACCGTTTTCCAAACGGTCAAATGGCATACCGAAATGTTCCAGCTCGTACACCACTTCGTTCGCCTGACGGCACATAAATTCGATCGCATCCTGATCACCAAGGTAATCGGAACCTTTGACCGTATCGTACATATGCCAATGCCAGTTATCTTCAGTCACATTACCCAGCGAAGCCGCAATACCACCCTGTGCCGAAACCGTATGCGACCGTGTCGGAAACACCTTGGACAACACAGCCACCTTGAGTCCGGCTTCGGATAACTGCAACGCCGCGCGCATACCCGCGCCACCTGCACCAACAATAACCACATCGAATTTTCTTTTTACGATCGTCACATCAGCTCCACAAAATTTCAGCGGTCCACACGAGATAAGCCAGCAGCGAAATAATCACCAGTATCTGCAATGTCAGACGAATCGCTGTCGGCTTGACATAGTCCATCAATACATTACGCACGCCCACCCACGCATGCCAGAACAAACCGGCAAAAAACAGGAATGTCGCAATCCGCATCCACGAATGCTGAAAAATAGCCACCCATGCGGCATGATCCTGCGGTGGGTTGATACATACAATCGCCACCAGAAATACAATATAAGCGGCCATCAAAACAGCCGTTATACGCTGCGCCAACCAGTCTCTCAGCCCGTAGTGCGCACCTGTCACGGTACGCCCAGGTTGTCTTACCATAACAGGGCTCCTATCAGAAAAGTCAATATTAAACTGACGGCAAGTACCCACTTACTGCTCGCGCGTGCCTGCGCCAGTTCGATGCCGTAATGTAAGTCCAGCGCAAGATAACGTATGCCGGCGCAGAGATGATGCAGACAGAACCATGCAAACACAACGAGTATCAGCTTCATGCCCGGACTTTGAAATGTCTCTTGTAAATTCCCGAAACTTTCCGGTGATTCCAGCAGCATTTGCAATCCGCACAGCATGAATGGAATTCCCGGAAAAAAAAGCAGCACACCGGTAATCCGGTGCATAATGGATACAATAGCCGGAAGTGGCTGGGTAATCTTTAGCAGATCCAGATGTTTGGGGCGTTTATGTTTTAACCTCACTTCCATGCGCGAGCCTTTAACGTAATATTTCCAATTTCGAACGCTTTGATATGTTAATGTCATTCATTGCATTTGGTTTATTCTGCAATGCTTTGCGATACAAGTCAAAACTTGTTTACAGCCACTATCAAATGACACTCACGCCATCCAACTGAGATTTCTAGGTTAAAATGACTTTATGATCACCGATTAAGGAATAAAAATCATGGATAAACCATCCTCCATCACGCAGTGATCACAACCCTATTTCTCACACACGGAGAAACCAATGAAAACTGTCATGAAAACGATTTTAAGTCTGACGCTTGCTGCGGCAATCGCTGCCGGTTATATTTTGAGCACTGGCGTTTACAACATGGCCGCCACCGAAAAACACTGGCTAATTACCGAGAAACTAATTGAATGGATGCGTATCAATTCAATAGACGCGCATGCCGATGCATTGCAAGTACCGGAAATGGATGAAGCTGAATATCTGACCGTCGGCGCCATACATTACAACGCCATGTGTACCGAATGCCATCTAGCCCCCGGATTGGAACCCACCGAACTTGCACAAGGGCTCTATCCACAAGCCCCTGTATTTGGCCAGCGTCAACCGTTAAGCAGCACGGAAGCGATCGAAAAACAGGCCAAAGCTTATTTCTGGATCATCAAAAACGGTATAAAAATGACAGCCATGCCGGCATGGGGGCTGACCCACGATGACGACACGATATGGGCCATGGCTTTTTTTGTTCAGCAACTTGGCGGCATGTCAGTTGATCAATATCGCGAACTCACTCGCCTTGACGATCAAAACAGCGATCACGGCCATTCCCATGAACATCATAGCCATACCCATGACCACAGTCATGAACACGAACATGAAACACACCGGCATACCGAAGCACTTGACTGATTTGTTCAAAATATTGGCAAAATAACGGAAACAACACGCATAGAAAACAAATACACAACATGCACAGTAGCATCTGTTACCCATCTATCCTACTTTGGCGCTTCTTTCTCACAAGCCGGCTTTAGTAAACCATAAATCAGCCATAAAAAAACCTCATGGGATTTCTTCCCATGAGGTTTTCAATTAATTCAGTAATAATTTTATTACAATATTACTTACGCTTTGGTAAAGCGGCGTCCACCCATGAAGCCCAGCAAACCAAGTCCCATTAGTGCAAGAATGCCTGGTTCTGGTATTGGCTTGACAGATTCAACCATGACAACAAAGTCATTGAAGTCACCACCTGCACCAGCACCAAGCGCCAAATCTTCCCACGCCAACACGAATTCATTGTTGGTCCACAATCCTGGAGCGATACCTGGAAGTGCAACAGTATCAGTATTCGTACCTTGATAAGCCGCCAAATGATCCGACCCATCAATATTCAAAGCGGTATCGGAATACCAGGTATTTTGTTGTGGTGTATTCAACCAGTATCCAAACTGGTTACCCGCAAAATCAACGCCGGTATCAGCTAAATTCACATGAACCGAACCATCTGCTTTAATACTCAAAATAGCCTGGTCACCTGCTACATTTGCACCAGCAAAAAGCTGTACGGCATTTCCAGGGTTTGCCATATCAAATACACCAAAACTGTTACCGCTTGCAAATCCCGCCAATTCAATAACGATTGTTGCAACTGAACCACCAGCACCGGTAATTGACCAGTATGAATCATTCGCTAATTCATCAGTGGTAACATCGACGCTGCTGTCACCTGCAATTGGCGCTACTGTAATGCCATCCAACACCCCTTGCAGTCCAGCACCACCATCACCAAAAGTCACATTCGCATTTGCCGAACCAATCATTGAGAAGCCAAAGGCTGCAGCTATTGCGGCGCTTATTATCGTTTGTTTTTTCATTTGAAAAACCTCCTTAAAAATAACTTAATTCTTAGAACGTTATGCTTCACTCTTTCTTCCTGATGTAACCCTACATTTTCGGCACATTTTTTCAATATCGTTTTATAGCCAATATTCGTAGAACCTCGATTTAATAACAAGCAAGTTCCATGCCATATATAACAACACACTGATATATAATATGTTTTTTATATTCATGGCTTGATGGCTCAACAACAAGAAACATCAGTGTAAAAAATATCGACACCAGATACGAGCTTTCCATTTCAAACATTCACCCCCGCAAAAAGCAGACAAAAACTTAATGAGATCACTGATTTGCAGAACCCACCCCCCCTTGCATATAAGCATTTATTGCTGTCATACATACCAGAATAAATACACTTATTTGATTTTCACACAACCCACACGCAAATTCTGATGACAACGTTATTAATATTTTCTATCCACCGATTCCTCAACGTGTAAAAAATTTCGACACCCATTAACCTGACCGCCCCATAAAACATGATGAAAACTCACTTCACATTCATTTATCCAGCTGTATAACAGCAAACATCTACCTATGGCGACAAGTCCAAACAATCTATCAAATCTAAAAAGATTCTCTTGTTTCTTGATCTTTCATAATTTCCAAGCTGGCAGCTGAACATAAAATTATGTGATTAGCAGTCTATAAGATTAAAAAAAGGGCTAAAATGGACATGAACTAACTTACGCTCACGGTAAGAAATCATGAATAAACAAACACTGACTCACTCGTCACGCCACCCGATACGACTGGGATTGATGTCGCCAATGACCGGTGTTGTAGGCATTTACGGCGCAGAAATCAATTGGGCCGCACGCGTTGCCCGTGATGAAATCAATGCCCGCGGCGGCATTCTGAATCGCCAAATGGAAATTATCATTGTCGACGACGGCAGCCTTCCAGGCACTGCAATTCCGGCAGCCAACCGGTTGATTGATGAATATCAGTGCATGGCCATTATCGGCAATTTGTTGTCCAATTCACGCATTTCGGTCCTTAAATGGGTTGCAGAACCCAAAGGAGTGCCTTTACTTAATTTTTCCTTCTATGAAGGCAGCCTTTTCAGTCGCTATTTTTTTCATTTTGCAGCTTTACCCAACCAACAAATCGACCACATGATACCGTTCATGAAAGAGCGATTTGGCGCAAAGATGTTTTTTGCCGGAAATAACTACGAATGGCCACGCGGTTCCATTCACGCGGCCAAGCAATCATTACACAAGATTGGCGGGGAAGTTGTCGGTGAAGAATATTTTGAGATCGGCGCAAGGCAGCCCGTTATCGATGCGTTGTTGATGCGCGTGGAACGTTCCGGGGCAGATGTTTTTGTCCCTTATTTTTCAGGCATTGACCAAATTACATTGCTGACCCGTTTTACCGAACGGGAGTTAAAAAAACACATGGCAGTCGTAATGGGTCATTATGACGAAATGATGACCAGCAAAATGCCCGAATCCATCAGAGCCGGTTTTTATTCCAGCAATACTTACTTTATGTCGGTTGACACACCCGAAAACAAGCGTTATCTGGAGCAATTGCAACAATTGCCTGGCGTTAAGGGAATATGGCCGAATGGCAACGGGATACTGACCAATTTTGGCGAAGGCGTTTACCAATGCGTCCACGCATTTGCCCAGGGACTTCAGGAAGCCGGCAGCATGGATACCCAGGACCTCATTCAGGCATTGCGTACCGTGAGCCAACAAGGACCGCAGGGGCGGGTTACCATGAACGCCGCCACACAACATGCCACCGTCAATAATTATTTATCGCGCAGCAATGCAGACGGAACTTTTACGATAATTAAGGCATTTAATGAAATCGAGCCCGTTATTCCGGCACGCTATCAACAGTTATTCAGCCTTGATTCTATACCGGCATGTCCTATTAACATTAATCAACAGACGAAATCACTCAGCGAAGATATTCAACATATTCTTTCCCTGGTTGATATTCCGGTCATTATCACGGATAAAAACGGTTTTATACTTCATGCCAACCGGCAAGCCTGCAAGCTATTTGATTATACCGGCATGGAATTAGCCGGTATTTCGATAAATCTACTTTTTCCGCCGAATCTCCATACGCAAAACACAAACAATCTGGCAAAATTTGTCGCCAGCAAAAAAAAGGTTTCTCATTTCAACAACCAAACTGAAATCATGGGCGTACTCAAAAATGGCAGTTTGGTTATACTGGAACTTTGCGTGGCTAAATATTTTCAGCATGATGATATGTTGCTGGTTTTCAACATACAAGACATAACAGCACGCAAACAACAAGAAGAAAGCCTGATCAAACAATCATCAACCGATGTAATAACCGGCCTGCCGAATCGCCAACTGATTAATAAACGGCTTACGAATGCCATGAAACGTTCCAAGAAAACCGGATTGGATGTCGCACTGCTGTTTGTTGACCTCGATAATTTCAAATTGATTAACGACACGCATGGCCATGAAATAGGTGACATCCTGTTAAAACAAGTTGCCGAACGATTACTGCGGGAAATAAGGCCGGGTGACTTAGCCGGGCGGTTTGCCGCCGATGAATTTATTGTGATTTGCGAACACATTGACGTTTCCAGCATCATTTCAAATCTTGCCAAACGTATTGTAACTATTTTAAAAAAGCCTTTTTCAATTGGAAATCTGCAGCTGTATATCAGCGCCAGTATCGGTATCGCCATTGGCCATGGCAAGAAAAAAACGTCTGAAGATTTATTACGCTCGGCCGATCTGGCCATGTATGTCGCCAAGCAGCGAAAACGAGAAGGCTGGCATTTTTACGACGAGCAGCTGCAACAGGACATCAATCAGGAAACCAAGATTATCCATGCTTTAAGACACGCCATAAACAACAACGAATTTTTTACGCATTTTCAATCTATTGTTTCAGCACAGGACGGCAAAATTATCGGCGCAGAACTATTATTGCGCTGGCAAATTGATAACGAATTGATCCCTCCCGATATTTTCATTCCGCTGGCGGAATCTGCCGGTTTCATTCCAGAGATCGGGAAATGGGTTTTTCATGAAGGCTGTAAAACAGAAGCCTACTGGCGTAAATTATGGGATAACGACGCGCCTTATGTATCCATCAACTTATCGATCAAACAATTAAACGACAAGGAATTACTCAACAGTTTTTTTAACAGCCTGCACGAGACCGGAGCCGATCCATCGCGTATTGTGCTGGAAATTACGGAAACTTCACTGATGATGGATGTGGAAGCCAACCAGAAGGTGCTTAATCAACTCTCAGCCATCGGCCTGAGGATAGCGGTAGACGATTTTGGCACAGGCTATTCCTCGTTAGCACATTTAACCCGCCTGTCGATAGGCGTATTAAAAATTGATCGCGCGTTCATTCTCGAAATGGAACAATCGAAAAACATGCAAACCGTGATACGCACTATAATTTCGCTAGGCCACTCTCTGGGATTTAAAATCGTGGCAGAAGGCATCGAAACTCAGTCGCAAATGGAAGAACTCAAACAGCTTGGCTGTGATTATTTCCAAGGTTATCTGTATTCCAAGCCGATGGATATGGCGGATTTTAAAGAAAAATTTTTAGCCTGCAATTATGCTGCGTCATGAAATTGTTAGTTTCATTGTGCGCAAACGACGAATGATTGTCTGCGAGCTTTTTAGGTTTAATCAAGGGGATGCGGCCAGAACCGTTTCATGGCGAGAAACGTGAATGATGCCGACCAGGTTATCATCGCCAACCCCGTCAGACCTTCGGCAGCACTGAGTATACGTATTCCGCCTTCAGGCGCCGGATCGCCAAAACCGACGGTTGTAAACACAACTGACGAGTAATAAATATAATCCAGGAAATTACCCTCCTCAAGATTGACGATTACCCCCAGTGCAAATACTTCCTGTAGCAGCAAATAACCGATTGCAAAAATGATAATTTCGAGAAAGTGCGCCACTAACAACCCAAGCATAACAATCAACACACCGACGCGCTTGTGAACGTGAACTCCAACGGTAACGCTTAAAAACCTCAATGCTTCGTAGTGTAATACGACACAGATGGTTACAATAGCGCCCGAAAAAAATAATATATTGAGATGTTCGGAAAAGTCAGACATTATTGAAAATTTCCCTTTGAGAAGCAACAGGGTTAATGACGGTGTACAAAAAACAACGTATCGGGATTCAAAAAAACCATTCCTTATTTTATTATTCTGAGCGATGCCTATCAGGTTCTGCAAGGCTTTGCATATCAATATGACTCAATAAGCGTTATACGTTTAACGTCTTCAACTAACTAAATAAAGGAGTTCACACATTGTCCACCGTTTCAGAAAAATACGGCGCCCTGGTTAAAGCACTTGATTTTTTCTCGGGGCTGGCGCCATTTGTACTTCGCCTCATTCTGGCACCTGCGCTGATTATAGCAGGGTACAGCAAACTGGGCATAAGCGGCGACCCGGAAAACTGGATACAGGCAATACTCGCCGACCCGAAGGTCGTCTCATGGTTTGGCAATCCGGATTGGGGACTGGGCCTACCTTTACCCGGACTGCTCGCGTTTCTGGTCGGCTGGATTGAATTTATAGGTGGATGGTTGATCCTCATCGGATTGGCAACCCGTCTAGTCAGCATGCCCTTATTGGTTATCATGCTGGTTGCAGCAGTAACCGTCCACTGGGAAAATGGCTGGTTTGCCGTTACCCCGACCAACCCGGATACCAGCGCAGCACTTGTCTTAGAGTGGCTGGAAATACCCGGCGCGACGGAAAGCCTGGAAAATAGTACAGATGCCGGTGAACGGCTGGATAGAATGCGTTCGCTCATCGAAGCGCATGGCTACCCGGACTATCTCTACGAAACCGGAAAACCGGTTATTTTGAATAACGGCATCGAATTTTCCGCGATTTATTTTGCCATGCTGTTAAGCCTGCTTTTCACAGGCGGTGGACGGTTTACCAGTGTTGATTATTTTATTAAAAAAATCTATGCCCTGTTCAATGGATCGGCTGGATGAACGGCAATCCTGTAATCGACCGCTCCGTACAACTCTTCTGTATATTGCCTTATTGCATAACATCACGGTAACGCTGCGCCTGACACTATCACATGGATAAAGCACCAGATCTCACAAAAAAACAACTGATTGAAGAAAGCAACCGTTGTGTGGCGTGCGGCCTTTGCCTGCCGCATTGCCCGACTTACCGCATACTGCAATCGGAAGCGGATTCTCCGCGTGGACGGATTGCCATGATCAATGGCGTGGTAACGAACCGCATCCCGCTGAATGAAAAATTCATTTTGCATCTCGATCGCTGTTTGACATGCCGGGCGTGTGAATCCGTGTGCCCGAACAACGTCGCTTATGGCGATCTCATCGATCAGGCGCGCAAAATTATCCTGGCATCCGAGATGCCGCCGCATCCCAATCAACACACCCGGAAACATCAGTCGGCTTTTTTTCAAACGCTGTTGGCATCATGGATTACCCGGCCCGCACGGCTGGAACGATTACGCAGTTTAATCGGCTTACTTCAAAACAGCGGGATGTTTCCGTTGCTGCAAAAAACCGTTTTTTCAAACCGTGGCGCCATTGCCCGAATGCTGAAACAATTACCGTCTATAACATTTCCTGTCGACAAACAGCATAAAAAGCGGATATTTCAACGCTCATGGCAAACGTTTTATCCGGCCATCGGTCAGGAAAAAGGACAAGTCGGGTTGTTTCTCGGTTGTATCGCACGCATTACAGACGCACAAACACTGAATGCAGCAATTTATGTTCTGAATCACACCGGTTACAGCGTGCGCATACCCGCCGAACAAACCTGCTGCGGCGCCTTGCATCAACATGCTGGCGAACCGGAAAAAGCACAACAATTGATGCAACAAAATCAGCGTGCTTTCTCTGAACACGATGTTCACGCGATTATTACGACTGCGTCGGGTTGTGGCGCTCAAATATCCACGACAAAAGAATCTTTCCGGGTTATCGATATCAGCAAATTCCTGATTCAGGCGGCTGATTGGAATACCTTAACCTTCAAACCGCTGGCTCAAAAAATAGCCATCCATGATCCTTGCAGTCTGCGCCATGTCCTGCACGACCAGGATTATCCCCATCAGTTGCTTAAACATATCCCGGATGCACAAGTGGTTTTTTTGGCGGATAATGATCAGTGTTGCGGTGCGGCAGGTGCTTATTGTATTGAGCAACCCGAGTTATCGGACAAACTGCTTGATGCTAAAATAAAGATTTTGATGCAAAGCGGCGCACAGATTCTGGCGACTTCGAATGTAGGTTGTGCCATGCATATTGCAAGCGGATTACGCGATACCGGTTCCACCATTGAAGTTTTACATCCGGTGACGTTGCTGGCACGGCAGATAGGCATGCAATAACTTGAATATCTGTTATATTAAGATTTATCCATTTTGGGCGGAAAATTATGATTACCTTAGACAAATTAATCATCGGTTTTGACAGCGCCTTGCGAACATTGCTCACCCCGGCGCAAACAGCAAGACCGGTTCCAGGAAACGACTTGCCAGAACCGGATTTGACGGAATCGGAAAAAGATCTCTCTGCGGCATTGATGCGTGTCAATCATGTGGGCGAGGTTTGCGCCCAAGCACTTTATCAGGGGCAAAGCTTCACAGCGCATAATGAGATGGTGCAAGAATCGTTGATGAAAGCAGCGCGGGAGGAAACGGAACATCTCGCATGGACAGAGCGGCGTATCGAAGAACTCGGCGGCCGGAAAAGCCTGCTGAATCCATTCTGGTACGGCGGTTCCTTCGCAATCGGCATGCTTGCAGGAGTATTAGGTGATAAATGGAATCTGGGATTCCTGGCGGAAACCGAAAAACAGGTCGGAGAACATCTCGGCAGTCATCTGCTGCGCCTACCGCATAACGATGAAAAAAGCCGGGCCATTGTTTCACAGATGCAAGTGGATGAGGCGAGTCATGCCACAATGGCAATATCCCACGGTGGCTCCGAATTACCGCTGCCAGTAAAATTTGCCATGAAAATGAGCTCAAAAGTCATGACACAGACTGCCTATTGGATTTGACTGAACCCAAAGCCCTACCGATTGCCAAAAACTGGTTTTTTCCAATGGGTAATGTACGTAAAATAAGCTGAATTCATCATGGAAAATATCAATCTAACCGATCATTTCTTGATAGCCATGCCAACCATGGAAAATTCCTTTTTTTCCAAAACGGTGACGTATATTTGCGAGCACAATAAGCAGGGCGCATTAGGACTGGTCATTAACCGACCGATGAATTTGTCGGTAAGCGGTCTGTTCAAGCAATTGGGAATCCAGTCGAAATATCTGCTCAACAATGATCTGGCTGTACTGTTTGGTGGTCCGGTACAAGTCGACTGCGGCTTTGTGTTGCATCAACCGGTGGGCCATTGGCAATCAACTATGACCATTAACCAAAACATTGCCCTGACAACATCACTGGATATCCTGAAGGCCATTGCAAATGCCGAAGGGCCGGATCACACGTTGATCGCACTCGGTTATGCCGGCTGGGCTGCCGGTCAGATCGAACATGAAATGGCACAAAACGCCTGGTTGTCGGTACCGGCCTCTCTGGATGTGATTTTTGATCTGCCAGCGGAAGAACGGTTAAATGCGGCAATGGATTTGGTCGGCGTTGATTATACGCGCTTATCCAATGATGTCGGTCACGCCTGACATGCAAATCTCTCAGTGTAATATTGCTATTTTTCATGACAAGCGTACTGTCTGATTATTCCGAACAACAAAACGCCTCAACCCATCAAGCCAGCGGCACCGTGCTGGCGTTTGATTTTGGCGCCAAGCGGATCGGTGTAGCGGTTGGCGATACCGTGTTGAAGTTGGCGCACCCCCTGAAAACCATCCATAGTGAAAAAAACGATCAACGATTTGCCATGATTCAAGAGCTGATCGACAACTGGCGCCCCGTTCTGCTCGTAGTAGGCCTACCCAGCCACAGCGATGGAACCGCCCATGAAATGACGCGTTTGAGTCAACGCTTTGCTCGGCGGCTGGCCGGACGATTCAACATCCACGTGTTACTCGTCGATGAACGCTACACCTCCAAAACAGCGAGTGCATCACTGCATCAGGCCGGTGTTCCAGGAAAAAAACACAAACAGTTCCTGGATCAGGTTGCCGCACAACAAATCCTTCAATCCTATTTTGATGAATCTGAACCACGCCATGTCATTGCCTGACGCAGAAGCGCTTTACACCACACTTTTCCAGAAAATCCTGCCGGACAGCCGCAAATACGCCGCCCTAGTCGGTATTCATACCGGCGGCGCATGGCTTGCAAAACGGTTGCACCGGGATCTGGTTGCAACACACACCGGGAATTCGCCGGAATTTGTACAACAATCCGGCATGCTAAGCGTATCATTTCATCGTGACGATTTTGACAAAATCGGTCTGCACGCACAAAAAAAATCATCGGAGATCCCATTTCCCGTTGATGGCGCACATATTCTATTGATTGACGACGTACTGCAAAGCGGACGCACCATACGCGCAGCCATCAATGAACTGTTTGACTACGGCAGACCCGCTTCGATCAGTCTGGCCGTGCTGGTGGATCGCGGTAACCGAGAATTACCGATTTGCGCACAATATATCGGCGCGACATTGTCACTGCCGAATGAGAAAACGCTGGAACTTAACCACGATGATCACGGAAAATTTTATCTGAGCATGGAAAATAAGAATGGCGCCGACACGAATCATCGGAGCGCCTTTACATGATCAACCGCAATCCGCAACTGGATAAAAACCGGGTTTTACAGCATCTGCTCACAACAGAAGGTTTACCGGCTCCCATTTTGCAGCAAATACTCGATACTGCGGAAACCTTTATGGGCGTTACCGAACGCGATGTCAAAAAAGTACCGTTATTGCGCGGCAAATCCGTTTTCAATCTTTTTTTTGAACCGAGCACCCGAACCCGCACCACCTTTGAGATTGCCGCAAAACGCCTGTCCGCAGATGTCATCAATCTGAATATCGCCGTATCTGCGCAATCCAAAGGGGAAACCCTGCTGGATACCGTCGACAACCTGTCCGCAATGCATGCGGACATGTTCGTGGTACGGCATTCACAAAGCGGCGCGGCGCATCTGATTGCCAAACATGTACAACCCGGCATCCATGTCATCAATGCCGGCGACGGACGCCACGCGCACCCCACTCAGGCGTTGCTCGATATGTTTACCATTCGCCGTTACAAACGCGAGTTTCATAATTTGCGCGTTGCGATTATCGGCGATATCCTGCACTCTCGTGTTGCCCGTTCGCAGATCCACGCGCTGACAACGCTTGGCGTTCCGGAGGTACGCGTGATCGCACCCAAAACATTGTTACCCAGCCATGTGGAACGGCTTGGCGTTCATGTTTTTCACGATATGCGCAATGGCTTACGCGATGTCGATGTACTGATGATGCTGCGTTTGCAAAAAGAACGCATGCAAGGGGCATATTTGCCAAGTTCCGAAGAATATTTTAAATATTATGGCCTGACCCCTGAGAAACTGAGGCTGGCGAGACCTGACGCGATTGTCATGCATCCCGGACCGATGAACCGTGGCGTGGAAATCGACTCTGAAGTCGCCGATGGTGGTCAATCCGTAATTCTGCCACAGGTAACGTACGGCATTGCGGTACGCATGGCCGTCATGGCGATTCTGGCTGGGCCGCAGCCGAGTGATGGCGGATAATTCGATGAGAATTCACATTAAAAACGGACGTCTGATTGATCCCAAAAATCATGTGGATGCCGTTCGCGATATTTATATTGCAGATGGCCGAATACTGGCATTCGGTGACCAGCCGGTTGATTTTCACCCCGATCACATCATTGATGCCAGCCAATTGGTGGTTTGCCCCGGTTTGATTGACCTGTCTGTAAGGCTGCGAGAACCCGGGCTGGAATATATGGCGACACTGGAATCCGAAATGAACGCGGCAGTTGCCGGTGGCGTAACCAGTTTTGCCTGTCCGCCTGATACCGATCCGCCACTGGACGAGCCCGGTCTGGTGGAAATGCTCAAGCATCGCGCAAGAAACCTGAACCAGGCGCATGTTTATCCGATCGGCGCACTCACGCAAGGATTAAAAGGGGAGCATTTAACCGAAATGGCTGAACTGCGCGACGCCGGATGCGTTGTTTTCGGGCAGCCCGGCGCGCTGATTAAAAACCTGCGCGTGTTGATGCAGGCCATGCAATATGCATCGACCTACGGATTCAGTGTATGGCTGAATCCTCAAGATATCGACCTCGCTTACGATGGCGTTGCGCACGATGGTGAAGTCGCCACACGGCTGGGGTTGCCATCTATCCCGGTGTGCGCCGAAACCGTCGCTATTTCCAATATTATCCTGCTTGCCAAAGAAACCCGGGTACGTGTCCACTTATGCCGGATATCCAGTGCCGAGGGGTTATCCCTGGTTCGTTCAGCCAAGCAGGAGGGACTGCCGATAACCTGCGACGTCACAATCAATCACATGCATCTGTCGGATATGGATATCGGCTACTTCGATTCCAATTGTCATATAATTCCGCCTTTACGCAGTTTCAGTGACCGTGTCGCTTTGCGCGCCGGATTAATCGATGGCACGATAGACGCGATCTGCTCGGATCATACGCCGGTGGATGATGACGCCAAATCACTGCCTTTCGGTCAGGCTGAAATCGGCGCGACCGGCGTGGAATTGTTATTGCCACTGACGCTGAAATGGGGGCTCGAAATGAAACAATCGATGATTGAAACACTGGCTGGAATAACATACAAACCTGCCGAAATTATGGGTATTGATGCAGGTGGATTATCTCTGGGGGCTACAGCGGATATCTGCATCATTGATCCCGAAGCCTACCGGAAAGTCACCCCGTCTGCATTGTTGAGCCAAGGCAAAAATACACCATTCATGGGCATGGAACTGCCCGGAAAAATCCGATATACCCTGGTCAAGGGTCATATCGTTTTCGAATCTGACACTTAAACCGATTTAAAACATCACAACCATGAATACACCATCCAATCCGTTACTTGATTTTTCAGGTTTGCCGCGTTTTGCGGACATCAAAACCGAGCATATAACACCTGCAATGGAAGCATTGCTCAGTGAAAACAAAGCCGTTCTCGATACAATCCGTCACGATCCGCAACCGCCAGCCTGGCAGACATTCGTCCAGCCAATCGTTGATGCCACGGAACGCCTGTCACGCGCCTGGGGACAGATTTCGCATTTGAACGCCGTGATGAATACGCCTGAACTGCGTGAAATGTACAACAAGAATCTGCCGCTGATCACGCAATTTTATGCGGAATTGTCACAGGATCAGCACCTGTTTGAAAAATTCAAACAACTTCGTGCCAGCCGTGAATATGAAATCCTTAACTCAGCGCGCAAAAAAATCATAGAGAACGAGCTCAGGGATTTCCGGCTCGGCGGCGCAGAATTACCGGCCGAGCAAAAGCAACGGTTTCTCAAAATACAGGAAGCTTTATCCGAAGCTTCCTCCCGGTTTAACGACAATCTGCTCGATGCAACAAACGCTTTTTCCTTGCTCATTGAAAACCAGGAAACGGTTTCGGGTATACCCGATGATGTATTGCATACCGCCAAACAAATGGCGGAGAAAGAGGGTAAGACAGGTTGGAAATTTACCCTGCATATGCCGTCTTATCTACCGGTACAACAGTATGCCGATAACCGCGAATTGCGTGAAAAAATGTACCGCGCTTTCAATACCCGCGCCAGTGAAATTGATGCTCCCCAGCCCAAAGACACACAAGATGCGTCTAAAAGCCTCGATAACATGCCGCTCATCAATACAATTCTCAAGTTACGTAAAGAAGAAGCAAAGTTACTCGGTTTTGCAAATTACGCGGAAGTATCGCTGGCCACCAAAATGGCTGCCTCGCCACAACAGGCGCTGGATTTTATCCGCGAACTGGCAGGCAAAGCCAAGCCTTATGCCGAACAAGACTTGCATGAATTACAGCAATTCGCAACGGAACAGCTCAACATGTCGAAACTGGAAGCGTGGGATATTCCATATGCCAGCGAAAAACTGCGGCAAGCACGTTATGCTTTTTCAGATCAGGAAGTTAAACAATATTTTCCGGAAGACAAGGTTTTGCCCGGCTTGTTTAAACTGGTGGAAAAACTTTACCGCATCGCTATTGTTCCTGCGGATGCCGCGCGCAATATTCAATACTGGCACCCTGACGTTAAGCTGTTCGATATCTTTGATGCCAGTGGCACTTTAATCGGCCAGTTTTATTTCGATTTGTACGCCCGCGAGACCAAACGCGGCGGCGCCTGGATGGACAGCGCCATTTCGCGCCGCCTGGTTGAATCGGCACAAGGCCGGACAGTGCAGGTTCCGGTGGCCTACCTGACCTGTAATTTTTCCGGTCCGGTTGAAATCAACGGTAAACAAAGACCCGCTTTGTTTACGCATAATGAAGTCATCGTATTGTTCCATGAATTCGGTCATGGCTTGCATCATTTGCTCACCCAGGTCGATGATCTCAGCGTATCCGGCATCAGCGGTGTGGAATGGGATGCCGTGGAATTACCCAGTCAGTTTATGGAAAATTTCTGCTGGGAGTGGGATGTGTTGACCGGAATGACGCGACATGTCGACACCGGCGAACCCTTACCGAGAGCATTGTACGATAAAATGCTTGCCGCGAAGAATTTTCAGAGCGGCATGCAAATGGTGAGGCAACTTGAGTTCGCGCTGTTTGATATGCTGCTGCATTCCGATTTCAATCCGCATGGCGATAAAACGGTTTTGCAGTTGCTTGATGAAGTACGCCAAGAAGTTGCGGTTGTTTTTCCACCCGCATATCATCGTTTCCCGAACAATTTCGCCCATATTTTTGGCGGCGGTTATGCGGCAGGTTACTACAGTTATAAATGGGCGGAAGTATTATCCGCCGATGCTTATGGGCTATTTGAAGAGAATGCGGCAAACAACCCTGAAGGTGTGATGAACGCCGATATCGGCTCACGCTTCAAACAGGAAATTCTCGCCATGGGTGGCAGCCGCCCTGCATTGGAATCATTCATGGCGTTTCGCGGACGGGAACCGCAGATGGATGCACTGTTGCGTCATAACGGAATGACTGCTTAGAGAGTATTAATTATTGCCGTAATTTGACAAGAATATCGCGAGCATCACGTTCCTTGCGATCCATATAGCGCAGCGATATGGCTGGGAAAGTTTTTCGTAACAAATCCACCAGTAACTGCGCTTTATCTTTTGCTTCGGCATTATAGTAAATGACTTCCGAACGATTGACACTTACATGAGACACAACATTCCTGTCTTTGATCAAAAAACCATTTTGAGCGAGCATTGCAAAAAGGGCTGTTTGATTGGCATCATCGAATGCAGGATCATCATTGATCTGGAAATAAATTTCATAAAATGAATTCCGAATTTTTTGAATTTCAAACCGGTCCGATTTGGCCTGATCCTGAAGGATTCTTGCCTCGCGGATAGACTCGAGTAGTTCCGACCGAAGCTTCATGATTTCATTATGAATCTTATTGTCGATTGCATTAATTTCCTGACTGAGTTGTTTAAGCTGCTCAAATTCCTGTTGCATGGCCTGTTCAAATGTATCGGCTTGCTTGCTCACTGTCTGTGAATCCTGGCTCAACTGTACGGCATCTTTTGTCAATTGCGCATTTAACTGGGTAATTTCTTGTTGGCTGTCAAGAATCAGCTGTTCGAAATCACTGAATTGTTTGTAGCCCCAGATAAACAAAGCCATCAACAAAATCGAGACGGCAGAACCCAGGAAAAACAACTGCACCTTGGCCCATTTGATCGCCTTATCGTGAATTTCATCCAGCGTATTGATTTCAATAAATTGCGCTTCTTTTTTGACCGCTTGTATGGTTGATTCCGCAAGTTGGTTAAACCCATCCTTCGTATTAGCCACAAGGACTGTGTTTTGACGCCTTTCACCACGCAACAGCGCCCCGCACTTTCCGCAATACGTATGACTATCCGGGTTTTTGTGCTGACATTGTCGGCAAATCACCAAAGATTCCATCATTCCTCAATTTCTTCCTGTTGTCGCTGCATTGATCGGCGTAGCATTTCTTCGTAATCACCCCGCAAAAACTGCGTGCCGCGATAATCCAGTAATTTGTACCGGCCTTCCGATTCGGGTGTTGTATCAAAACGCAGACTGCCAATACGCGTCTTGTCACTTAATTTTTCACTATCCGCCAAAGGTAAATGCACCTCATGCTGACGACGGTAATCCAGGCGATAAATCCGCTCTTTTTTTAATGTGTTATCGAAAAATATTTTATACTTCAACGAAGTTTCATGTAGATAAGTGACTTCTTCCGGTATACGACTCAATATAATATCGATATCCAGGACAACGTAGCCACGATCCAGATCTTTTCTCGAATGGCGGTCCGGGGATATATAGAAGTCGCCCGACAAAAGAATGGCCTGGTTTTTTTTACGGATCAGAAAAAACCTGCCTACACCCTCTGCGATAAAAAACTCCGAGGATATAGGATCGATGTACGTTGAAAAAGTGAAAAATCCGCGTACAAAAACCTCCTTGCGCAGCAATTCTTCACGCAACGTCCCTAACCCATAACGGTCTTTAATCTGTTGCCAATTGGCTTCTCCCAAAAGACGCAGAAAAACATCGTCTATCTGATGATTAAACCACTGTGTCTTTTCTATCAAGTGCATTGCACTGTTTTCATGCGGCACCTGAAAATCGAAAGTCTGAGTATAGGCTTCTGTCTGATTAACACGGGCCATTTGAATCGGCACGACCTGGAACAGGGATGCACATCCCGACAGGATGATGCAAATAGGCATAAGGAATAAGTAACGGTTTATCAATTTCAATTCGGATAAATTAAAGCTGACGAATCGCTTTTTGCAGAAGATAAGCTTTTTATTCATATTATCCTAAAAACCTCAGTTAACCGTTACTGAAATTCAAATCTCAGCGGCCTGAAGAAAAAATAACCCATCCCACTATTATGATATTAACAATGGCCGACAAAGTCGATAACCTCATGTCAAAGTCTTGCTGATATTTTCTATGGCATTGAAAATGCTTTTCTTTCTCACAAAATGCCTGCCATCAACCCAATTGCGACAACCGCTAACAGTATTGAGACCATGATTCTAATAAAGCGAATGGTCACTTTTTTAAGCAGTTTTGATCCGCAATAAGCACCGGTAAACGCCGATAATGTTGCAGCAACGATCAGCGGCCATTCCAGTTGTTTCTGGTACGTTGATATATCCAACCCGTAAACCGCTATGCGCGCGAGATCCACCATAATCGCAACGACGATGCCTGTTGCAATAAACGCTTCTTTGGTTAAACCGGCTTTCAGTAAAAACATGCTTCGAAACGCACCCTGATGTCCGGACAAACCACCAAAAAAACCACTGATCACACCACCCAACGGCAAAAAATTTAGACTAAACGCGAGTTTAGCAAAACGTGGGATCAATTCCATGATGACAAAGCATAGCATCAATGAGCCGATAACCAGTTTAATCGGCAGGACTTCATAAGTGTTTGCAAACAGTTGGTATTCATAGAGTGCGTAGGTTCTGCTGATTTGACTGAGCCAAATCAATACAGCAGCACCCGCAAATGAAGCCAAAATAGCCGGCAAGCCAAAGCGGAAAAGAATATTGATGTCCGCATTTCTTCCAAGTAAAGCAATCTTAAAACCATTGTTTGCCAGATGAACCATCGCAGTCATGGCAATTGCCGTTTCCAGCGGAAAAAAAATGGCAATCACCGGCATTAACAGCGTGCCCAGGCCGAAACCGGAAAAAAACGTCAGTGCAGAAGCTGTCATGGCAACCAGACAGACAATAATGAAATCCATAAACCAGCTACTACATGCAGATTGATAAAACGGGCATCAGGGTGTGTTAAACGAAATCTTGATTTTACGCTCAGTATCGATGATATATTTTTCTCCCCAATTAATCACTTCCTTGAGTACAGGGCCTAGCGCATGACCCTTGTCCGTTAACTCATAGGAATATCGCACCGGATGCTGCTGATATGGATTTTTTTTCAGAATATCATGCGTAACCAAACGTTTTAAACGTTCCGCGAGAATATTGGTCGGAATACTTTCAGGCGACGCCTGAAATTCGCTATAAGTTTTTTTGCCGGCAAATGCATCCCGTATAATCAACAATGTCCATTTGTCGCCTAGAATGTCCAATACATTTGAAATGGCACAGAAGGAACGCATATTATCGATTTTGATTGATTTTTCGTTTGAGTTTTTCACAGCTTCAGTAATCGAATATCAGCACCAAGACTTGTGATTTTAAAGTAACCAACTAAAACTGTGCAAAAAAGATCGGAATTAATCAATAATCGCATCAAACTTCCTTACAATTCCGGCAAATTATTTTATGATTGATGCCGTATATTTCAAGCAAGCAAAAAACAATTCGGCAAATGTATACACAACCTTATTTTTTATCCCGTTATAACAAATTGATCGCATCAATCCCCACAATTTTAGTGGGTATCGCGTTGCTTGCTTTAGGAATAGTCGTTGACTATCTCAATACCAGTCAACAAGAAAAAGAATTGCGTGATATCGTAAACGACCAACTCAGCACAATTCGCGCTAAACTTGAGGGCAATATCAACAGCAACATCCACTTGGTTCAAGGGTTAACCGCGGTTATTGCCGAAGAACCCAAGCTCACTCAGGAACGCTTTGCAAGTATAACGAGACATTTGTTTCAACGACATTCAAAACTGAGTAGTATTGGTGCAGCACCTGATTTAGTCATTCGATATGTATATCCCGTTGAAGGCAATGAAGCGGTGATTGGGTTGGACTATCGCAAACTAACTGATCAGTATGAAGCCATAAAAAGCGCAATTAAAACGGGCGAGCATATTCTGATAGGACCCATCAACCTGGTACAGGGTGGTCAAGGATTTATTGTCAGGCTACCGGTCTATACCGATCTCCACAAAGAAAATGAAGATCGTTTTTGGGGCATGGTATCTGCGGTTATCGATATGGATAAACTTTATCAGGATAGCGGACTGTACGGTAAAGAATTAAAAATTGATATCGCCATTCGTGGCAAAGATGCATTAGGGAAGCACGGCGAAATTTTTTTCGGACCGGAAAAAATTTTTACCTCCAACCCGGAGGTTATGAATGTGACATTGCCTTATGGCTCATGGCAACTCGCGGCAATACCCAAAGGGGGCTGGGCGAAAAACTCAGAAGAGGTTCTGCTGTTTCGGGCCGTCCTGATTTTCATTGGTTTGCTCATCCTGTTGCCGTTTATTGTGCTGAGCAATACACAAAAGAAAAAACAAGACTCCGATACGCGTTTGCGCGGTTTGTTTGAACTTTCACCGATCGGAATCGCATTAAATGATTATGAAACAGGCGAATTCATTGAAATTAATAATGCCCTGCTGGCACCGACCGGATATACGCATGAAGAATTTCTAAAACTAAGCTACTGGGATGTTACGCCAATTGAATTTTTCGACGATGAAGCAATGCAGCTGGAATGCTTGGAACGGATAGGGCGATACGGCCCTTATGAAAAGGAATATATTCGTAAGAATGGAGAACGCTATCCCGTACTTCTAAGAGGCATGCTCATGCATGACATGACTGGAAGAAAATTAATCTGGTCAATGATAGAAGATATTTCCAAGCGCAAACATTATGAAACAGCATTGAAAGAATCCCAGAAAAAATATCAGCGACTGGTTGAAAATATTGGTGATAATTTTGTCATTTACAGCCACCGTGTTCAAACTGGAGAAGTTTTGTATGTCAGTAATGGTTTTGAAACCGTATTTGGGATCTCCAAAGAAGAAATACTGAGCAAAAACTGGGCTGAAGTGATCCATTGGAATCCGGAAAGTCTTGAATTGGCACAACGGTATGTTACAGGGATGGCTGCCAAGGAAATTGAATTTATACAGTTTGAAATACATTTTACACATCCTGATGGCGCACAACGAACAATACACGTTTCTTCTCATCCTGCCATTGACGAATCCGGCAAAGTCATGGCAATTGAAGGGATTGTCGAGGATATCACCGAACGCAAACAAATTGAAAGCGAATTGGTAACCGCACGAAATGAAGCCGAGCGGGCTAACAAAGCCAAATCAGAATTCCTGTCCAACATGAGCCATGAATTACGCACGCCAATGAATGCGATTCTTGGCTTTAGCCAGTTAATGCAATTGGACAATCAACTATCGTCCCGAAATAAAGGCTATGCGGATGAAATTGTAAAAGCCGGGGAACATCTGCTTGAACTCATCAATGACATTCTGGATCTGGCCAAAATCGAGTCAGGCCGCATTGACATGAGCTTAGAACCGGTCATCATAGGCCCGGTTATTGAAGAAAGCCTGGATCTCATGGCTGCCATAGCGAAAAAAAACGACATACAAATACTTAGCTATGGCGCCATCGATGCCACGGTCATTGCGGACCGCGTACGTCTCAAACAAATTATTCTTAATCTCTTATCGAATGCGATTAAATACAATCGCAAGGACGGTAACGTTAAAATCAACATTACATCGATAGATAAAAAATACGTAAAGATTGCCTTTACCGATACCGGAACCGGAATTCCTGAAGCAATGCAACAAGACTTGTTTCAACCCTTCAACCGTCTGGAAGCCAACAAAAAAGCCATTGAAGGAACAGGAATCGGCCTGGCGCTAACCAAACGTTTGATTGAGCAAATGAACGGCACCATCAGCGTAGTCAGTAAAGTGGACATTGGCAGCACATTTACCATTACGTTACCGTTGAGTCCAGTTGCGTTGCAAGAAACACTGGATAACAATCAAGCTGAAGTTGACATGCAGCCCCAAGAACTGTCAGGAACGGTTAAACCCACGATACTGTGTATTGAAGACAATCCGGCAAATCTCACCCTGATTGCACAGATACTCAAACAACGGCCAGTGAATTTTATTAGTGCGCACATTCCTACACTGGGTATCGAGCTGGCTCAGACACATCACCCGGATGTAATTCTGCTCGATATCAACATGCCCAATATGGATGGATACCAGGTTTTAAGTATTCTCAAGCAGGATCCTGAATTGAAGGCTACTCCAGTCATCGCAGTTACCGCTAAAGCAACACAAAATGAAATCGAACAAGGATTAGCGGCCGGATTTAACGATTATGTAACCAAGCCGCTGGATGTTAAACACTTTTTGAAGTGCATCGATCATTATCTGACGAATGTGGAGCACCTCTAACAATGCAGTATTGTTATAAAAAGGGATAAGCAAACAATCTGCTAAGCAGATGCCCGCAAGACAACACCCAGGTCAATATCCAGCAATCAACTAATCCAGCAATCAACTAACGATCAATAAGGTTTTCTACGCACCCCAAGCCAATAAAATAACCGGGAAAGTCCGACATCCAGTATAAAAAATATGCACACTAGCATCAGAATATCCGTCGTTGATAATTGAAACAAATGCATCACCAGCAATGCCGGCAGCAAAGATTCAGGCACTTGATCCAGTAACGGAGCCCGGGCGCTTGAACGAAAACCCAACCGCCTCTTAAAAAAACTCGATATGAGATCACCTGACATTGCGCCCATTGCAATTAACAAGCCTGTTGCCAAATCATATCCCACCAGTAAGGCTGATACGCCTGTTGCGATTAGAGAACTGAAAAAGCCACGCCATGTTTTAGCCTCTCCAAACAGTCTTTGTTGGTCAGCAAACCGATAACCGAAATCGATCGGGCAAGACAGCGTAGTGCGCATGAGATAACGCGCCAATATGGGTGAACCATTGGCAATAAGAATCAAAAAAAGAAGTGATAGGAAATGCCATACCATTGAAATATTCTACTGTTAAAGTGCTCCTTCACAACACATTATTTGATTGACATAAAACATCAATGGGCTATAAGCGTCATAGTGTTGTTTACCATTCAGGTTAAGGAATTTTCCTGAAATTTATATTTTTATTCATCAAATTTGTACTTTTTTGTAACGGTTAACTGAGATTTTTAGGTTTAAATCAATATATTGAATATGTGTTTTTTTTCACGCCGGGTTTGAAATACATCCTGTATAGTGCTTCTGCTCTAGTGCTATTTCAATATGATATTGCCGGGTTCAGTGAGTTTGTCAGTGTGCATGGCAAGGCGTGCCTTGCAGGGAATAGTTGTTCTATTACCAAAAGGCACAACGCTGTACCTGACAATATCATATTGAAATAGCACTAGTATTAGCATGAACGATTACTTAAAAGCGGATGTTAGTAACACGGCATGAGACTAAAAGCAAGCGATATAAACCGAATTAAAAAAATTATTGTATAATCTAAGGTTAGGTTTTATTAGCACGTAAACTGTTTCTTACCCATTAAAAATTGAATAGGAGCATTAACATATGCCGCAAGATCTGCAGAGGAGCGATATTACTCCTTATGAACCAAAAGCAGGCGAAGAATATATGAGTTCTGGACAACTCGCACATTTTCGCAAGATTTTGGAGGGTATGAAAATTGAATTGAGTCAGGACATTGACCGGGCAGTTCATACGATGCAGGATGAAGCAACCGTGTTTGCCGACCCCAATGATCGTGCCAGCCAAGAATCCGACATGACACTGGAATTACGCAACCGGGACCGTGAACGCAAATTGATCAAGAAAATTGATGAGATCATTGCAAAAATTGATTCGGGTGATTATGGTTATTGTGAAAGTTGCGGCATTGAAATCGGACTGAAACGACTTGAAGCAAGACCAACAGCCACACTTTGCATCGATTGCAAAACGCTGGATGAAATTCGTGAGAAGCAAATGGCCAAATAACTAGCCGGCTTTTTTCCAGTTACTCAAGCCAGTTTAATCAACTGGCTTTTTTATTTGAGAAAATCCTTACCGCCGCGCCAAACGATTATCCTCAAAACCTCAGTTGGATGGTGTTTAGGATTATTTTACCAGCAGTTTTTCCAATACATCGACATCGACAAATTGCTGATCTTTCATTTCAGGACTGTCAGAAAGTACGGTAAAAGCCTGATCCGGCTCGCCCAGATCGGATAATACCGTCGCAGCACCGGAAAAATTCTGTTGAGCCGTGTAATGATTAACGGTGATCACAGTCGGAAGGCCGGCTGCAAGTGCTGCATTTAAACCATGTTCAGAATCCTCAATCGCAATGCACTGCGATGGCTTGAGCTGCAATTGACCAAGCACCCAATAGTAAATATCCGGCGCCGGCTTTTTCTGTGGAACAATATCGCCAGCACCTATCACATCGAAAAAATTCGATGCATGACTCCCTAACGTGGATTCAAGCAAATAGGTGACATTTTCCGGGGTGGTGGTGGTTGCGATCGCAACTCTCACGTTTCTGTCACGCAGCTCCCGGACTAATCGCTTAACACCTGGGCGCAGGGGTATTTCACCTTGTTCCATCAGCTGTTTAAAATGTCTTGTTTTGGTTTTATGCAAACTGGCAATCCATTCATCCAGATCATTCCGTTTCAATTCATCAGGTTGATATTTCTCGATATAAAACCGAATGCGTTCTTTACCGCCGGTTACCTGGAGCAATTCGCCATACAGCGGAATATCCCAATTCCACGACAATTCGAATTCCTTAAAGGCGGCGTTAAATGCAGGGCGGTGACCATCCCGTTCGGTATCGGCAAGCGTACCGTCCACATCGAACAGGACTGCTTTTAATGTATGCGTTGTGTCAGTATTATCCATATTATGTCTGCTATCGCTATAAATGTGCATGGCTTGCACGCTGAAGACGATCTGAAATAGCAAGCCAGTCAGGTTTGTTGGGGGGTGCTTCCATTAAAATATAACCCAATCCCAGCTGATCGCATTGATGAAGGACAGCGTACAACTGCCGACCATATTGAATGGGATCGGGCGGCATTAGAATATGCCGAATATTGGATACGCGAGGTAACAATAAATCCATGCCGGACCAGGTAATGACCGAAATTTTAAAGCCCTGTTCGACATATTGCAGCACCACTTCGCTTAGCTCTGCCTGAGAAAGCATCTTCAGCGGTGTCGATGGTGCATAGTGTACAGGTAGCGTCCCGGAAACACAAATGGCCGGTTCATGCTTTTGGATCAGTCTGACAGGACAATTCAGGGCGGCTTCAATGTCAGATACGGCAATACCGCCGGGTCTTAACACAGTAACCGTTTTTTGGCCAAAACTGACTATCGTGCTTTCCAATCCGACTTCACAAGCCCCGCCATCGAGTATCATATCAACCTCATCAGCCAATGCCGTTCGAACATGGACTGCTGAAGTAGGACTGATTTTGCCGTAAAGATTGGCCGAAGGTGCCGCCACGGCTTTATTTGGGCCCAGCGCTTTTAATAACGCCAGTGCAACAGGATGCGCCGGAATTCGAATACCTACCGTTTCCTGCCCCCCCGTTACACAACCCGGAACATGCCGGCTTCTTTTGAGAATTAATGTCAAGGGTCCCGGCCAGAAACGTTTAGCAAGAACCCGGGCAGACTCGGGAATATCTAGAGCCCAATAATCGAGTTGCCCGATGTCACTGATATGCAAAATTAACGGGTGATCAGACGGACGCTGTTTGATGGCGTAGATTTTCCTTACAGCATCAGGATTGGTCGCATCTGCACCTAAACCATAGACTGTTTCGGTTGGAAACGCCACAACGCCACCCTTCAATAAAATATCAGCAGCGGATTCAATTTGACTTTTCTGGTTCTGATTCAGTTGCACTGTACTGGGAAATGTAGGCTTGATCATCTTTTCACTATGAGGCGACACGTGGTTGCATAGCTTTATGGCCATAACCCAAGATACTTTGCGCGTAATAGATCACTATGTAACACAACTGATAAATAACATGATTTAACCAGGATTGTGACCGCCAACCGCTACGAACCACTAAAACGGATTCTTTTGATATCGCCCGCATTAGACTGGTACGCAATTGTGCAGCAAAACCCTTGTCATGGATAACCAGATTCGCTTCGCGGGCAAGCATTAAACTGAAAGGATCAATATTGGAAGAACCCACCGTAGACCAGCAGCAATCAATCACGGCGACCTTGGCATGTAAATAATGGCGGTTATACTCATAAATCTTAATCCCCGCATCCAGCAAATTGCCGTACAGTGCCCGCGTTGCGTAATGTTGCATGCGGTATTCGATTTTTCCTTGCAATAATAAAATGACACTGACACCACGGCTTGCGGCAGCGTTCAATGCACGACAAAAGTTTCTGCCGGGCAGAAAATAAGCATTGGCGATGATGATTTCCTGATTCGCATGATTAATCGCTTCAAGATAGGCGCGTTCTATCGTATGGCGATGCCGAATGTTGTCGCGTATCAAAAAGGCAGCTAATTGATTTCCTTTATGTATGTCGGGCAGAGGTTGTTTTTTATGATTGATCCAGCGTTTTTTAAAATGCGCCCAGGCAACAATCATCCATAACCGCCGCATAGCAGCATCAATCCTTTCCAGCACAGGCCCTTCGACTTTTACAGCATAATCAAAGCGTGGAATATGATTTTCAGAATCATCAGTGTCACTGACAATATTAATGCCGCCTACAAATGCAACATGGGCATCAATAATTACCAGTTTACGATGCATACGACGCAAACGATAACGGCGGAATTTGAACCAGAGGTCTTCGCGGCGAAAAATTAACAGTTTTACCCTGGCGTCCAGCAATGTCTGGATAAAGCTTTCAGGCAAATGATACGAACCGAAGCCGTCAATCAACACATGAACAAATACACCGCGTTGGGCTGCACGCATTAAAGCCGTTGCAATCTTGCGGCCAATTCGATCATCGTTGAAGATATAAGTTTCCAGATAGATCTCGGATTGCGCTGCATTGATGGCGCGCTCCAGTTCCGGGAAGAAATCATTGCCGCTGCATAATAATTTGATGGTATTACCCGAAATAAAACCGTTGTGGATCATCGGCGTACAACATTTGTCGATAACGCAGCATGGTCTGAAGTATTAGACCAGGGATAACCATGATGTACACGCGAATCTTCAATATGAAAACCACGGACATAAATGCGGTCAAGCCGCAAAATCGGCAATGCGGACGGAAAACTGCGCGCCGCCCGGCCAGTAGTAAATTCAAAAACTTCTGTCAAATCCAGGGCATCGGCAAGAATGGCTCCCGTCTTTTCACCCCAGTCATTAAAATCACCCGCTATCACCAATGGCGCATGGCTTGGTACCATGCTTTTAATCCGTTTTTTTATGGCTTTGAGTTGCACATGTCGGCCTTTTTTGAATAATCCCAGATGAACGCAAATGCAATGCAAGTTCTCGTCCCAATTCGGGATACCGATCTCACAATGCAACAAGCCGCGGCTTTCAAAACGGTGAGCTGAAATATCTTCATTCTCCCAGAATACAATCGGATAGCGGCTTAATAGGGCATTACCGTGGTGCCCAACATCATATACAGCATTTTTTCCGTAAACCGATTCAGGCCATACCGAATCGGCAAAAAATTCATGCTGGCTGCCATCGGGCCAGTCGGTATAACGTTCCGGGTGTTTGGTATGATACCCCACCACTTCCTGCAAAAAAACGATATCGGCATTCAGGTTGCGCAAATGACTGCGTTGCTCATGCAGCACCAAACGCTGATTAAAACTGGAAAACCCTTTGTGAACATTGTAAGTTGCGATATGTAATTTTCTGAACACGATTAGATTCTGTATAAAATTATCTGATTATGATTGTTTTCTGCGACATGACAGATAGATCGTCATTTGTACAAAAAAATCCTCACAGGTTATCTTTTAACCTAAAAGCCTCAGTTGGATGGTGTTTAGAGTGCCCACCATTCAGGTTAAGGAATTTTCCTGAAATATATAATTTTTTATTCATCAAGTTTGTGCTTTTTTGTAACGGTCAACTGAGATTTTTAGGTTTAATTCCAGTATCCTAAAAAGATGCGGCTTTTAATCAATTTTTCAAGGTATCATCAAAACTAAACCAGCCTGAATCTTCAGCAGAGTCAATCTTGCAAGGTATAGGTACGGAGTTCCTGACGTGCCTGCTGATAGGTTGGATAAGCAATCGCCACCTTACGCCAAAAAGCCGGTGAATGATTCATTTCAAAAAGATGGCACAATTCATGGGCAACAACGTAATCGATCAAATGTAACGGCAATTGAATAAGGCGCCAGTTCAATCGTATGACACCACGATTATTGCAACTGCCCCAGCGGGTTTTAGCGTTTGACAATTTGAAGGGAGATCTTGATATTCTGAGTTTCCCGGAAAACAAGTCAATCCGTTCCCTGAAACAGGTAACAGCCTGCCGCCGGTACCATTCTGCAATCCACTGCTGAAAAAGCGCCGAACTCAAATAATGATCCGATTCACTTGGTTTTATTGTTTCATGAGCTGTCGCGGACACCATTTGAATTTGACCGCAAGCAGTCATTTTTGGCTTCCAGAGGCCGCCCAGCAACGGATACAAACCCAAATGCCGCAAAGTACTATAAGTCTGCAGCGATTTCCGGTTCTGCCATTCGGCAAGCTTTTTATGGATCCAATTTGCTTTGGTTTGCAGCACCGCATCGATTTCCGATACCGGCACTTCCAATGGAACGCTAACCCGCAAGCCCTGTTGATTGACCGTTAAACCGATGGTTCTCCGCGGGCTGCGCTTGAGTTGATAATCAATTATTTTACCATCCAGATTGACTTTACTTAACATTGCCACTTCAATCCGAGGAAACTTGAAACGATTTAAGCTGACTGATGCGCGCCATTTCGGATTCAATCCAGTTTTCTACCCGCTCATTGAGTGCGTTGGATTCCATCCCGGTCGGATCAATCGGCTTGCCAATACTGACGGTGATCGTGCCCGGCTTTTTAATAAAGGCATTCCTGGCCCAGAATTCACCCGCATTATGCGCAACCGGCACCACAGGTACTTCAGTATGTGTAGCCAGCCACGCTCCGCCGATCCGGTATTTGCCTTTCTTCCCCGGTGGTATACGCGTCCCTTCCGGAAAAATAACCACCCAGAAACCATTCTTCAACCGGTCGCGTCCCTGCTCGACAACCTGATCCAAAGCACTTCTACCTGCACTGCGATCGATTGCAATAGGACTGGTCATCGCGAGTCCCCAACCAAAAAACGGAATGCGTAGCAATTCTTTTTTCAACACCCAGACCTGAGGCGGAAAAATCTTCTGAAATGCCAGTGTCTCCCAGGCCGATTGGTGTTTGGATAGCACAATACTGGGCGTGTCAGGAATATTTTCCGCACCCAGGATACGGTAACGCAAGCCGCAGACATTTCCCAACAAAAACAGTATAATGCGGGTCCAGGTTGAAGTAACGCGATAACGCGCATGCGGCGAAAGCGGATAACAGGCAAGTGTAAAAATCGCATACGGCGGTGTAATAATCACCAACAACAACATGTAAAGTGTAGAACGTAACAAAGCCTGCATTATGCGTGTCCCACAATGGCGTCAACGGCAGCGGACAAATCGTCGAAAATCAACGTACGCGGCGGCAGCGCGTTTCTCTCCTGTGTTTTTTTTCCTTTTCCGGTCAACAGCAGAATCGGCAGCGCACCAACAGCATCGGCGGCCAATAGATCACGCAACGCATCACCAATAACTGGTACATTTTTCAAATCAGTACCATACCGTTGCATGATTTCTTCAAACATTCCGGTTTTTGGTTTACGGCAATTGCATTTATCCACGTTGGTGTGCGGACAGAAAAAAATGGAATCAATGCGCCCACCTGCCTGCGCAGCCGCCTTATACATTTTGTCATTGATGGCATTGAAAGTTACCATGTCCAGCAAACCGCGCCCAATACCGGATTGATTGGTTGCGGTAACAACGCGATAACCGGAATGCGTCAAATGCGCTATTGCCTCGAGGCTGCCGGGAATGGGACGCCATTCATCCGGCGTTTTGATGAATGTCTCACTGCTTTGATTAATCACTCCATTATGATCAAGTATCACTATTTTCATATCAACCTGCCAGTTTGGAAAGATCCGCCACTCGGTTCATGGACTGGTGCATCAATTTTAGCAAGCATAACCGGTTTGCGCGCAAGTCAGCGTCGTCGGTATTGACCATGACATGATCAAAAAACGTATCAATGGGTTCCTTGAGGGCCGCCAATGTTTGCAGCGATTGCGTATAGTTGCCCTGCTCAAAAGCTTCGTCCGCCAGTGATTGTACATGCTTCAACGCTTCATAAAGTGCAATCTCCGCAGATTCACTGAGCAAACCGGCATCCACTTTGGTTTTGATGGCAACATCATTTTTTGCACTTTTTTCCAATATGTTATGCACCCTTTTATTCGCAGCAGCAAGGCTTTCAGCCTCGGACAATTGTTTGAAAGCGCGCACGGCTTCCAGTCTTTTGGAAATATCCAGCAAAACTTTGGGCGACTGGCTTATAACCGCGTCAATATCCTGTACCGGATAACCCTGTTCACGCAAACTGACGGCCAGACGGTCATAAATAAACTGTAAAGGGGATTCGGCTGTTTCCGGATATTTGTCATCAAATGCGAGCCGCGCTTCCTTGAGCAGGAAATCCAGTGATAACGATAACTCCTTTTCAATCAATATACGGATGATACCCAGCGCATGACGGCGTAGCGCAAACGGATCCTTGTCACCGGTTGGAATCTGATTGATACTGAACAACCCGGTCAGCGTTTCCAGCTTGTCCGCCAGCGCGACACAAATGCCGACAGTGTTGCGTGGCAGCGTATCACCGGCAAAACGCGGTTTGTAGTGATCTTCGATCGCTTGTGCGACAACCTCACTGTGACCATCATGCAGTGCATAATAATGCCCCATGATCCCTTGCAATTCCGGAAATTCACCCACCATCTCCGTGAGCAGATCCGTTTTGGCCAACAGCGTTGCTTTACCGGCTTCATCGGCCAAGGTTTCACCACCGAGCAAAAGCGCGATGGAACGGGCAATCACGCGGACACGTTGAATGCGTTCACCCTGTGTACCGAGTTTGTTGTGATACACCACCTGATCCAATCCGGAAAGGCGGGATTCCAATGTTTTTCGGCGATCCTGATCAAAGAAAAATTTTGCATCGGCCAAACGTGAACGCACCACACGTTCGTTACCGGTAATCACTTGCCCGGGATCGGATGGACGGACATTGGCAACCAGCAAAAAGCGATTGGTCAATTTTCCGTCCGCATCCATCAACGGAAAATATTTCTGATTGGCCTTCATGGTCAGAACAAGGCATTCCTGCGGCACATTCAGAAATTCGGATTCAAACTGACCGACAAGTACATTGGGCAGTTCGACTAAAGCGGTCACTTCGTCAAGCAACGCGTCATCCTGAAGCAAGGATAGATTTTCCTCTTCAGCTGCAGCCGTCAACTGCCGCCGGATCTCGGCACGGCGATCGTCAAAGCTGGCAATCACTGCACCTTCGTCCAGCAGTTGCTGTGCATAACTGTCTGCCTCGTTGATTGAAATGACCTGGGCTTTCGCTTCAAACCGGTGCCCACGCGTTTCACGGCCTGACTCAAGTCCCAAAGTACAAACCGGAATAACATCTGCTCCATGCAACGCAATGAGACTATGCGCGGGACGCACAAAATTGACACTGCTCCAGCCGTCAGCCAGCTGATACGTCATAACCTTAGGAATCGGAAGGCGATTAATCGCTTCATCCAAGGCCTTTTGCAAACCCGCTTTCAAACTCATTCCGGGCACAATCGTATCGAAAAACAACACTTCCGCCTTACCTTCCTGCACATGTTTCAAATGAGGAACGGCGGAAGCATCCGCACCCAGGCTGGCCAGCTTTTTCAACAAAGGCGGTGTTGCTTGTCCATTGGCATCCAGTCCCACTTTAACCGGCATCAATTTCTGTGAAACCGGTTTATCTGCAGCCTGAACCGCAACATCGGCAACCCATACCGCAAGACGCCTTGGAGAAGCATAAACCACCTGCTTATTTATTGCATCCTCGATGAATCCCTGATTTTGCAAGTTGCTTGCAATGAATTCGGCAAAACTGCCGCCCAATTGCTTGAGCGATTTTGGCGGCAACTCCTCTACCTGTAATTCGACCAATAAATTTTTTTTTGTCATGTTGTCGACGATTGCGATTACTGTATTTGCTCCACCCATTCACGCGGCGCCATCGGAAACGGCGGATCGAGATGTTCGCGGCTCGCATAATAGGCTTGCGCCACACTGCGTGACAGATTACGAATGCGGCCAATATATGCGGCGCGTTCAGTAACTGATATGGCTCCGCGCGCATCGAGCAGATTAAAGATGTGTGCGGCCTTGAGCACCTGTTCGTAGGCGGGTAATGCCAGTTGCTGCGTAATCAGATGCTGCGCCTGGGCTTCATGATGGTTAAATGCAGTAAACAAATATTCGGGCTCGCTCAGTTCGAAGTTATATTTCGACTGCTCTACTTCATTTTGATGATAAACATCGTAATATGTCAGACCGTCAGTCCAGATTAAATTGTAAACATTTTCGACACCTTGCAGATACATGGCCAGACGTTCCAGACCATAGGTGATTTCTCCCGTTATCGGCCTGCAATTGATGCCGCCAACTTGCTGAAAATACGTGAATTGCGTCACTTCCATGCCGTTCAACCAGGCCTCCCATCCCAACCCCCAGGCACCCAGCGTCGGATTTTCCCAGTCGTCCTCAACCAGTCGCACGTCGTTTTGCTGCAGATCAAATCCCAATTCGCGCAGCGAGTCAAAATATAAATCCAGAATATTCTTGGGTGCAGGTTTCAGAACGACCTGAAACTGATAATAATGTTGCAAACGGTTAGGATTGTTTCCATACCGGCCATCTTTCGGACGGCGGGACGGCTGGACATAAGCCGCTTTCCACGGTTCAGGGCCCAGTGCGCGCAGAAAAGTCGCCGTATGGCTCGTTCCGGCGCCGACTTCCATATCGTAAGGCTGCAAAACAGCGCAACCCTGCTTGGCCCAATAATGCTGCAGGGTAAAAATTATTTCCTGAAAGGTATGCATGCTCATGTAAAAAATTTTTACAATCCTGGCAGGATTGTTTGTTTGCTTTTATTTGGTCGAATTTTACAGGGTTTTAAATGTCACGTGAACCAACTATTTCGGCTTTATTACATTTGTTCTCGATTGCGCTTTTTGGCCTTATCAATCCTAAATTAATTTTATGTTTTTTTTCAGCTCTTACTGCGTGTAAAGAAAACTTAGATTTTGATTAATAGATGAATCCATTTCATTTCTCGCCATTACCTGAACAATTTTACCAAAGCCATCTTATTTCTAGCGAACCATAACCTATTGAATTATTAACACTCATCAATAATCTGAATTCAAAAAATCGTCCTCAATGATTATGTCATCCACGCATTCATTAGTGTCGAGTTTTTTTACACTTTATTAACAAACCTAGTGCCAATGCACACAACATCAAGAAAAATATCATATAAACAAATGGTTATTTAATAATACAAAGATGGCATGATTTGTGCTTCTAGATAAGGTGTAAATTTGTTTTTTTTAAAAAACGATCAATAATTAGTAAATTGTTAGATAGTGCCTGGAAAAATTTAAAGCTTCAATTAAATGCTTGACATGAACAACAAAGAGCAAGGAAAGAAACCATGAAAAATAAATTGCACAACAAACTACTTTCAGTAAGCGCCGCAATTGCCTTAGGTTTGGGATGCATTCCCAGCATATCACAAGCTACTATTACGCTTGATCTCTCAGGTGCAACGAGCGGAGGAGTTATTAACGATGCATATTTCAGCACCAATTACGTTCAGGCAACCGGATCGGGCGTAATTGATTCTATTGTCAGAGTCAGCAATAATCAACTCATTGTTCAAGGCTACAATACGACCAAAAATAATGTACTTGATACGGGCGCAACTAATACGTTCAATCATGCGATCACGCTCGGCGAAATTCCTATTTTTGATATTGGTGGTGTGCTATATCGCCAGTTTGGTTTGGACATTAATCAACAAGGAGCTGATCCATTACTTTCGCTTGATGAAATACAGCTTTTCGTGGGCGGCACGGCAAACTCGAACGTTGATACATTTACCGCCGGAATCCTGGATCACGACGGCACGCTGATTTACCAGCTGGACGCAGGGGCCGATAATGGCATTTTACTTGACTACAGCAAAAACTCCGGTAGCGGTTCAGGCGACATGTTTTTCTATGTTAAAGACAGTCTCTTTGCAGGTTACGGCGCAGGTGCAGATGTCACGTTGTATTCAAAATTTGGTGCAACTAATCCATATGGCAATAATGACGGTTATGAAGAATGGTATGTCCAGAAATGTACTGGAAACTGCGGCACTACCCAAGTACCTGAACCAGGTACGTTATTGCTGCTAAGTACAGGCATCTTGGGATTGGGTTTATCACGACGCAGAAAAGCTCTGTAATCTACAAACAGAATCTAACCAAAAGACAACAAAAAGCCCTTACTTTAAGCTAGGGCTTTTTTATTGATTTGGCCGTCCCAGCCAAGACGTCTCAGGAAATAAATGAATCAGGCCATTTTTTCTAATCATCCGCACTAATCGCAACGCGATTGCGCCCTTTCTTCTTGGCTTTGTGCAACGCTTTATCCGCCGCATCGCTGACGCTCTTGGCATCCGGAAAATGTTTGATATCTGCGATACCACAACTGAAGGTGACTTTAAACTCTTTGTTATCGCTCATATGAATCAGACGGGAAAATACTTTACGGATTTCATCAATAACATTGGATGCATGCATTGCATCGGTATCCGTCATAATCACCGCAAACTCCTCACCGCCATAGCGGCCAACAATGTCGGTCCCCCTTAAGCGCTGTTTAAGCAGGCGCGCCAAACTTTTAAGCACACGATCTCCCGCCGCATGCCCACGTTTATCATTGACTTTCTTGATATTATCAACATCAATCATTGCGAAGGATAACGGTGTTTTTAACCGGTTTGACCGTACAATTTCACGGCTTAACTGATCTTTGATGGCCGCGTGATTGTGCAAACCCGTGAGTCCGTCATGCACCATCAAACCACGCAACAACCGTGCACGCCTGACGCGCATATTAACCGCCGACACCAGGCGTTTCGGCTCTACCGGCTTGACCATGAAATCATCACCCGCCAGATTCATGGCTTCCGGCTGGGTATTGAAATCGTTTTCCGATGACAAGTACACGATCGGCACATTCATCAATCCATCGATCTGCCGTATCACTTTCGCCAGCTCAATGCCACTGCAATCCGGCATATAAACGTCGATCAAAACAACATCCGGATTAAATTCGAGCAGCGTTTTCATAACCGCATCTGTTGTATTAACTGTCTTGACAGACATACCCGCAAGTTCCAACACAGCGGCATGATAGGTCAAAACGGTTATACTATCGTCAATGATCAACACTCGGTAGGGATCAAGCGTCTGTGCTGCGGAAAACGAATCCAGTTGGTCGATCAAATCGGTTGAATTAATCGGTTTGGTCAGATAAGCAATACCGCCCGCGCGCACCGCTTCCAGACGCAAGCTCAGATCATCATTTGATGACAGAAATATAACTTTCACCGGCTCATCCATTTCCTGTTGAATTTCTTTCATAATGCGGATCCCGGCCACATCGTCATCTGAAAATTCAATATTCATCAACACAATAGCATTCTGGCTTTTCTTGATTGCCTTGCGAAAATTGTCGAGCTTACTGAAAACTTCCACTTCATAACCGTAATAACTCAACTGCATGGCCAATTCCTGTGCGGATTCATGGTCATCATCCACTACAAAAACCTGTGTTACCACGTCATCATCACGCTGAACAGCATCTTTGAGCTGCTTTGTGATATTAAGCGCCGCCACCTGTTTTGGCTTGGCAGCAAGGCGGTTCAATTCAATGATTTGTTGATGAATTGCCTGCACACGATCATCATTTTTTCCGGCCCCGTTTTGAAGCATCCGTTTCAATGCATGTTCCAGATCCGTTGCAGCATGACTAAGCTCCTTATACCCGAAAGTTTTACTGGCACTTTCCAGACCATGCACTCTGCGGTGCGCGATTTGAAGCTCTTCGGTGTTTTCTTGATCCTGAAACTGAAGCCACGCATTTTCTATGGCTTTTGTTTTTTCGGGAAGTTCGGTTAAAAATGTTTCTGATAACAGATGCATCTTTTCTTGAAATTCTGCTACGGATTGAATCATGATAGGCTATCTCAATGTGAAAGTTTAAATCAAAGCTTCGCCACTAACAGCACTGGCAGCTTGCGGCAGAAACAAAGATACCGTGACCCTATAAGTACGCCTTCAACTTAATATTTGCGAGTATCCGTAAATATTAAGCTGAAGAAATACCGGCTACTTATTTTATAATATTCAGTCAATTATTGTATTACATTGTGGGCTTATGTGCTGAAAAACTATCTAAATCACTTATGTATGTTGCAAAAAATTTTAATAACATTATCAGGTGTCTGCATTGCAGCCGCCATTCTCAGTTTTCTGGCGGGCGAATTGGTAACAGGCTCAGCCGCGACCGCAACGGAAACGCTGTTAACCGATATACCCGTACAATCCGTCAAAATCCCTGCAGCTGACGGTAACCTTGTACATGGCTGGATTGCTTATGGAGAAGATGGCAACGGCGCCGTTTTACTGGTGCATTCCATCCGCAGCAATCGTGTTGAAATGTTGAGCAGGGCGCGCTTCTTAACCGCACAGGGGTACCATACACTGATGATCGATTTGCAAGCGCATGGCGAAACGCCGGGTGACCGCATTACTTTCGGCGCAAAAGAATCCGGCAATGTTGAAGCTGCCGTTAATTTTTTGCGCCAAACCTTTCCGCATGAGCGTATCGGCGCTATTGGCGTATCACTGGGCGCGGCCGCGATTGTATTGGCCAAACCGGACCTGAGGCTTGGCGCAGTGATTCTGGAATCATTACATCCAACCCTAGAAGAGGCTGTTGAAAATCGGCTAAAACTGTTTCTAGGGGAACCCGGCAAGCTTTTTCTGCCGCTGCTGCTTTTTCAAATTTCATTTTTTACCGGGGAACCCATTGAAGCGCTAAGTCCCATTACGCAAATTAACAACCTGAATTCCCCTGTCTTGATTATTGCGGGAACAAACGATCAACATACGACTGTTCCCGAGACTGAACGGCTGTTTGCCGCAGCGCGCGAACCTAAAGAATTATGGATCGTACCCGGCGCAAGACATTTCAACATGCATGACTATGCAGGAAAAACGTATGAGCGGGAAGTATCCGATTTTTTAGCGTATTATCTCAGGCGTAACGAATAATTCAACGTATCACGTCAATAGCGCTGCAACCCGAACATCACAACCCAAACAGTTTCAGGTATAGTAGCGTAAATCAATAATTCAATAAATAAAAACCATCCCAAAAGCACTTGCTATGAATGATTACAAAAAAATTCTTGTCGCAATCGATTTCTCCGGTTCTGGCAATATCGTTATTAACCAAGCGCAGCGCCTGGCTAATCAATTAGACGCAGAATTGAGCGTTATCCATGTGCTGGATAATATTCCCATGCCCGACACACCTTACGGCACCATTATCGATTTAAATACTCAATCTTCTGATTCGCTGCTCGAAGATGAAAAAAACAAACTTAACCAGACATGTGATGGTATGAACATTGCCCCCTGTAATCGCTGGATGATCTGGGGCAAGCCACAGGAAGAAATCACACAACTTGCGATAAAAGAGAACATTGACCTGATCGTTGTCGGATCACATGGCCGCCACGGATTAGCCGTATTGATGGGCTCAACCGCAAAGGGCGTCATATTCAATGCCGAATGTGACGTACTGACAGTGCATTTAAAGGATGATCAATGAAAATTGTTCACCAGAATTTCCACCACGATGGATTTTCGCTTTCATAAATATCACTTAGAAACTCACTATCTGGAAAATTCCGTTTTAGAACGCGTTCGGCATCGTCGCTCAAGTCATGCATGCCGAGCTCGTTGTATGCCCGGGCCAGAATATAAAGCGCCTCCTCCGCAGCCGGTGTTAACGGGTATTCTTTGACCGCGTATTGTGCACGGTTGGCCGCCGCAACATAGGCATGCCGTTTCATATAATACCGCGCCACATGAACCTCATTCATGGCGATGACATTCAACAAATGCGCCATGCGCTGCCTGGAGTCAGGTGCGTACTTGCTATTGGGAAAGCGCGTCACCAGCTCTTTGAAATTTTCAAATGATTCACGCGATGCTTTTGAATCCCGTTCGCTCATATCCTGTTTTAAATAACCGCGCATTAAAAAACCCATAATACCCCAGTTATCATGATAATTGGCCAGGCCCTTGATATAATACGCGTAATCGACATTGGGATGATTCGGTTGCAGTTTGATAAAGCGATCAGCAGCAGCAATGGCTGAAGCCTGCTCCTGATCCTTGTAATGCGCATAGGCGGTTTCAAGCTGCGCCTGCTGTGCATATCGGCCGTATGGGTAACGCGCTTCGAGTCCTTCGAATAATTTGATTGCAGCGGCATAATTTCCACTGCTCAGTTTTTCTTTTGCTTCCGTATAAAACTTGTTTGCCGACCAATTGTGCGTATCTTCCTTCTGATCCGGCAGCAGTCCGCATGCAGAGTGTATCGATATTATTATTCCGACCAGTACAACGTTGCTAAACTTCATCATTTAAAGCCCAAAAAGCATGGAATCAAAAGAGAATTATAGCTCAAAGCCTTTACCAACCACACGGCCAAAAACAGATCAATCTGTTGTACATATAACTATTCCATTGGAATATGCCGGCCAGCGACTGGATCAAGCACTGGCCCAGCTACTGCCTAATTGGTCGCGCAGCCGTATCCAAACCTGGATTGCAAATGAGCGCGTCAAATTGGACGGCATGACTTGCCAGGCAAAACAGAAAGTCTGGGGCGGAGAACAGGCATCAGTGCTGCCTGATAATTCTATCGTTGAAAACCATTACGCTGCAGAAGCCATTTCGCTGAATATTCTGTTCGAGGATGAACAATTGATCATCATTAACAAACCGGCCGGAATGGTTGTTCACCCCGGAAATGGCAACTGGCAGGGCACACTATTAAACGCATTGTTACATCATTCACCACAACTGGAATACGTTCCGCGAGCAGGTATAGTCCACAGACTCGATAAAAACACCAGCGGCATCATGGTCGTTGCGAAAACCATCGAAGCGCAAACCAGCCTGGTGCGCCAATTGCAGCAACGTACGGTTAAACGCGAATACCTTGCAGTAGCGCTGGGCGAAGTTGCCGGCAGCAGCGTTGTCGATGCACCAATCGGCCGTCATCCGATACACCGCACGAAAATGGCAGTGACCGCACAAGGCAAACCGGCCCGAACACATTATCAAGTTCTCGAACGTTTTCCAGGCTGTTCATTGGTGCAATGCAATCTTGAAACCGGACGCACCCATCAAATCCGCGTACATATGCATTCCATCGGTCACCCATTAGTTGGCGATCCCGTTTATGGCGGCAATCCCAAAAAAATGACACCCGAAATCAGCGTACTTTTGAATAATTTTTCCCGGCAAGCGCTCCACGCATGGAAACTAACGCTTATCCACCCGGAAAATTCTCAAACACTACAATGGCAATCCGAATTACCCGATGATATGGGCAGCCTGTTACAGCAATTGAAGCTTTATACCAAAGAAGTTATTCGAAACAACGACTATAAATCCTGATCCCAGTATGGCATCTTGCCAATACGCATCGCCATAAATTCTATGAAAGAACGCACTTTTGCAGGAACATGACGACTGGGCAGATAACAAGCATACACATACCGTTCCACCGCTATATATTCCGACAACACAGCTTGTAATTTTCCACTTTGCAGTTCTTTTCCAACGGTAAATGTCGGCAGCAAAGCAATACCCAAACCACCCAGAACCGCTTGAGACAGCGCATCATCATCATTAATGCGCAAAGTGCCTGAGACAGGTACTGCGATATCGCCTTCCGGACCGGTAAAATGCCAGTAGCCTTGCTCCCCTGACAGGGTATAATCCAGACAATTGTGTTTAATCAGATCTTCCGGTGTCTGAGGAGTGCTATTCTTCTGGAAATATTGCGGAGTGGCGCATAACTTACGGCGTACAGGCGCTAATTTGCGTGCAACAAGATTCAAATCCGGTTCGTTCGTAACCCGGATTATAACGTCATAACCCTCTTCAACTAAATCGACAGGGCGATCAGTAATGGTCAGATCGATCCGGATCTCAGGATATCGCGCCAGAAAGTCCGCCAGCGCAGGCGCCACATGCAGCGTACCAAAAGCAACTGAAGCACTCACTTTTAACATACCACGCGGCTCAACCTGCAAGCTGTTCACAACACGTTCGGCCTGTTCTGCTTCATCAAGAATATGTGCCGAATGTTCCGCCAGAATCGCTCCGGCCTCGGTCAGACTCAGATGCCGCGTACTGCGGTTTAACAATTGCGCACCAAGGTTCTTTTCCAGTTTGGCAATTGCCTTGCTGATTGCCGAACGCGAAATATTCATACGTCTGGCTGCTTCCGCAAAACTTCCGGATTCGACAACGCGCGCATAAATAACGAATAAATTAAGATCTTGCATAAAACACGCCATTGTTGACAAAAAAGAACCAATGTAATTCGGTTTTTGGCACTTATCGAAAATTACTTGCGCCTGTATGATACGTCCTAGAATAGCAAGAGGGGTGGATTCTTATTACAATATAAAATATTACATTCTACTTTAGCAGAAACAGCCAGTGCAGAGTTACCCGGAAAATATTTTATACGGCCGAGCAGCGTTTTTATTGTCAACCCGTAGGAACGTATGCTTGATTCTTACTCTACTTATTATTAATAAATCCGTGGCTCATGATTTGTAGCAGCAACTATCTGCAAAGTTGGCAGCCTGCCGAATCTAGCTTAATGGATTGGATAGTTCAATACTCGTACTTACTTCTCTTATAAAAACCAACTCATTATTGAATAAAAAACAGCTCTATATCATTTCTGAAAGTGGTCTCTAAGGCCTGTATATACGAGAAAAGGAAGAGAGGCGATGAATATTTATTCGCCGTTTCTCTTCCACTTTTTTAACAGAAGCTAAATTTAGAAGCGGAAAATACCACTCACAGACAGCAGAATCTGATCATTATCTTTTCCGTTGTCAAATGCCCTGTTGATATTTCTACCAGATGTTGAACGATCGTAGCGAACTTCAGGACGGATAGTGAATCCGGCTATTGGCGTATAATTCAATCCACCAGTCACACCTATATAATTATCGGTAAACCCGTTAACCCGTGCACCGTCATCATCACGGAACCATTCCATACGCAGACCAGCCTTGAGGTTATGCAGAATATCGTAGAACACATATTGGTTCACACCATACCATTCCGCAGCAGTTTGAAAAGCATTTTTCTCTTGAATTCCAAGATCATGCTGCAACACATAATGCAATCTGTCCGTAAAGCTGTGCTCCAATACCAGACTATACATTGTGCGATTATGGTCCACTTTTGCAGTGCCAGTACCTGTTGCATAAGCAGATTCCGTGCTGCCGGTGATCAATGAACCGGTTATAGTGGTACGCTCATCATCGGTACTATAACTAACACTACCCAGGAAATTTGCGGGCTGATTGAAATGTGCATCCCAGCCAGTCACAGCGCCACCTTGCAAGGTTATATTGTCATTTAGCGGATAGGACACCAATACACCTGTGTGCGTGAATGGCTCACCGTATTGCATCGTATAAGCATGCGAGAAGAAGAAATTACCGGCTGAAGGCACGACTTCATACCCAATTAAGGTATAAAAATGCCCCACCGATACGGTGATACCGTTGCCATACGGCAGATAAATATCCGCATAAGCCTGCGGGAATGCCAATTGATGCTGACTTGTACCGTTCAAAATTCTACCTACGAAGTTTTCATCGGCATCGAAGTTTGATGCATAGGTATACCGCGCATCCGAGCCAAACAACATATCCGCTCTCCACCCAAGACTCCAGGTATCGGTATTTTTATTAACTTCGCGTTCAACATAGCCATAGACTTGATGCAGCCTGAATTCATTCGGACCTCTGTTAAAGGTAACCGGTCCATTGTTTCCTTTCGGATTATCGATATTACCGGTAAAACCAATATCAACCCAACCGCCAACTTTAACCCCCAGAGACTGCAAAAAAGGTGTTTCGTTGTATTTGAAACCAGTCAGGCTTTCAACCAAACCTTTTTCATCAGAATCAGATGGCTCAGCATAAGCATCATGGCCATAAGGCTTGTCACCTGTGGCATGTGCCGTTGAAGCGAAAATAAACGCACTACACAGCGCAAACACTGTCTCTTTCAATTTCAGTTTTTTATGAGCAATCAAAACGCAACCCTCCACATTGTATTATTCTGGTTCACATTCATTCAGCGCGAAACATGACGCCATTCAGTTATAGTCTTAGACACAAAAACCATGCCTAGCACAAGGTAAAGCATACTGAACGCAAATTGGACACGCAAACCTTTTCTAAGAAATTTCAACAAAATTACAACGAGGTGTTGCAGAATGTTCCCACTTCATCAATTCTCTTTATTTCAGTGAGTTCTTCACAATACTATTTTCCCAATACGATCCAAAGAAAAATCATGAAAAATAAAACTGAATGAAAACAAATGATTGAGTCTGATAGAATTTAACTGATCATCAATCCGTAGATCTAAGCCGGATTTGAATATCAGGCACAGTACGCTCAATGACGGGGGGTGTAACTGTACGGTTCAAACCCAATACACTCACACGATGAGTGGCGTTAAAACCCGGTGCCCCGTCACGATCTCGCAAAATAGACGACACTTTATACTCCAGCCCATTGGAATCCGGATCAAAACGTATATCGTGTATCCAGATGCCCGCACGTTGCACATGCTGATCACTGCATTCATAATTCAAATCCCATCCGGTTAGCATGGGCACCGCATAATCATACGGCAAGTCATAAATACGGAATGTTTCAGTTCGCACGACGCCTTCAGCACCATTTCTGCAGACATTCGTTTTTCCTGAACGTGGATTTAACGCAAGAAAATCTGCCCTGAGTTTGACGCTCTTCCCGCCAATCAGCGCTGCACGTGTTTTGACCCAGTGTGCGCGGGTACTATTATCTTTGAATAATGTTTGGGTTACCCAGTGTGGATTACCATCCGGATTGGGCGACGCACCAGTCTGATACAGACTGTAGGCTACCTGGCGCAAATGATGATCGACCGGATCTTCCCAACGACAAGGTGGAAAACGCCATTCACATTCAAATGCATTATCATATTGAAAATCGAAACCCCGCGGAATAACAACAATCGAATCGCTTCCTTTTAATGTGCCATCGCTCCATATACTTTCCAAAGTAGCGACGGGGCCCTCCGCTTCTATCTGCAAACCCCAGGTTTCTATACCGTTATAGTCACCCTCAATCTGCGCTTCAAACCATGCTGAATTAAAACCGAAACCTGTGTAATACACGCAGAATTCATAGGCATCATCCCAGTTTTGATCACTGAGCTCGCCCTCTACTTCAAACACCAGCGTCGGAGAACCGCCACCGCCCGTAACCAGTTTGCTATGCTTAATATCAGCACGCAATGAACGAACTTCATGATCCTTGTGTAAATACCGCAAATCCCACCCATTCAGGATCACTGTACCCTGATTGACATAGGCTGGCATGTCAACCGTAATCAGCATAGTCGCCGATTCAGGGCCTTTGTCACGCTCCGTACATTGGCTGCCTTCGAGCATGATAAATTTGCCGCTGTCTTCAAAACTGGTTTTACGACTCGCCTTGAAAAAAGGTTGGCCCGGCAAAGCAACATCTTGCGAACCGGGGAGTGACATCATGTCACGATTTTTTTTGCTGGTTACACACCCGGTCAGCACCATGACCCCTATCAGCAAAAGCGTTATCGGAATGCGGTGATTACAATACATACAAACTCTCTCACGGCAAATACTAATCAACAAATATACTTTTTTCCTTCGGCCCATTATGAGTCTATCGTGTTATTGATGAGAAGAGAAGATTTTTCCATTCCCGACGAACCATCACAAGAATCAAAAAAGGGAAATACCATCATCTCAGGCACGTCGAAAATGCCCTTTCATTCATTGCATTTGTTGAACGATAGTGTAAAAATCAAGGCCGAGACATAATTTATCGAAATGAAATGATAACGATGAAAAAAATTATATTCGCTTTATTCGTTTTTTTTATAGGTCCAAATGCTATGGCTGAATGGGTTCAGGTTGGCGCAAGCGAAGAAGACGGAGGTTATACGGTTTATGCGAATACAGAATCGGCGCAAAAGGCCGGTCATCGCGTCAAAATGTGGACATTAATCGATTATCACGTGGAGCAAAGGGCCTCTGGAACGAATTTTTTATCTAAAAAGATACGGCGTGACTATGATTGTCGGGAAGGACAAATGCGAGTACTGGCGTTTTCGTTGTTCAGTTGGAATATGGAAAAAGGTGAACTGTTACGTTCTTACAATCAACCGCAACCCTGGCAACGCGTACAGCCGGACAGCCTGGATGAGGCGGAATGGAAAACGGCCTGCGAATAAAAAGCATAATCCATATCGACTGAACACAGAAGTATTTTTGGCTTGAACGAATCACTGATAAAACAGATTGACGCCATTTTGCCGCAAACACAATGCGGCCAGTGCGGCTACTCCGGTTGCGAACCTTATGCAAAAGCAATAGTTGAGGGAAAGGCCGATATCAATCAGTGCCCACCCGGCGATGAAGACGGCATCCGCAAAATTGCCGCACTACTGGGCATCGAGCCCAAACCATTGAACATCCGGCACGGAACACCCAAACCAAGGATCGTTGCCGTCATTGATGAAACCTTGTGCATTGGCTGCACCTTTTGCATTCAGGCGTGTCCGGTGGATGCAATTGTCGGTGCGGCTAAACACATGCATACGGTTTTATCCGAAGAATGCACCGGGTGCGAATTATGCGTGACGCCTTGTCCGATGGACTGCATCGACATGATACCGGCAACTGCACTATCGGGAAGCACTGAAGAAATTGCAACTGCATTACAACAAAAAGCCAATCGAGCACGCCTTCGTTATCAATTGCGGCAACAACGGCAAGCACGAAAAAAAATAACGGGTAACAAAATCACGGCACGTCCACCGCTGAAAACTCAAAATCAATCCAGCGAATCTGACAGTTCTGAAAAAACAAATCATCGGAAACAGGCGATTGTACAAGCAGCACTTAGTCGTGCAGCTGCAATTCGGACGACTGTCATTAAATAAGCGAACAGGAACATGAATTCAACGAAACGCCGGGAAATCTTTACCTGTTTGCAAGCGAATAACCCGCATCCAACCACTGAACTGGAATATCAATCTCCTTTTGAATTACTGATCGCGGTAATCCTGTCAGCACAGGCAACGGACAAAAGCGTTAATCTGGCAACACGAAAACTGTTCCCGATAGCCAATACACCACAAAAGATCATTGCTATGGGCGAAGCGGGATTGCTCGAGATGATTAAAAGCATAGGCTTATATAAATCAAAAGCAAAAAATATTCTGGCAACCTGCCGTCTTTTGATTGACCACCACAATGGAGTCGTGCCGCGGACCCGCGAAGCGCTGGAAAAACTGCCCGGTGTTGGCCGCAAAACGGCCAATGTTGTCCTGAACACGGCTTTTGGGGAACTGACTATTGCGGTTGATACGCATATTTTTCGCGTCGCCAACCGCACCGGACTGGCACGCGGCAAGAGTGTGCTCGAAGTTGAAACGAAACTGCTCAAAGTCGTACCCAATGAATTCAAACTTAATGCACATCATTGGTTGATTCTGCATGGCCGTTATGTTTGCAAAGCCAGAAAACCCGAATGCGCCCAATGCATCATTCACCATTTGTGTGAATTTAAAGAAAAAACAATTTAGAATTTAGGAACTTAAAACTTTAGCATATGTTTACACCAACACGAGATCAGGCGCGCCAGTTGTTTTTCGATACCTGGGTAAAATACCAGCGGCAGGAAATGCTGATGGGCATCGAACAGATTGTGCTCGAAGTTATTTTGCAACACCCGGAATATCATGACATGCTTGAAAATGCTGAGGTCTACCGCGACAAGGATTTTTTACCCGAAATGGGTGACACCAATCCGTTTTTGCATATGGGCATGCATGTCGCCATCAAAGAGCAGCTTTCAATTAATCAACCGATCGGCATTTGCGACCGCTATTCCAGTTTGCTGCAGCAAACGGAAGATGAACATGAAACTTTGCACAAGATCATGGAATGCCTGGCCGAAATGTTATGGCAATCACAACGTAACAAGTCCGCTCCCGATGCAACCGTTTATTTTGATTGCCTGGACAAACAGATTGTGTCTAAATGAAAATAACAATGCAGTAATACAAACATGCCTCAAAATTTTGATTCTCTTATACCTTCCATGATTGATACGTCCCACCCCACCATGTCGAGAGCACGCCTTACCGCACGGCATGTGCTCGCTTTACTTGTTGTTTTGATGTGCACCGCTTTTCCAGTTACAGGATCGGCCAGCCCCGGCGTCATTTTTCACGATATGGATGTTGTGTTGATACCGGATCAACATGAAATCCGGGTTGAAGATCGCATGCTTTTGCCACATTTAGAAAGCATGATGTTCAGTCTTCATGCCGATTTAACTATCGATCACGTTGAAGGTGGAGAAGTGGCGCCATTGCCTTCCGGCACAGGCAAAGAGGCATCCGTTCCATTGAAATATTATCTCCTGACGGTTGCCTCTCCCACCGAACCTGTAACCTTAAGCTACAATGGAAAAATCAATCATGCCGTGCAGGAACCCGGACAGGAATATGCACGCAGCTTCAGTTATACGCCGGGTGTTATTTCCGATGAAGGCATTTTTCTGGCCAATTCTACCGTCTGGTTTCCGCAGTTTGACAATCCACTGGTATCTTTTCGCCTGAATATCCGTTTACCCGCCGATTGGGATGCTGTCAGTCAAGGGCAAATGCTGCATGAACAAAAGGATGAACTGCAACGAACTGTTGTCTGGGAAGAACTGCAGCCTCAGGACGACATTTATCTGGTCGCGGGACGCTATCAACGGTATTCGCAGTCAACCGGCACTGTCGAGGCGCTGGTTTACCTGCGGGAGGAAGATAAACCGCTGGCACAAAAATATCTGGATGTCACCGCGCAGTATATTGGCATGTATAGCCGATTATTCGGGCCATATCCGTATGCCAAATTTGCTTTGGTTGAAAATTTCTGGGAAACCGGGTATGGCATGCCATCATTCACGTTACTTGGTCCCAGGGTAATTCGCTTTCCATTTATCCTGCATTCCTCATATCCGCATGAAATTCTGCATAATTACTGGGGGAACGGTGTATTCGTCGATTATGGCAAAGGCAATTGGGCGGAAGGACTGACGGCTTATCTTGCCGATCACTTGATCAATGAACAACGCGACAAAGGAGAGGAATACCGTCGCGATGTACTGCAAAAATATGTGGATTTTGTCGGGAAAGAAAAAGATTTTCCCGTTGCGCATTTTGTTTCACGGCATAGCTCCAGTTCGGAAGCAATAGGCTATGGCAAAACCATGATGTTTTTCCATATGCTGCGGCAGGAAGTGGGTGACGAAAATTTTATCCGTGCGTTACGCCAGTTTTACAGTCAGTTTAAATTTAAGCAAGCAGCCTTTGACGATTTACAAAATACGTTCAGAGAAATCACCGACCAGGATTTTTCAGGATTTTTTGAACAATGGATTTCCCGAAGCGGCGCGCCGGATCTGCTGATCGAAACAGCAACCGCCAACAAAACACCACAAGGTTTTAAGCTGAAAGTGGCACTTAAACAAAACCAACCTGATGATGTGTATCAATTACAAGTTCCCGTCGCAGTACATCTGGAAAATGAAGAACACGCTTTTCAGACCCATATCGTGATGCAACAGCGCACACAAGCCATTGAACTGGATTTTGCATCCCGGCCGTTGCGTATCGACGTGGACCCGCAATTCGATCTTTTCCGACGCCTGGATAGCCGGGAAATACCTTCTGCTTTATCACAGGGATTCGGCGCGAAAAATCCTTTATTGATTTTGCCTACCGATACCAGCGACGCGATACGGCAAGCCTATGAACAACTGGCAAATACCTGGCAAAAAACGCAACCCGGGCAATTTGAAATAATTCGAGACGATCAGTTACATACGTTACCTGAGAATCGCACTGTCTGGATTATGGGCTGGCAAAACCGGTTTGCAGACAATGTGGCTGAATCACTGCCTGGATATTCCGTTAACTTTGATCATAAAACACTTACACTGAATGACCACACTTTTACGCCCCATGAACACTCCATCGTATTAACTACCCGACAACCCGCCAATTCAGATAAAACGCTATTATGGGTAGCCGGCAATACACCGCAAGCGATAAACGAACTGACCCGCAAACTGCCACATTACCGAAAATACAGCTACCTGGCTTTTACAGGTGACGAACTGACAAACATTCACAAAGGTCAATGGCCGACAGTCGACTCACCGTTATCGGTAACGGTACACCAAGCCGATAACGCGTCAACAACCAGTTTACATACCGGAAGTTTGGCTCCCCGTCATGCATTGGCACAATTACCGCCGGTCTTTTCCGAACAACGCATGATGGCCGATATTGCGTTTCTGGCCAGTGAAGCATTAAAAGGGCGAGAACTGGGCAGTATCGAGCTCGACAAAGCCGCCGATTACATTGCGCACCAATTTCAGCTTGCCGGTCTGCGTCCCGGCGGCGATGGAAATAATTTCATGCAAACCTGGCGGCAAGATGTAGGCATTCCCAAAGGGGAAGTAACATTACGTAATGTAATCGGTGTTTTGCCCGGCAAAAATCCTCAACTGGCAGGAGAAAGTCTGGTTATCGGCGCACATTACGACCATCTCGGCACGGGCTGGCCGGATGTAAAAACCGGAAATAAGGGCAAAATCCATTATGGCGCGGATGACAATGCCAGCGGCATTGCCGTCATGCTGGAACTTGCCCGGCAAGTAACGGATAAATGGCAACCCGAGCGCAGCATTGTCTTCATAGCGTTTACCGGCGAGGAATCAGGACTGCTGGGTTCACGGCATTATATCAATAACGCCAAGTCCTATTCTGCTGAAAAGATTACCGCCATGCTGAATCTTGATACTGTAGGAAGACTGGGAGAAAATCCGGTAACATTATTCGGCACGGGAACCGCTCACGAATGGATACATATTTTTCGCGGCGCGGGGTATGTTACCGGAATCCAGGTCAATGCCGTATCGAATGATTTTGGCTCTAGTGATCAGGCTGCGTTTATTGAGGCCGGTATTCCGGCAGTACAATTTTTCGCCAGCGCCCATGAAGATTATCACGCTCCCGGGGATACAATCGACAAAATAGACGCGGCAGGATTAGTCAAAGTAGCCGCTATACTTAAAGAATCTGCCGAATATCTATCGAATCGGATTGAACCACTGACAACAACATTACCGTCTAACGGTACACGATCCGGTTTAAATACGGCAAAAACAGATAAAGACTCTCGCACAAAACGAAGAGTGAGCTTGGGCACGGTACCCGATTTTTCCTACCAGGGCGAAGGAGTACGAATAGATAGCGTGTTGCCTGGTTCGCCAGCTGAACAAGCTGATTTATTACCCGGCGACATTTTAATTCAACTTGACGGCCAGACTGTCGTTGACCTGAAAGCATATGCCAATATGCTCAAAACCCTTAAAGCAGGCCAAAAAGTCAAGTTGCATTATCAAAGAAGTGATGAATCGCGGGTAATCGATGTCATCGTGACAGACCGGTGATACAAAGCTTCATTACCAATTATAAAAACAACAGAACTGGATACATTCATGACTTCTAACGCTAACACTGTGAACTTTAATCAAATAATATTGCTCTGATGAATTAAAATAACAGTTCCAAACGTTACTTGCTGTTTGATGAATTATGTTCAAAAGTTAAAAAACTTGATTTTTTCTATTGAAGATGTAAGTTTTTTTTACACTTATTGTATGATAACAAAGTAAAATATTTTTTCTGTCGGAAAAATAGAAATCTTACTTATATTTTTGTACTATCAGAATCGGATTACACCATTACCTTTTTAACATCACTGGATTTTTCATGAACCTAAGAATCTTAGTTTTATTTTTATTATTTGCCCTGACAGCTTGCGCGCAGCTTCCAACGCATGATGGTGCGGCAAAAAATGAAAAATCCCTGGGCGCCACACAAGAGAAAAAAATATCCGGGGCTGACGAGGAAAAGGACACGTCTGGTGCCGAATATGAAATTGATGAATCCAAATTGCCCAAACAGAAATTAACCGCTCCCATTCTTTTTGATTTTCTACTGGGTGAAACTGCTTTGCAACGTGGGAATCTGGATGTTTCTGTCAGCCGTTATTTAAAATTGGCGCAGACTACACGCGACCCCCGTATTGCCAAACGCGCCAGTGAAATCGCACTGCATGCGCGCCAGCCATTCGCTGCCGAAAGAGCCGCCGCCATGTGGGTTGAATATGATCCCGAATCGCTGGATGCCCGTCAAACGCTCGCAGCAATGCTGGTCAACCTTGGCAGGCTGGATGCCGCCTTTCCCCATCTGGAAATGTTGATGGCTTCAGAACCCGAGAATACCGCCGGCGCATTTATGCAGCTCAACCAGTTGTTGACACGTAACCCGAACAAAGGTGAAACACTGCGATTAATACAAAAACTGGCACAGGCTTATCCAAAGTTGCCGGAAGCACATTTTGCCGTTTCACAAGCAGCATGGTACAACGGTGATTATGCGTTGGCATCTGAAGAAATGGAGCGCGCGCTTTCACTGCGCCCGGACTGGGAGCTGGCAGCAGCCCAACAGGGTAAAATACTTCAGCGCACATCCGGCAAGCAAGCCATCGATTTTTACCGCACTTACCTCAAGAAATATCCTGATAGCAATGACGTCAGGATAACCTACAGTCAATTACTAATTGAACAGGGCGAAAAAGACTATGCCGCTGAACAGCTGACAGTATTATTCGAGACCAATCAAAATGATGCCGAGGTGATGGTCGCAGTTGGTCTGATGGCAACAGAACTCTTTGATTTCGATCTGACCGAAAAAAGTTTAAAAAGAGCACTGGAATTGGATTATTCGGATGCCAATGCTATCCATTTCCACCTTGCCAGGATTTACGAAGAAACTCACCAAACTGACCTGGCGATGGCATCCTATCGTCAAGTAAAGCGTGGCGGACGTTTCTTACCGGCGCAAATTCGTTATGCTGATTTACTGGCACAAAAGGGGCAATTGAAAGACGCTCGCACGCTGATACAACAATTACCCACGACAAACGATCAGCAAAAAGCACATTTAATTCTGGCTGAAGCACAAATTTTAAGGCGCACGGGTTCACACCAGGAAGTCTTTAACGTGCTCGATCAAGGATTGAATCTACTTCCGGATTATCCCGAACTGCTTTATGACAGGGCTTTAGCCGCAGATAAAATAGGCCAGTTTGAGATTCTTGAAAAAGATTTGAAGCGTTTAATTGAAATCAGGCCCGATAATGCGCATGCCTATAACGCGCTGGGTTACAGCTATGCCGAACGTGGGTTGCGTTTGCCCGAAGCGCTGAAATTGATTAAAAAAGCAGTTGAACTATTACCGGACGACCCCTACATTATGGACAGCCTGGGATGGGTGTATTACCGCATGGGTAATCTGACTGAGGGTTTAAACTACTTGAATCGTGCTTTTGCTTTGAATCAGGATTCAGAAATTGCCGCACATTTAGGGGAAGTATTGTGGATACAAGGGGCGCAAGAAGATGCAGAAAACATCTGGCGCTCAGCTTTGGAAAAAGATCCTGACAATGAAATCCTGCTGGAAACCATTAAGCGTTTAAAGCAATAAAATTGAATTAATCGCGTTTGAAGCGGCAAAAGCACACTATTGTAAAAAAGGCAGCACCGCAACGCGTTGCTCTATCGTTTTCATCATCTGATGATATGCCGGAGTATCCATATTCCCATAATGCTGCCTGAACACCGGTTTAGGCAAATGCTCGGGCAAGTCTTGCCAGTCCGGCATAAGATCCTTATCCGTTATATCTTGCGATGCCCACTGTTGTATTTGCATGGCCCCCATCTGGCTGGCTGTAGCGCGCTCCCCGAACAATGTTCCGGCTCTATCCGCCGCTATATCATTGAACGAAAAACCACTACCGCTCCGGGCATCTTCAATCTCCTTATAAAGCCCTATGGCATCGGATAAAAAAGTATCGGCATAGGCTGTAATGGCTGCAGAAACGATAAAATGCTGAGCGAAATCCTGTCGCCCATCCAATGTGATGACTTGATATTTTGCGCGCGGCCAATCAACCGCTTCGGGTATAAAATATTTCAGCGGCAATCTTAATATATGAAACGTAGCGGCGAGAATGGCCGCACGATTCTCAACAGGGGCTCGATTTTTTTCAGAATGCGCTGCAGCCATTTGCATCAGCGATTGCAAAATTTGGGACAGTGGTTGAGTGTTTTGAACTGTTTTTCCGTTTGATTGTTGACGGCTATTTTGAACCAGAAAGAGATGGTAACGATAAATAATAGCCTGTTCAGCTTTGCTGAGTACCGGCAGATTGAAATTTTCTGTCCCACCATAATCGCTTTCCGGCAATCGATATGAAACCCGAAGCGCATCCGATGAAAATTTTATCTGACGAATTGAATTAAATCCGTTTCCATATTGTGAATGATTGGCTAACCGATGCTCAATTTGGTCTGTTATGAATCGGGTTAACCCGTCCGGAATAACCAGTTTACCAATACGTACCGATTGAAGTTGCGGTAGTCCACGGGTTTCAACCAGCGTTGCCTGAAAATTAATGAAGCCTGTTAGCGACTTCCAAGATACAGGCACACTCGCAACAATTTCAGCTTTCCGATGCGACAAATGGATTCGCGCTTTTCCATTTGCATACAACTTGGCCAAGTAATTGGCTGCAATATCAATATCTTCAGACAAAATACTGATCGTATTAAGCACATGGCGGTCTTTATGCTTCCGATGTTCATCAAGGAGACGTTTGGCACGCTCAATGTGCCGGGTCTCAACGACAGCCAATCGTTCCACATTCGTTTCTTCTTCAACGGCGATCAATAACAGCAAAGCCATCACCATGAGGATCAGCAAAGCACTAGCAGCAGTTGTAAGCAGTAATACACGTATCAGCTTTATCATGTATCAAATAGGTTCATTATTTGTACAGTTCCTGCGCTATTGGATAAAGATTCCATTATAATTGGGGAATTAGTATATTCACGTATTCAATCGCGCATAGTTTAAAATTAAGCGACACGGTCTTAAGAAGCCAGTTTAACCAGTATTCCGCCTAGTCGGATTAATCTAACTGAAGCACTTTTAATGGCAAAAGTGATCGTAAAAATGCCATAATAACCTAGCTCGTTAATGGTTAATGTAATGAGCTGCCAATGTTGAATGTTATTAATACAAATTTAACCGAGTCAACTGTGTAATTGCAATCATCAGTCAACAGATGCCGACGAGTCTCCAGAAAATGACAAATACATCGTCTGTTCTTGAATTCAAGAGTAGCACTTTTTTTACGCCGATATTGATCCTGTACAGCAACGATCCTGCGGCAATCGAACAATCCTTGCAAGAAAAAATCAATCGGGCGCCTGATTTTTTTAAAAACTCACCTTTAGTGATAGATTTACGTGAACTGAATAAATCAGGCCTGGATATCGATGTTATTGAAACCACTGAAATGCTGCGAAGAATCGGTTTATTTCCAATCGGCATTCGCGGCGGGAATGAACAGCAAAACAAGCAGGCAAACAAATTATCCATTCCCGTTGATGCTGGCGGTGAACATGATAGTGCAAACCAAACCCTAAACACAGGGACAACGAAAGCGCAATCAACACAGCAACCGCCACAAGATTCTGTTGCCGACAATACTGTACAAAACGACATAGAACCGTCTGAATCAATCGTTCACATTGATTCAACCCAATCGCCAGCCGAACCTGTCAGTTCCATGATCGTGACACAACCCGTTCGTTCAGGGCAACGCATCTATGCTCGTGGCGACTTGATTGTCATGTCACAAGTAAGCGCTGGCGCGGAAATCATGGCCGAAGGAAATATTCATGTTTATAATACGTTACGAGGCCGTGCACTGGCTGGTGTGCAGGGAAATACTGCGGCGCGGATTTTTTGTCTGGACTTGCAAGCCGAATTAATTTCGATTTCAGGAGACTATAAAACCAGTGAACATTTAACCAAGCAGATGCAAAAGAAACCTGTTCAGATTTATCTACAGGATCATGCATTGATCATTAAAGAAATTGCTTAGAAATTTTAGCTAAGGAGGCTCAATTGGCGAGAATTATTGTCGTGACATCTGGAAAAGGCGGAGTCGGTAAAACCACAACAAGTGCAGCGATTGCCATGGGGCTTGCAAAGAGAGGCCACAAAACTGCTGTCATTGATTTTGATGTTGGTCTGCGTAATCTGGATTTGATTATGGGATGTGAGCGCCGTGTGGTCTATGATTTCATTAACGTGATCAATGGCGAAGCCAGCCTGAACCAGGCATTGATACGCGATAAAAACTGTAATTTGCTCTATATTCTTCCAGCGTCGCAGACCAGGGATAAAGATGCCTTGACACTTGAAGGTGTTGGTAAAGTATTGGATGAATTATCTGGTGACTTCCAATATATCGTTTGCGATTCTCCCGCCGGCATCGAAAAAGGCGCTTATCTGGCGCTGTATTATGCAGACGATGCGTTTGTCGTCACCAATCCCGAGATTTCATCGGTACGGGATTCCGACCGCATGTTGGGCATACTGGCAAGCAAATCCAGAAGGGCTGAGAACAATGAAGAACCTGTCAAGGAATTTCTCCTTTTAACGCGCTATGACCCAAGCCGGGTAAAATCCGGTGAAATGCTGGGATTGGATGATGTACAGGATATTCTTTCATTACACCTGCTCGGCATTATTCCTGAATCAAAATCGGTTTTAACCGCCTCCAACGCCGGAATGCCGGTAATTCTGGATGAAAAAAGCGAAGCAGGACAGGCTTATGAGGACGTCGTAGCACGTTATCTGGGAGAAGATCGGCCACACCGATTCATCGAAGACAAAAAAGGCTTCTTCCGGAAACTTTTTGGAGGTAAATCATGAGTTTACTGGACTACTTCAGAATATCCAAGCCTAAATCGGCTGACATCGCCAAAGAAAGATTACAGATTCTGGTGGCTCATGAAAGAGCTGCCCGTAATCCCCGGCCGTCTTACCTCCCGCAGTTGCAAAAAGAACTTCTGGAAGTTATCCGAAAATATGTGAATGTCGATCAAGATGCCATTTCTGTTAATTTTGAGCAGGATGATAATCAGGAAACATTGGAATTAAACATTGTATTGCCGGATTATCAACAGGAAAACAAAACAATCAACAGTTGAAACTTGAACCTAAAAACCTCAGTTGACCGTTACAAAAAAGCACAAACTTGATGAATAAAATATACATTTCAGAAAAATTCCTTAACCTGAATGGTGAGTGACGCTATGCTATTTATAGCACATTGTTTTTTACTTTTTGCGGTGTTGCAATTCGTTGTAATAACGGGTTATTACGTCTCATTGCGCCTTGCCAAAAATAAAAAACAAAGCACTCTAAACACCATCCAACTGAGGTTTTTAGGTTGAATGGGCCATCCAGTATAGGCAGATAATGCGCGTTGTCTTTCCCAGAGACGCTTCTGGCAGTTTTTCAGGGCTGTGGATTTGTCTTTCCAAAGTAATCCCAAATAAACGATTTATTTTCCTTTTTCTTCTTCTGCTGACCGGTTGCGCCACGTTTACACCTCTAACAGCGCCGACAGCAGTTAAAACCATCATAATAGAACCGTTGACTGATTTGGACAATGCTGCGGCACTCGATTTTCACGTCATGGGCAGAGTATCCGTGCATAACGCACAACACAGTTTCTCAGGTAATGTACATTGGCAACATACCGAACCGGAAGATCACATTTTTCTGCTTGCTCCACTCGGTCAGACGATTGCCGAAATCAGGAAAAATAAAGATAGAGCCAGTCTGGTGACCGCCAAGCAGGAAGAATTTTATGCGCGCAACGTCGAGAATTTGACGGCGGAAATGCTTGGCTGGCGGTTGCCTTTGGACGGATTACAATACTGGATACTAGGCGCACACTCACCCGCCAGCACGGCCAAAATTGAATTGGATAGCGATGATCGTATTGTTGCTATCCATCAGGATGGATGGCAAATTCTTTATATACGTTATTTTGCTGCGCAATCCGAAGAAGACATCATTCGCCCAAGAATAATCGAATTACGCTATGACGACCTAAAAATCCGCATGGTTGTCGATAACTGGATTTAACCTAAAACGCTATCAACATAGATTTTCATCGCCTTATGACGACCAAGACTTTTCCGGCACCGGCAAAACTGAACCTTTTTCTGCATATCGTTGGTCAAAGACCGGATGGTTATCATCTGCTGCAGACTGTTTTCCGATTTCTGGATTTTAATGACGAGTTAACGCTCAATGTTCGCGACGATGGCTTGATTAAATTAGTAACACCGCAAGACGGTGTTCCGGTCGAACAAGATTTATGTATCCGTGCAGCAAAACTGTTGCAAAAAGAAAGCGGCGCCACACTAGGCGTCGATATTGCACTACAAAAACGAATCCCCATGGGCGGCGGTTTAGGAGGGGGCAGTTCCGATGCAGCGACGATACTGATGGCATTGAATAAATTGTGGCAATTGAACTGGAATAATGAACATCTCAGAATGCTGGGTTTACAGTTAGGAGCGGACGTACCCATTTTTATTTTTGGAGAAAATGCTTTTGCCGAAGGTGTCGGCGAACAATTATCTGCCGTATCATTGCCGCCAGCATGGTATTTGGTCATTGTTCCACCGGTTCACGTTTCCACAGCGGAAATTTTTTCAAATAAGGAATTGACACGAAACACAATTCCAATCAAAATACCGCCCTTTTCCGTTTGGGATGGTCATAATGACCTGGAACCGGTAGTTTGCAGCCTTTATCCGGAAGTTTCTAACAGTTTGGAGTGGCTAAAACGTCTGGAAAATACTAAAATAACGGCTATGAGTGGATCAGGTGCTTGTGTATTTGCCGAATTTGCTTCTGAGACCGAAGCAAAAACTGCATTTTCTCAAATGCCTGCCGAGATGAAGGGTTTTGTGGCGCGCGGATTGGATAAACATCCGATATATAAATCCTTGTAATAAAATTGGGGAGTCGCCAAGTGGTAAGGCACCGGATTTTGATTCCGGCATTCGTAGGTTCGATCCCTACCTCCCCAGCCAGTATCCAATCTTTTAACTGAACTGGCTTTTAAAAAAACCGAATTTGAATTACGTTCATCTATAATCAAATCAATAGCAAGCAATATCGAAATGACATCATTCATTTTGTCAGGGTTAATACAAACACCTGATTTTCAGCTAAACTTTTCGCACAGATAATCATGTCTTACGACAGCCTAATGGTTTTTACCGGCACGGCCAACCCTAAATTGGCTCATGATGTCGTCAAGCATCTGAACATTCATCTTGGGCGCGCTACTGTTGGCCGTTTCAGCGATGGCGAAGTCATGGTGGAAATTCTGGAAAATGTTCGCGGCAAGGACGTTTTTGTCCTGCAATCAACCTGTGCGCCAACAAACGACAGTTTGATGGAAATTCTGGTCATGGTCGATGCCTTAAAACGCGCCTCTGCCGGGAGAATTACGGCTGCTATTCCTTATTTCGGCTATGCACGTCAAGACAGAAGACCCCGCTCTGTCCGTGTACCCATCTCAGCCAAGGTGGTTGCGAACATGTTAACAACTGTCGGCGTAGACCGCGTATTGACAATGGATCTGCATTCGGATCAAATCCAGGGTTTCTTTGATATTCCGGTTGACAACATTTACGGCATGCCGATTTTACTGGGCGATGTCTGGAAACATGATTATCAGGATCTGGTCGTGGTATCACCGGATGTCGGAGGCGTGGTACGCGCCAGGCATATGGCGAAGCGCCTGGAATGCGAACTGGCCATTATCGATAAACGCCGCCCCAAACCCAATGAAGCTAGAGTGATGAACATCATCGGTGACATTAAAGACCGTACCTGCGTTATCATTGATGACCTGGTCGATACGGCCAATACGTTATGCAAAGCAGCCGATGCTTTGAAAGAAGAAGGCGCCAAGGCGGTCATCGCGTATTCAACACATCCGGTGTTATCGGGACAAGCAGTTGAACGTATTAATACTTCCAACCTCGATAAACTGGTTGTAACGGACACCATACCACTAAGCGAAGAAGCCATGAACTGTGACAAAATTTGCCAATTGAGCATTGCCAGTTTACTCGCCGAAACAATGGTGCGTATCAGCAACGAAAGTTCACTCAGTTCGTTGTTTATGGAGTAAATAAAAAACTTTTTATTAATCGATTCGTTTGGTCGCGAACGAATCACAACTGTGGAGAAATGATCAATGAAATTTGAAGTAAACGCCGAACAGCGTTCATTGCAGGGAAAAGGTGCGAGCCGCCGCCTGCGACGCTTGGGTAAAACCCCCGGAATTATCTATGGCGGAGAAAGTGAACCGCAAGCTATTGAGCTGGATCATAATGATCTTTTTCATAAGCTTAAATTGGAAGCCTTTCACGCATCCATTCTGACTTTGAAAGTTGGCAGCAGCAAGGAAAAAGTACTATTGCGTGATATCCAGATGCATCCGTACAAACAGGCGGTCTTGCATGTCGATTTTCAACGCATTGATCCGAAGAAAAAAATTCACATGAAAGTCCCGCTGCATTTTATCAATTCCGAAATTGCGCCGGGTGTTAAGACTTCAGGCGGAATTGTCAGTCATGTACTGACCGAAGTGGATGTCACCTGTCTGCCGAAAGACCTGCCGGAATATATTACGGTCGACCTGATCGATCTTGCAGCAGGCCACACTTTACACTTGAGCGATGTCAAAGTGCCTGATGATGTCGAAATCACAGCACTTTCCAAAGGCGATGATCAGGCCGTAGCCGCCATTGCCATCCCACGTTCAGCGCTGGCCAGCAGCACTGGAGAAGAAGGAGAAAGTGAGGGAGAAGCAGAAGCTGAATAAAATCCGCTCTGTTCAATCACTAAAAATCTGCTGGATGATCAGTTCAAACCTGAAGCCAGCAGATTTTTACTATGTATAGCTCGCATTTGCTAACGCCTGTCATTTCTTATGAAACTCATTGTCGGCCTCGGTAACCCTGGTAAAGAATACGAAAACACGCGTCATAATGCCGGGTTCCATTGGATTGACTGCCTGGCCGACGAAATCAACGCGACTTTAAAGCTGGAAACCCGTTTTCATGGTTTGTGCACGCGTGTCAGTCAGGGAGATAACGATTTCTGGCTGCTCGAACCGCAGACTTATATGAACCGCAGCGGACAATCCGTCGCCGCACTTTGCCATTTTTATAAAATTCAGCCGAATGAAATCGTTGTCGTTCATGATGAACTGGATTTACAGCCAGGTATTGCGAAACTCAAATGGGGCGGTGGCCTGGGCGGGCATAATGGCCTCAAAGATATTGCTGCAAAACTAGGCACCAAAGATTTCTGGCGATTGCGTATCGGCATTGGCCACCCGGGACACCGTGAAGCGGTTGTACGCTTTGTACTGCATCCACCCAGCAAAGAAGAAACCGGTCTGATCAATGAAGCAATCGAAAACAGTTTGCAGGTTTGGCCGTTAATTGCGAAAGGTGATTTTCAGTCTGCAATGCTGAAACTGCATTCGAAATAGGCAACATATATTTAAAAATGAACCCAAAAATTAAAACCATCCTCGAGAAACCCCAATCATGAGTCTGAAATGCGGCATTGTTGGCCTCCCAAACGTGGGAAAATCCACACTATTCAATGCGTTGACCAAAGCAGGCATTGCTGCGGAAAACTATCCTTTTTGCACTATTGACCCGAACGTCGGCATTGTCGAAGTTCCCGATCCGCGCATCCAGAAACTGTCCGACATTGTCAAACCGCAAAAAATACAACCTGCAATTGTTGAATTTGTAGACATTGCAGGCCTTGTCGCAGGTGCTTCGAAAGGAGAAGGGCTAGGCAACAAATTCCTGGCGAACATTCGCGAAACGGATGGCATCGTTAACATGGTGCGTTGTTTCGCCAACGATAATGTCGTGCATGTAGCAGGCAAGGTCGACCCCGTTTCCGATATTGAAGTCATTCAAACCGAACTCGTTCTGGCTGATATGGCGACCGTTGACAAAACGCTGCAACGTGAATCCAAAATCGCAAAATCCGGAAACAAGGATGCCATCAAGCTGTGCGCTTTTCTGGAAACAGTTCTGGAACATTTGAACCAGGGAAAACCGGCCCGTTCGCTGGATATCGATAAAGATCAACAGGCCTTACTCAAGCCTTTATGCCTGTTGACCGCCAAACCCGCAATTTACGTCGCCAATGTAGATGACAACGGTTTTGAAAACAATCCGTTGCTCGACAAGATAAAAGCCTATGCCGCCGCTGAGAATGCACCGGTTGTCGCCATCTGTGCGGCACTTGAATCGGAAATCGCCGAATTGTCCGACGAAGACAAAAAAGTGTTTCTGGAAGACATCGGCCTGGAAGAACCCGGACTCAACCGGCTGGTACGCGCGGCGTACGATTTACTCGGATTGCAGACGTATTTTACAGCCGGAGTGAAGGAAATCAGGGCCTGGACCATACACAAGGGCGACACTGCCCCGCAGGCCGCAGGCGTTATTCATACCGATTTCGAAAAAGGCTTCATTCGCGCCGAAGTGATCAGCTATGACGATTTCATCGCGTATAACGGTGAGCAGGGCGCCAAGGAAGCCGGCAAAATGCGGCTGGAAGGCAAGGAATATATCGTCAAGGATGGTGATGTCATGCACTTCCGGTTTAACGTGTAAATCACGTTAGGGGGTGTCGTCATGAGTTATGTGCATTTCTGCGCGAGCAGATTTTTGATGAATGTTTATGAAAAGTACGTGGGGCATAGCCGTAGCTATGTTCAAGTACTTTGAATAAATAGGCGCAAAAATCTGTCGCGCCCTTCGGGTTTGTTTTTCGAACAAAATTGTCGGCGTTTTTGTTCCTTGAATATGC